>CAZHPV010000082.1:0-9917 GCA_964534845.1 uncultured Caulobacterales bacterium
AATGTCTCTCTTAGTCCAGGCTTAAATCTGTGACAATTTATATGACGACGGACATTTTCCGCAAAACGCATCTTCGAGCCAAAGACAAACCGGCATTGGAGGCTGGAAAAAGCGTTCTTTCCCAAATGCCTATCTGCGCAGTCAGAAATAATCAATATTGAACAGGTTATCTATACGTGCAGATTAGGACAAACATTTGATAAGACAAGCGCAACACACTAGTCGACTTCGAGTACAATCTTACCGATGTAATTCTTGTCCAAGAAAGCTAATTGTGCGGCTACAATATCTCTCAATGGAAAGCTCTTGGCGACGAGTGGCTTGATTTCCTTGTTTTCGATGCGCTTGATTAGATTACCGAAGACTTTTGGGTCTAAAACTGTACACCCTAATAGGCTTAAATCCTTAAGGTAGAGGGTGCGGACGTCCAATTCGACCATCGGCCCTGCGACCGCTCCGGCCACAGCATATCTGCCTCCGCGCCGCAAGAGTTCGAGCAAGGACGCCCATTTCTCTCCCGCCACGAGGTCAATAACGACATCGACACTGTTCGCGCCTAGTTCGGCAAGGTAATCATCGTTCCGGTTCAATGTTTTGTACGCACCGAGGGCGATCAAAGATTCAGCCTTTTGAGGACCTGTTACTGCGATCACCTTTGCCCCGCGAGCGCGGGCTAATTGTACGGTTGCAGAGCCGACACCGCCGGACGCACCTGTTATCAAAACGGTCTCTCCCCGTACAACGGCAGCGCGTGTTAACATATTTTCGGCTGTAGAATAGGAACACGGGAATGATGCCAGTTCCACATCAGTCATATCGCTATGAATTGTATGGGCATGCCGGGACGCAACGCGTGTATATTGCGCAAATCCGCCGTCACATTCCGAGCCGAGATACCATGGGGGCGTAAGTCGCTTGTCATTGGCTTCGCGCAGGCACGGTTCGACAATGACTCTTTGACCAATGCGCGCATTATCAACACCTATGCCGACCGCAATAATTCGCCCGCAAACGTCAGCCCCCTGAATGCGAGGAAATGACATGGGGATACCCGACCAGCTTGCATCTTCGGCCGCAGCATTGCCTTTGGAGTACCAAGCTATCCGCGTGTTGACATCCGTGTTGTTTACACCCGCCGCCGCAACTTGAATTAACACATCCTGCTTACCTAAAAGAGCCGGAACCGGCAGGTCGTCGCGCCATTCAAGTTTTTCTGGACCGCCGTGACCTGTCAGCACAACACCACTCATTTTATTGGGTAATGACATGGGGCATCCTTATACGATTTGCCGTAAGGCTATATTCTGGCCGCTTTGGAAGTTCGGTGTAGCAAGCACACTCGATCATAGCCCTTTGAAGCTATAATGCGCACTATCAGGGCCAAACAAGATGAGCGTATCGCCGGGATTAATGAGCTTTATGTCCTCGGAAAAAGCTTCAGTTTTGCCTGATTTTCGTTTTATGGCCAATATTGACAAATCTTTTAGGTCCGTTTGGACCTTGCTCGGTGAAAGGCTTTCCTGAGCGAAAAACTGATGTTCGCCTATGCTTAATTTATCGCCAACTTGCAATAATCGGCGATAATGCCGCCCGCCTAAAAATGTGTATTTTTCAAGAAAACGCCCGATCAGCTTACAAAACAGACCATCTACATATGGGTTGAGCATAATAACAAAAAATATAATCGTCATACCGATTATCCACCCTAATTGCACCATGATCGATTGAAAATCAGCGTCAGTCCGAACGAAAGAAATCATGAGAGTGGATAAAACCGAGACTATCCCAAGATTGCCAAATAACATCAATAAGGCGATAATTTTGCGTCTGATCGGATAATTGACAATCAGTTCAGCCTCTGATGTCGTAAACCCCGTTCCCGTCAGTGCAGAAATAGCTTGAAATCGCGCATTGTGCTCAGGAAGGCCGGTAAGCCTCAGCGCTACGGCCGTCACGCGCACCAAAAAGAAAGAGATGGCGAAAATTAAAACAAGTGACAATGCTGCGATCATTACTTTTCCTCATAAGGTCCAAATTTTTTATACTCATATACGGTATTTGTTCTTATTTGAAGTAGGAGACGCTAGATATTTAAGGAGAAACCGCCTGCGAAGAGATATTGACTGCATCCATCTAAACAATTGTTTTTATAGGTTTTTTGTGAATAGATGGCTAATTTAATTAATTTGTGACTAGAATTCAAGTGCAATACCGCTTATCAAAGCGGATAACAAAAAATATTGAGGGAGAATTAACATGAATAAAGTAACGCTTATATTGTCGATTGTCGTAGCGGCAGGGTTTGTATTTTTTGGAGCCCAAAAATTCGGCGCCACAAATCCGATATTTTCAATAATCGCGGAAAGATCAGGCATTTCATTATTTGAGCCTGTTATAAGGATGCTAACGGGCGTCGCTGAACTTGGGACGGCTATACTCATCCTTGTGCCCCGCACCCGTTTGTTTGGAGCCTTAGCGGGCCTTTGTGTTTTGGTTGGCGCGATCGGGTTTCACCTTTCGCCATGGCTTGGTATTAACGTACCCGGTATAGGGCACTTCCTTTTCTTTACCGCCGTAACGATGTTTGTACTGACTGCGGTTTTATTCTTACGTTTGCGCAAACAAGCTCCACACTAAACTCTGGGTAAAAATGGCTGAGACACAAAAACCTATGCATAAAGGCTTGCTCACACTGATATGGTGCGTGTTCATCATTCTGTTTTGCGTGATTGTCTTTGTTTTACTGAGTGCGTTTGGCGCGCTTAGATATTGGCAAGCGGAAAAAACCCCGCAAGGCGAAACGGACCTTGCCTTTGAAGCGGTCGGGTTACCCTTTGTGCACGAAGCCGACCTTGTAAACTCCCTGCCTTTTCTTGCCAGTGCGGCCATTGATATTAATGGCGACGGGCAAGATGAGCTTTTCTTGGGCGGCGGGGATGAGCAAGCAGACGCACTCTTTGCGTTCAGGAATAACCGTTTTGAGAAATTACCTCTAAACTTCGTTAAAGGCGCTGTTGATGCCACGCATGGCGCAGCGACAATGGATATCGACAATGACGGGGATACTGACCTGTTTACAGCCCGTGAGAGCGGTGTCTGGTATCATGAGAATGTCGACGGTAAATTTGGCAGTGTAAATCTCGGCTTGGGTCTGGCGGATAATACGGTTCCGCTCTCAATCGGCTTTGGTGATATCAATAAAGACGGCCTCGCCGATATGTATATCGCAGGCTATATCAAAATAGCGCTCGTCGAAGGCGAGACAATTTTCTCTGATAATTACGGCGGCTTTAGCTATCTTTTTCTCAATGAAGGCGAAGGCAATTGGCGCGACATTTCCAAGGAAGCCGGCGTTTGGCGTCAGCATAATACATTCCTCGGCGTTTTTGCCGACCTCGATAATGATCTTGATAGCGATCTTGTCATTGCACAAGATACAGGCCGCGTGGAAATGTATTCCAATAATGGAGACATGACATTCACGCCGATTGAGAACCCTTCGGTGTATTCCTATCCTATGGGTGTTGCTGTCGGTGATTATGATAATGACGGCTTGGTTGATCTCTACTTCTCAAATGTAGGTTACACATTGCCGCCGATTATTTTACGCGGTGATTTGAAAAAAGACGATCCGTTTAATCCCTCCTATATGCTCTTTCACAATGAAGGTGGTTTGAAATTCACGGATACATCTGAGGCTATGAATGCGGCTAGGTATGGCTTTGGTTGGGGAACTGTGATGGCGGACATGAATCTTGATGGACTCGAAGATCTGCTTGCGGCGCAAAATTATGCGCGCTTTCCTGCCAATGATTTACTCCAACATTACCCAGGTAAAATCTTGCAAAATTACGGCGACAAATTTCAACCTGTCGAAAAAGTGTCTGGGGCTGAAAACTCGCTATTCGGTATTTCGCCTATCGTCTCTGATTTTAACGGTGATGGCTGGCCTGACCTTGTTTGGGCAAACCTCGACGGTGAGTCTCTGGCCTATATGAATAAGGGCGGGGACCGTAATTGGATTAAAGTCCGCTTACCTAATACAGCTCGCTCTCTCGGCGCACGCGTCACAGTGACGGCGTCTAACGGTCTGACCCAGACCAAACAGCTTTTAACATCGCAAGGCTTGGGCTCTGATCAAGGACGGGACCTTATCTTTGGTCTCGGCGATGCTGAGAGCGCTACGTCTGTGACGGTTGCTTTTCAAAACGGCATCACGCGCACATTTGATGCACCAGAAAATGGGTCTCTCATTTCAGCTTCTGCTGAGTAGGGGGCGGCGTGACAACGAACTCTAAATTTATTACCTTGGCAGGCCTTGCGGGCTGCCTTGGTGCCATTCTGGTCGGAATAGGTGAGTTCTCAATGCAGTTCACGCCAAACGGTGGGATCGAAGATGTAAAGGACTATCTCTATTTTAACGACGTTTCGGCAGACAGGCTCTCTTTCGGGCATTTCTTAGCCGTTCTCGCCGCCCCGCTTTACATGCTGGGCTATTGGCATTTGTCAAAAAAACTGGAACCGGCGGGGCCAAAACAGGCCAAAGCTTTTTTCCTTATCGGGGCTTACGCTTTTGCGGTTGGTACGGCGTGGATTGGGCAACGGTTTTTCCTTGCCAGCACAGTGCATGAAATTGCAGCCGGACAAGATCTCAAACCCTTATTGACACTTTTTTCAGAACATAACGAGCCTTTTGTAAATGTCCTGCGTCTTGCAATGCTTATAGTCTCTGTGCTCTGGATTAAATTGATACTGAGCGGGAAGTCCGCCTTTCCAAAATGGATGGCAATTTTTAGCCCGATCGTCTTGCTCGCAACGATGTTTGCCCTTTATTTTTTCAAAACGAAAATTGGGCTTTATGTGTTTCCTGTAGCCATGAATGCCACGCATTTCATTATCTTTGCTTTGGCGATGTTCACCGCAAGAGACAAAAACATAACACCGTAAGGGAGTATCTGTGTCCATTAATATACTGTCTAGAATGGCTCTGATTTTACTTGCGGGACTTGGAACGCTGGCAGGCTTGAGATTATCGTTTGCGCATATGCAGCACGGTGAAGTGTGTCCTATGCTTGGGCCTATTCCAGCCTGTAATATCGTCTTTTTAGGCTATCTCTGTGTTTTTTTTGTGCCGCTCCTAATACGAAAGACATTTGTTAAACGCCTATTTTATATTGGCTGGACCCCTGTATTTTTACTCGCTCTTATGGGCGTCGTGCTCGAACTTACCCAAGGGCATATTTGTCCGCCGGGTGCTTTTGGTATACCCCAGTGCTTTTTCTCTTTAGCGATGGTTTTGATATGCCTTGGCCTGTTCAAGATCTCTCTGAAAACGACCCGCGCCTTATGATCGACTTTATACAGCAATATCAACTCGGCCTATATGTCTGTTTTTTCTTCCTACCATTCCTGCAAGAAGATGTATCAATTCTCGGCGCTGCCTCTGCCTGTGCTAGCGGCTTAGGCAATCCGTTTTTAGGGTTTTTATTGACGGGAGCCGGGTTAACGACAAGTGCCTCATTAAAATACGGTTTAGGCCGCGCTGCGACAAGTCGTGAGTGGGCCAAAAAATACACTCAAAATCCAAAAATCCTAAAGGCGGGAGATAGTGTTAATGGCAATCTCGGGAAATCGCTTTATACGGCGCGGTTTATTTCTGCTGTGCGTATTCCCTTTTATGTCGGTGCAGGTTTTTTTGGTGTAAACTTTGGCAAATTTCTGTTTTTCGTGATAACATCAGCTGCTCTATATCTCGGTATAGCTTTTGGCCTGTTTCATGTATTTGGAGAAATTGCGGGCGACAAACTAAAGCTGTATCTTCCGCTTTTAGCCGCTGTCTTCCTTGTGTTATATTTCATATTCACAAAATTAAAGACAGCGAAGAAAAGTTCTTAAACTTAAAGGGAGAGACCTCAAATGACAGCTTTGAAAAGAATATTGAAAGAGATTTTCTTTTCGCTTCGTAATTTGAGCTTTCTCCTAATACTATCATTCCTAACAGCCTGTTCGACCGTTCATAAGCTTCCGATAACGCCCAATTTATATAGTTCACAGGCTCCATATCCGGTACAGGATATTGCATCATCCGAACAAGGCATTACATCAAAAATATTTTATATGACTGACCGTAATCCGGTATCTGAGGGTGAAGGTCTGACGCGGTATGACAAAGAACGATCGGCCTCCATGGCGTTTGGCGAAGCCACCGTCACATATGGTGATGATATCTCATGGGATAGATTAATTGGCGCGGGCCTGTTAAATTCAGAACGACCGTCGGTAAAGATCACATCGATTGATGAGGTTAATCGATTTCCCGAAACGCCTCTGATATTTAGCGCCACACCTGACGGCCTTATTGTAAAGCAAGACGAAGCGACACAATATAGTCAAAGTATAGACACCGTTCGAACCACCATTGCCGAGCGACTAAGATCAGCCAATCAAACAGACATAATTCTCTATGTTCACGGGTTCAACGTGTCATTTGAAAAGGCGGTCTTAGGTCTCAATGATGTTTGGCATTTTGGCGGAAGGCAGGCCGTACCCATCGCCTATTCTTGGCCCTCTGGCAGTGGTAATTTATTTGGATATTTCACCGACAGAGAGTCGGGTGAATTTACAGTCTATCACCTCAAAGAAACGCTCAGGGTCATATCCTCAATGCCGGAGGTCGAAAATATTCATATAATAGCGCATAGCCGCGGCACGGATATTACCACCACAGCCTTACGTGAGTTAGTTATAGAGCACCGGGCCGCTGGTAAAAAACCCACGGAGTCGCTTAAAGTAAAAAACCTTATAATGGCCGCACCAGATCTGGATTACGGCGTCGTGACGCAGCGCCTTATTGCCGAAAAATTTGGCCCTGCCTTTGGTCAAATT
The DNA here is from genome assembly GCA_964534845.1 of uncultured Caulobacterales bacterium. Classification (GTDB taxonomy): domain Bacteria; phylum Pseudomonadota; class Alphaproteobacteria; order Caulobacterales; family Maricaulaceae; genus CALCKU01. Next base: position 6,886 of record CAZHPV010000082.1, read on the forward strand.
ACAATCTATATGAATGAAGGCGATAGCGCACTTGGCGTTGCGCAAGGCCTCATGCGTGGAATACGGTTCGGAAAATTAACGGCGGATAGGCAAAGCGAGCGCGAAGCACAGATATTTAATAACGTCAAAAATGTTTCATTCGTCAATGTTAAAGACGTATCCGGATTTCTCGGTCATGGCTATTTTAGCCAACATCCCGGTGCTCTATCGGATATTATTACGCTGATTAGAACAGGAAGCAAACCGGGTACACAAGAGCGGCCGCTTACCCATATAGAGGGTAATTTTTGGGCCTTGGATAGATCATATTTAACCAATAAACCTCCGAACTCCTAATTAAACTGTTACGCTAAGCTAGCCCTATCAAAAAGTTTGTATTAAAGAGGGCGACGCATGTGAATAATTGGAAGAGATAACGCGATGAAACTTGCCATAGAAAACACGGAATGGATCGCATATCTTTGTGCGCTTATAGGTCCGTTTATTCAAGAAGACGCCGCTGTTTTAGGCGCGGCATCCGCATCAGTCAGTGGTATTGGGACACCCTTATGGATGTTTGTCGCAATTACAATAGGTCTCACGATAAGTGACTTATGGAAATATTGGTTAGGGCGCGCGGCCATTTCGCAGCCATGGGCAAGAAAACATGCCGAGGGCCCGCATGTGTTGAAAGCAAAGGACAGTATAGTTCACAATCTCGGCAAATCCATCATGGTTGCGCGGTTTGTACCGGGCACCAGAATTCCACTTTATATTGCCGCAGGATTTTTTAAGGCGTCATTTGTTAAATTTGCCAGCTTCATTTTTTTGTCGGCCTTGATATATATTGGCATCGCCTTCGGACTTTTCAAAATATTGGGAGAAGTCGCCGGGGAGGAAGCGAAAAAATACCTGCCGATTGTTGCGATAGTGGGATTTGTCTTTTTATTGGGGTTCAAAAAGGTTAAGGACCGAGGCAAATAGCCATTTACGGAGTTTATTGTGCGAAATTTTTTAAGTCTATGCGCGAGTGTGTGCATATGTGCGGCGGCCTGTGCGCCAGAGACCTCTAAACAAGCGACCTCTACACAAGAAACCTCAGCGACATCAGCAGTTGCTTCCAACTCTATACCAGCTAACACAGCCCCAGAGGTTCCATCTGATGCGCCCTATATTGTTCTAAGCGCAAATCTTGATGAGCCGAACGGATACGGCTTTTGTATGGATACTTATGGCCCCGGCCAAACTGATCTCATGCAAACACATTCTTGCAAACCCGCCAAAGAGGGTGCCGCGCGCGGTTATGCAGGGCATGATACGCGCTTTGAGTATAATGCGCAGACACAACAAGTCATGTCCTATCCCTTTGAGGGATATTGCATGCAGGCCTTCATTGCGAGCGATGTAACGGTATTCGCCTTGCTCGAATGTAGCGACCATCCGCGTCAAAAATTTGCATATAATGCCAGTGATAAGACGATACGGCTCGCGCAAGATCAAGCGCGCTGCGTGACAGTTGCTTCCAAAACCGTGCCTGCGGGGCCTTGGGTGAAACGGCCACTGCAGTTAGAGACCTGCGATGAGGTCGAGGCCTCGCTTAAGCAATGGACAATCGCTGCAAAGTAGCGCGGCCGTCTTTAATAAAAGGCGAATGTGCGTGTTTCGATGCTCTTGCGCGGCGGCACATCGGGGTCCTGATCGGGATATTCAAAGGCTGTGTGCGGCGTAAAGCGGGAAACCCCTTCAGTGAGACTATCATAGCCTTTAATCAAGACGGCTTCATCATGGGTCATCTGGGAAAAATATGACCATCTCTGACCAGCTGCCTTCCGCAGGGCGTATATTTCACCAACATGGTCTGTATCGGGGAAGTGAATATTGGTGGGGATAAAATCCCGCTTATCAATAGACGTAGCATCACAAAAGGCGATGGGGGATCGGTGGACGATATCAACCAGAGGCCGCCATAGATTAATCTGGATCATGCGGCGCCCAGCCAGGCTGGCAAATAGCGCTTTACCGACACGTTCTTCGGCGCGGCTATGCGCTGTTCTGATGGTGTAATCATTATGGACATGGTGCGCGGGCTTGCGCTTACTATTGGTTTTTCCAAGTCTTATCGTGTGATCAAAGACATAGACATCGCGCGCGCCCGTTATCTTTTTCACGATCTCTTTGACCTCGTCATAATAGGCGCCTGTCACCAAGGTTTCATCTTCGAAATTATCTATCTGGGTTGGCGAATTGACGAGCTGAAAGCCTTGCTTGTGGATTTGGAAGTCTTCATGCGAGGGGCGGCCATCTTCGATGTTGGCGCTCATAAAGGCATAAGCCTCATTATATCTTTGGGGCGCTGCACCGCCGGAATAAAAAACTTCTGGGGCGATTGTTGCATCAGGTTTGATATAATTCAAATCTGCAGTGATGGGGCCGGTAATTTGCATGTTAAACCCGTATGGCAATTTTATTGGGGGGCAGGGGGGAAAAAACAGCAGGCCCTTAGGCCTGCAGTCATTATATTTTAGGTGTGACTTTAGGCCTAGCTAAAGTCGAAGAAACAAAGCTTGTTTCCGTCAGCGTCTCTGACATAACCACCGTAAAATTGGCCTTCAATACGGGACCCAGGCTTACCGTCGCATGTCGCGCCCAGCGAAATAGCTTTGTTATAAAGCGCATCTGCGCCTTCGCGTGATCCGCCGGGGAATGCGACCATAGAGCCGTTACCAACACTTGGTGCATTACCGTCAAATGGCTCACAGACAGCGATCTTAGGCTCTGATATGCTTTTGCCGATCATCGCAAGACGACCAACGTCAACAAGAACTTCAGCATCAAATAGCTCTGTGTAGAACTTTTTAGCGGCTTCGATGTCTTTGACACCAATTGTAGTATATCCAATCATAATATGTCCTTTCAGGGAGTTGTGGATAGTGAGTGAAAAGGGTTATTCTAAAGGCAAGTGCCCCGTCTTTACATAAATAAGACAACCGTCCTTAGAGAATGGGTGATGCATAGACATATGCGGGCTGCGCAGCCATGTGCCCTTTGGGTAG
>CAZHPV010000083.1:0-9712 GCA_964534845.1 uncultured Caulobacterales bacterium
TCTTCTCGGAAAACCAAAGTGTCACTTTCACTAATTTGACCGATATCAACGCGCTAAGTGCCAGTGATTTCATATTTGATGACCTGCCTATTGATGATGCGCCGCCTGTGACTCCAACACCTGATGACGTTGGCGGTGAGGGTGACGACGCGCTTGAGGGCGGGATTGGTGATGACGTAATCGATGGGGGCGATGGCAACGACCAGATCATCGGGAATGCTGGTGATGATGCCCTAAGTGGTAGATCAGGCAATGACGAATTATTTGGAAATACGGGCAATGACTTCCTTGACGGTGGTGATGGCGATGATGTCTTGAATGGCAATCTTGACAATGACACACTCATTGGCGGGTCAGGATCGGATACGCTTAATGGCGGCTTTGGCGAGGATTTTCTGAGCGGAGATGCTGGCAATGATACACTTAATGGAGGCGCGGGAAATGACTTGTCATTTGGTGGGGATGGAGCGGATACCTTTGTTTTTGTCCGAGGCGATGACTTTGATCAGATCGGAGATTTCGAAGCCGGTACGGATAGAATTGATTTAACCGATTACGGTTTCGATGATTTTGCTCAGCTCAACCTTGTGGAGCAAAACAATACGGTATTTATTTTCCTTGATGAAGATAACAGTATTGAACTAACTGGGGTCAATGATATCGATGATCTCTCCGCGATAGATTTTTTGCTCTAGGGTTTTATTTTTGTATAAATTTAGAAGCCTCGAACCATATCTAGGTTAGAAAAATTCTAAGAGCTCGTCGAATATGTCGAAAATTCTCGTTTTCATAAACCAAGGCTAAAACCCGCCTCTTGAATCCGGAGAGGTCTTCTTCTCCTAAGGTCTGTAAAATATAAGGGTTCATAAAATAAAGGCGCAAAGTTGAACGAATTTTACATCATTTCCGGATGTTCTTCGGTATAAGTTCCATTAGTGAGCTGTTTACTTTGGGCGTAATGTGATATGGTGCGCCAATAATATACAGTAGAATAAACATATGTCGTCAACGGAATTTTCATGAAACCTCACTCTATGAAATATCTCAGGATAGGCGTGGCGCTGAGCTTGGCGGCGGGGACTATATCAGCCAGTGCTGAAAAAGCGGACGGAATTTTGGGGCACTGGCGGACAGATACGGGCAGCGCGATTGTTAACATTTCATTTTGCGAGCCAGATCGACCTTGCGGAGAAATCACCTGGGTTGATCCAAACGGCGCTTCGGTTGTTGACCGCAATAACCCCGATGACAGCTTGAAGGGGCGGCCTCTTGTGGGCGTCATGATGCTCTGGGGGTTCAAAGCGAAAGACGATAAATGGAAGGGCGGGAAAATTTACAATCCAAAAGACGGAAAGACATATAAATCTAAAGTTTCTCTCAATGATGACGGTACGCTTAAAGTCAAAGGGTATGTTGTCTAAAATTGAAAATGGTCAGATATCAGCGTCTTTGAAAACTTTGAAAATACTATCAAACACATTGAATGTTCCAATCTCGAACCTGTTTTCAACTTATGACGAAGATTTTGATTGCTCATTTGTCGCAGCAGGACAAGGCGTTACAATAGATCGGCGCGGCACAAAGGCCGGGCACATATATGAATTGTTAGGTCATGCATTGGAAGGAGATATCGTAATTGAACCCTACCTGATTACTTTCACTGAGAATGCGGAGACATATACAAATTTCAAACATGAGGGTATCGAATTAATTCATATGTTGTCTGGATGTGTAAATTACACCCATGGTGGAAAAACATATAATATGAAGCCGGGTGATACGCTTTTGTTTAATTCAGGCGCCTTTCATGGTCCCGCTGAGATGATCGAAAAGCCAGTAAAATATCTTTCCGTTATCGCTTATAGAAGAGATACGTAATGAAGCATGTCCGTCGTCTTATAAATTGTTTCAGATTTAAATATGGATTAGTTTGATTTAGAGTATCTTGCGTGGTGACGGGGACCCATGTTCGGAAATATTTCTTTTCCTGATGAAGATTAATCCTTACAGTCCAAAGTTTGCATAATTACCTTCATCCGTATTTTAAAGTAATATTAACCTTAAATAGTGAAATTTCACTATGGGAAAAGTTACTCGGGACGTAAGACCTAATTTTTTAGATGATGCGGAAACATTCAAGCTTGCTGTGGAATGCTCCGACCTTGGAGTTTGGGGGTATAACGTTGAAACTGGTCAATTAATTTGGTCGCGTAAACTCTATGAAATTGTTGGCGTTGAACCAGGAACGCCTGTTAATTTTACCGATTTCCACAAATTCGTCCATCCCGAAGATCTAGATATGGTCAGGGCCGAAGTGCAAAAGAGCATAAATAATCATTCAGGTTATGATCTTGAATATAGGCTTATTCGTCCCAATACAGGAGAAACAATTTGGACGCGGTTTATCGGAAAAGCCTTTTATAATGAAATTGGCGAGCCTTATAAAATGTTTGGTACAGGCGTAGATATTACGCATCATAAAATAGCAGAATTTAACGCGATGGATGCCGATAGGGCTAAGTCTGAGTTTTTAGCCAATATGAGCCATGAAATCCGTACGCCTATGAACGGCATTATGGGCATGACGCAATTACTAGCCAATTGCCAGTTAGGTGACCGAGAGCGCGAATTTGTTCATACGATTGACCGGTCAGGTCAAGCCTTGCTCACAATTATAAATGATATACTTGATTTCTCAAAAATTGAAGCGGGTCATATTGAACTTGATCATTCACCCTTTTTACTTCGCGAAAGCTTGGAAGACGTTACGAGCCTACTTTCGACGGCCGCAACGGATACAGGCGTAGACCTTTTGCTGCGTATTGATCCTGATTTGCCTGAAACCTATATCGGAGATGTTGGTCGCGTGAGGCAAATTCTTACAAATCTTGTCGGGAACGCGCTTAAATTCACACATGAAGGACATGTCCTCGTTAATGTGAATGGAACGGTAACAGATAAAATGGCAAAACTGAATATAGCCGTCAGTGATACAGGTATTGGCATAAAACAAGATCAATTATCCCACGTTTTTGAAAAGTTTAGGCAAGCTGATGGCAGCACAACCAGAGAATATGAAGGCACGGGCCTAGGTTTAAATATTGCTACGAATTTAGCAAAATTAATGAATGGCGATATCACAGCTGTAAGTGAAGTGGGTAAGGGCTCGACTTTTACAGTAAATATTGAGCTTGCCGTCACTGAAGACGCCGTAAACCCTATAGTTGAAGACCTCCCCTCTATAAGTGGTAATATTTTGATCATTGATGATATTGTTACGAACCATGAAATTCTAAAAGAACAGCTCACAAGTGAAACATGTAAATGTATATCCGTGAATTCGGCGCAAAAAGGACTCGCTGTTTTAGCAAAAGCTGCGGAAAAAAATATTCCTATAGATCTTGTAATCGTCGATTATCAAATGCCCGAAATGACGGGCGAGGACTTTATTCGTACTGCGAAATCGCATGAAAACTACAAACATATTCCTCTGATTTTATATTCGTCCGTTGATGATGATGGATTAAAACAACGTCTAAAAAACATTGGCGTCCATGGATATATCACCAAACCGACACGATATAAAGAGTTACTGCGAGTGATATCAAAAGCGATTTCTAGTGGCGGGGCTTCCGTCGTGGACACTGTCATCAAAGAAGATTTAGCGGCTGAACGCACTGTCACTGATATTACAGCGAATATTCATCAAAACCCAATTGCGCAAACTGCGGGGGGCGCTGCTGGAGAGGTAGACGTTCTCATTGCTGAGGATAATGAAGTCAATCAGATGTTCATTAGGTACATCATGGAGGATATGGGCTTGTCATTCAAAATTGTGCCTAGCGGGCGCTTGGCCGTTGATAAGTGGAAATTGCTCAATCCGAAAATTATTTTGATGGATATTTCAATGCCCGATTGGAATGGATATGAGGCTACGAAGGCTATTAGAGCCTTAGAAGTGACGCTTAAGCGTCCCCGTACACCGATTATTGCGGTTACTGCCCACGCCCTAAAAGGCGATAGGCAGGACTGTCTAGATAATGATATGGATGACTATATTGCAAAGCCCATAGTGATTGATAGAGTCAAAGAAATGTTGGCCCAATGGACCGATATAAAAGACCTGTCTACCGCTCAAGTCGGTTAAGTCTTAATACCTATTTGAAGCTTTATATTTAGCCCACTCGAATTTTTAACATTGCGTGTAATATAGAGTTAAACTGGCGGCTTTGTGCCGCCATTTTAGTATAATGGGTTTTTGCCCCTACGTTGGGTGAGTGCCCAACCCCCAATTTACGTACCAGTTTGATTTAAAGTTTTTTACGTGGCGACACACCCACATTAAGAAACTAACGCATTACGAATGGATTAGACATAGGCTCAGTTGAGGTATCTATCCATGTGGTTTTAGTCCGTGTGTAATCTAAAATGGCTTCTTGTCCGGCTTCTCGTCCATAACCAGATTGATTAATGCCGCCAAAAGGGGCAACCGGTGAAATCGCGCGGTAGGTATTCACCCAACATATTCCAGCATTTATGCGATCAGATACGCGGTGTGCCCGAGATAGATTTTGTGTAAAAACACCTGAGCCAAGGCCATACTCACTTTCATTCGCGAGTTTGATAGCTTCATCTTCACTATCAAATGGCATTAAGGACATCACAGGGCCGAACATCTCGGTCTTAAACGTTTCGATATCAAGCTTGGGGCATTCCACTAAAGTTGGGTTGAAGTAATTTCCAACTAGGCCTTCTGGACGTTGTCCACCAAAACGAATTTTTGCGCCTTGTTTGACAGCTTTTTTCAATACCTTTTCTATGTTGTTAACTTGGGCCGCTGTACAGAGCGGACCTAAATGCGTTGTCTGTTTTTGTGGGTCGCCAACAATTATTGTTTGAGACTTTTCTTCGATTAATGAAACAATTTTATTATAAACAGAACGCTGCACAAAACCGCGTGAGCCTGCGACACAAGACTGGCCTGATGCACCAAAATTTCCGGCAATCAATCCATTTGCAGCACTCTCTAAATCAGCATCTTCAAACACAATAATGGGAGATTTACCGCCAAGCTCTAATGTTGTGACTGCGAAATTTTCAGCCGAATTACGTATCACGTGACGCGCCGTTTCAGGGCCGCCCGTAAAGGCAATACGGTCTATATCAGGATGCTGGGTTAAAGGGATAGCGCAATTTTCTGCATCACCCGTAATGACAGATATGACGCCTGGCGGAAATCCAGCTTGATTAATCAGTTTTGCAAATTCTAGCATGGGAGCAGGAGCAATTTCTGATGCTTTCAAAATTACTGTGCAGCCTGCCGCGAGTGCGGGGCCTAACTTTGTGGCCGTTAAAAACATCTGCGCGTTCCATGGGACGATGGCAGCCACCACGCCAATAGGCCGCCGCGTTGTATAAGCATGCATGTTCGGTTTATCTATTGGCAGAACACGGCCTTCTATTTTATCCGCAAGGCCAGCATAATAGCGGTAATAATCACCGACATATTTGCATTGTCCTACTGTTTCAATCGCGAGCTTACCACTATCAGATGACTCGACACGGCCAATTATTTCAGCGTTCTCTTCGATAAGATCAGCGAGACGGTAAAGAAGCTTTCCGCGAGCGGTTTGCGTTAAATCGCGCCAAGCCGGATCATTTAACGCCCGCTTAGCGGCACCTACGCTGCGGTCAACGTCTTTCGCTGAAGCACATGCAAATGTCGCCCATGATTTACCCGTAGCAGGATTTTCACTTTCCATAATTTGAGATGCGCTACCTTCGCACCAAATACCGTCAATAAAAAGTTGGTAATGCGGTAAGTCAGACATATCTTTCCTTATGTAAAAGCGGGCATAACGTCATCAATAAAACGCGCGAGTGACACACGTTTTTTTTCTGCGCTCATACCACTATCAATCCAATATGCGAACTCATCATAACCTAAGTCTTCATATTGTTTGATCCGGTCGATAACGTCTTGTGCGGTTCCAATTGTCAAGTCACGCCGAAGGTTTTCAGCCGCCATCATTTTATTCGCAGCTATATCTGCATCAGATAGTGTTTCAATGAGGCCTTGAGATACGGGTCGCTTATTTTGAAACCAAGCTCCAAAATAGTTGAAATATCGGCTCAGTGTGTTTGAGGCTTTGTCAGCTTCATCACTATCCGCCGCAACATATGTGTGATGCAAAAGCATACATTTTGGGCGAGGGCCTGAATAACTCTCACAAGCGGCATCAAACCGCTCTATGAGGGTTTTTACTTCCTCAATACCATTCCAAAGCGGTGTGACTTGAATGTTAAATCCATTATGGACGCCAAATTCATGACTATTCGGGTCGCGCGCCGCAATCCAAATGGGTGGTCCATTCTCTTGTAGTGGTTTTGGCGCAGATGTTGATGATGGAAAGCTATAATACTCACCTTGATGTTCGCAATCGCCGCTCCATAATTTGCGAAGTAGCGGGGTTGTCTCGCGCATACGCTGTCCGGCTTCCCACGGGTCAAGGCCCGGAGAGAGGCGCTCATATTCATAGGAATAAGCGCCGCGCGCAATGCCAAGTTCTAATCTTCCGCCTGTGATTAAATCTGTCATAGCGGCTTCGCCTGCCAATTTAATCGGATGCCAAAACGGCGCGATAACGGTACCCGTCCCAAGACGAACATTTTTTGTATGTCTGGCAAGATCGGTTATCGTTATAAAAGGATTGGGGGCGATGGTAAATTCCATGCCATGATGTTCACCAGTCCATATCGCGCGCATTCCGCCTTCATCTGCCATGGTACACAAACCTAAAAATTCTTCATAGAGAACATCGTGCGGTTGCTCCGGGGTTAATCTTTCCATGTGGGCGAATAATGAAAAATCCATTTTTTTAACCTTTAAAGTGTTGTTGGAGGGTTAGCGAGACTTGCTGTACATGTGTCATTGGCATCATATGGGCGGCATTCTCAATGAGTTTATATGTGCCCGATGGCGCAGTTTCTGCCATATCATGAGACATTTGCGGGGTAGAGTTGGGTTCATCTGACCCCGTCATAAATAAGGCAGGAACGCTCAAATTAAGTAGCTGATTGGGTGAGAGTCCATCATTATTAGCAAAGACATGATAGGCTTTTTGGTATTGCGAAATTGAGGTTTGATGTAACCATCTATTGCAAGCATTAGCGGCTTTCAAAGTTTCTCCCATTGGGTTATCTCCAAACCAACGAGTCATAGTTACATCTGTATTCAAATCATTTTGATCGATAGTTTTTAACGCGTGCGCGCGGGCTTTAACAGCTTTCGACGCAGCTTTTGAACGACCATAAATGGCATTTAAGGCCGCGACGGTTTTAAGTTTTTTTGGCCACCGAGTTGCAATATCGAGCGCAATCATTGCACCCATTGAATGTCCTCCCAAATGAACGGGCTGCTCAAAACCATCCAAATAGTTTGCAATCGCCATAGAATAATCTTCTAACCTCGCTTCAGTGCCCCTCAGGCTTTCACTCTCTCCATGTCCGGGGAGATCAATGGCGTGAACACTAAAATCATGTCTCAAATAGTCACTAATGCCGTTCCAAGCCTCAGCCCTTAATCCCACGCCATGCAAAAGAACAAGCTTCGGGCCCGCTCCAATCTGATAACCAGATAGGCCATTGCCTGATTTAAACCGCGGCCGGGTTGTCCAAGTCATGGCCTAAATCTTTCAAATCCTGATATCGGTCACCAATTCTGTGATGCGGGCGGCCCCCCGATGCCCCTCCAATGGCAATGACAACTTCATTGGCGCGCGGGGCGTCAGATATAGAAAATTGTATCGTCAAATAATGAGAGCGCCGGCCCGCGTCATTCTTATCCATGAGGGGGATCATAATGGGGGCATTCGCGCCGCCTCGTGTATTGGTAAAAGCGAGATAGCTTTTAGCGCCCACAGCCTCTCGAAAATGATTTCCAAAGCGCAAAGTATGAATTAAACCCGATGCGTGCTCGATCTCGCCGTCAAGGCCAACAACGGCGCCCTTGCCATAGGCTTCAACGGCGTCCCCGCCTCCAGCGAGCTGTAATAAACGCTTTGTCATTAGGCTGCCCATTTTGGGGCCAAAGGCCATGATTTCGGGTTTTAAATCTTCTACAAAGCGTCCAGCCCACGGATTTTCCAGAACGGCTGCCACTGCATATAAACGCCAAGGCTCTTTGACTTTCTTAAATCCCTCAACGAGAACTTCTTCTTCGTATGTGACAAGTTTTCTTATATTTGGCGTCATTAAACAGTCCTGTAGTGAATTTTCCTCCGTATAATCTCAATGAAAAAGACCGTGTTGACAAATGGAAATATATAGCCCTTAATCATTAGCAACACTAATGAGTAAGTTGAGGCTTATGGCACGTACAATCCCTCCATTAGCTTGGTTCCGCGCTTTTGAAAGTGCGGCTAGGCATTTAAGTTTTACGGCGGCCGCAGCAGAGCTAGGCGTAACACAATCTGCGGTCAGTCAAAATGTTAGGGCGCTGGAAGATCGCATAGACACATTGCTTTTTCTTAGAAAAGCAAGAGGTTTAGCGCTTACTGATGCAGGACGACGTTTATTACCGCATATTTCGACCGCTATATCTCAGATAACAAATGCTATATTGTCTTTCGAGACGCCATCTCCAGATAAATTAATTACCATCGCGGCAAGTGTTAGCTTTGCGCAATGGCATCTTGTCCCTCAATTTTCAAAATTTCAAACTCTCTACCCGAATACACGCATACGCATTATCACGAGTCTCTGGCCTGATGATTTTATCGCGTCTGCGGCTGATATCGAAATAAGATTTGGATCAAAAAAACATGTAGGTCACAAAGCTGAGCCCTTAGGGCCAGATCGCCTTATCCTTGTTGGAGCCCCTAAAATACTTCCAAAGACGCAGGGGTTTTTAGACTTAAAAGATCTTCAAAAATTACCTTTTATTCAAACCATTGGTACATCGAATACAATGCAATATTGGGTAAAAAAATCAAAATTAGATGTAACATTTAAGCCAAGTGTTTTTGCTGACTCCTATGGTCTTGCCGTAGATTTTGCTAGGCACGGGGCCGGCCTTGCACTTGTCAGTTCCCTAATTGCCGCGCCGCCTTTGGCAGACGGCACTCTACGTCAAGTTCATGCAGCTAAAGTTGAACCTATAGATGGTTATTATCTTGCGGTGGATGCAAAGTCCGATAATCAAGCTTTAACTGATTTTACGCAATGGCTTAAAACATATATCAACTTAATCACCACATAGGATACGAATATGAATAATGACTTTTTTGAAAAGGTTATGTCACGTTAACTACATTAACCGTTAGTTTCACTCAAAGGTCCTCTTACCCGCAAACGGGTGCCGTCACTGCTTTCCAGTCTGACTTGGCTTGATGTCTAAGTGTGTTTCTTGAGATGAGGTGCGGGCATAAAGTGAAGGTTCATCCAACGCAGAATTAAAGGCCTAATCTAAACACCTTAAGTTGGACCATCAAAAGGCGAAATAACATTATGCCCCTTGGCTGCTTTGCCAACATCACGGCCCTTTCTGTAAGTCCGAATAACATTTTTCTTGCCAGCCTCGGAAACCCGCATAACACCGTTAGCGAGTCCCTCGTCAAAGGTACCCTCTAGGGTATGGCTACCTTCGCGGCCATGTACGATAAGATAGCCTGCGCCTTGCGGTTTGCCGTTTTGCGCATAGCCGTAATATTCC
>CAZHPV010000084.1:0-9531 GCA_964534845.1 uncultured Caulobacterales bacterium
GGAGCTGCGTGTGCTCTATGAAGAAGGAGCGCAAAGTGGCCGCATCATGAATATCGGGACCCATCCCCATGTGTCAGGTCGGGCCTATCGCATGGCGTATCTGACTAAATTCCTCGATTATGCCAAATCGCTTGAAGATGTATGGTGGTGCACACGCGAGGAATTAGCGAGTTGGTATTTGGATAATGCTCAAGATCATTTTAACCAACCAGCCGAGTAAGCTTGTATGTCCAGCCAAGATGAAAATTATGCAGGCGTCTATGATAACACTCTTGGATTTGGGGAGAGACCGGCTCTCATTTTGATCGATTTTGTCGAGGCTTATTTTCGCCAGTCTAACGAGTTATGGGCAAATCCGGGAGAGGCACTTGATAGCGCTTTACGTCTTCGCGAAATTGCTCACGCCAATGACATCCCGACCATAGTAACGAATGTGGTCTATGACCCCAAAGGCATTACAGGCGGTGTGTTTTTTAAAAAGGCGAAGCCGCTGCGCAATTTTGTGCCGAACGCTCCTGCGAATGGTTGGCCCTCGGGACTTGTGCCAAATGACAAAGACATATTGCTAAGCAAACAATATCCGAGTGCATTTTTTGGCACGTCGTTGTCATCCACCCTGACAGCCTTGGGGGTGGATACTTTGATTATTACCGGCCTAACCACATCAGGCTGCGTCCGCGCGACATGCGTGGATACCTGTTCTTATGGGTTTCGGCCTATCATTGTTGCCGAAGCTTGCGCGGATCGTCACGCAGATCCACATAATGCAAACCTATTTGATATGAATGCTAAATATGGTGATGTGGTTTCAGAGCAGGATGCAGAAACCTATCTTCGTAATTTCGCTTCATAGGATTGAGCTTTGAAACCTGTTTATAAGCGTATTTTAAAATTTACGGGCTGGGGGTTTGGGCTTTTATGTGTTCTTGCTGCGATTATTGCTGCGTTTAATTTCACGCTTCTTAAAAACTTACCGAACGCTCAAAAAGGCGGGTTCGATGTTTATTACATTGCCAATCAATCCCCATTGCAACGCGTACAAGGCCGCGATTCTAATCAGTTAAATGTGACGCCTTTGCCCGGTTCTTCTTTGCAGGCGGCACATGAAAACTGGAAGCAAACAGGCGGCAAGGCATTATTGGTTTGGCATAATGGCAATCTTGTTTATGAGGTATATGCGGAGAGCGTTTCACCTCAGCAGCGCTCTAGGTCTTTCTCGCTCCACAAATCCGTACTCGGTATCGTTGCCGCTACTATGGAGGCTGATGGATTGCTCGATCTAGACGCACCCGTTAGTGATTATGTTGACGCCTATAAAAAAGGAGGACGTGAAAAGCTGACGATCCGGCAAATGCTTCACCATGAGCCAAGAACAGAACGCTATTCTTTTAACCCTCCAACTCTGGATGCTCTTAACTTAATGCTCAGTCATAAGGTCGAAAAAACGGCATTGGATGCAAAGCTGGTATCAGACGAAGCCGTGTTCGATTATTCAAATGTAAAATACCAAGTTGCGGGCGCTGCGATACGGGCGGCTCTTATGCAGAAAACCTCTCAAACCTATGCTGAGTATTTATCCCAGCGTCTTTGGCAGCCCCTAGGAGCCCAACATGCTTTTCTCTGGTCCGAGACGAAGACAGGTGCACCGCGTTTTTATGCGGGGATGCAAGCCAGTCCGCGCGATTGGCTTAAGCTCGGTATTTTAATTGCTCAAAATGACGGAACAATTATTCCGACATTGGCGGTAGACACTCTTTTACGTCCGTCGGCGCTTAATCCGAATTATGGTCTGGGTGTCTGGTTGGGAGACGCCCCTGACGGTACGCGGAGTTATGGGCCAAGCACACCAATGAAAATACCGAGTGCTGCGCCGTTTAAGGTGTCTGACACTGTGTTTTTTGACGGGTTTGGCGGGCAACGCGTTTATATATCGCAAAAAGAGAAATTAGTCATTGTGCGCATTGGTGATGTGCGTTTCGATTGGGATGATACGGCTTTGCCAAATTTGATTGCATCTGGATTGGGACTAGCCCTGCCATATTCTGATCAGACCCTAACGCTAAGTGGCAAGAATGAGCGGGATGTTCCGGTAAGATTTTTATCACGCAACCTCTCTTGCAAAAAATGTCCTTTCGCCGTCATATCTCACGGTACATTTGCAGGCAGTCACGATTATGACGCCATTGCGCAGCCTTTGATTGAGAGAGGGTATCACGTCGCTATTCCAGTCCATCCGGACTCTAAGTCTCACCCGCTTAACACGCGTTTCTCGCCGAAAAATTACACAGCTTATCGTATAGAAGATCATCAACTCATTTTGGAGCATATCGCCCAAAACTACGGCGCGGATACCAAGTGGGTGTCTATAGGTCATTCTTTTGGGGCGGTGCCGACGGCTTATTTCGCAGGCGCTAGTCCGGATGAAAGCCTTTTGAAGGAAAGTGCTTTGGGCCAGCCTAGCCATGCCATTACTTTGTCTCCACCGGGTATTATTCCTAACGTGTTGACGGATGAATCCTTTGCCAAGCTTCAGAGCCCGACTCTCATTGTAACAGGGACCGAAGATATTGTACCTACCATGATTGAGGACTGGCGAGACCATCTCGATATGTATCAAGGGGCACCGAAGGGAAAAGCAAAGGCAATTATTTTCGAGGGTCAAGATCATTATTTTAATGGCTTATATGGGCGTCCAAAAAACCGAGCTCGGGTGCAAGCGGACGATGACTTAATTCGCTTGATCATGGCTTTCATAAACAATGAGCCCCTTGCGAGTGGGCAGGGCTATAGCGTCAAAAAATAACACTATGGCCAACACACTTTTCGATAAATTATGGGACAGCCATAGCGTTAAACAGCTCTCTGGCGGTGAGCATTTAATCGCTATTGACCGCGTTTTTTTACACGAACGCACAGGTAGTATTGCCCTTAAGTCTATCGTTGAAAACGGGCGTAGGCCGCGCGCGCCCCAAACTGTGTTCTGCACAATGGATCATATTGTCTCCAATAGGGCTGTGCGAGGCCGCGATGAGGCGCGCACGCCGGGCGGGGATGTTTTCATTACGGCTACCCGCGAGGCCGCACATGAAACAGCTATTAATTTGATCGATATTTTGGACCCAGATCAAGGTATTGTTCATGTCATTTCGCCAGAACTGGGTATTGCGCAGCCGGGTTTGACACTCGTCTGCCCGGATAGTCATACGTGTAGCCAAGGCGCATTGGGCGCTTTAGCTTGGGGTATTGGGTCAACGGACGCCGAACATGCGATTGTCACAGGCACACTGCGTGTTACCAAGCCACCGCAAATGCGCATCACTGTAAATGGACAGTTGAAAGAGGGCGTCACAGCCAAAGATTTGGCGCTGCACATTATCGCTAAATTTGGCGCATCAGGTGGAAAGCGCTGCGCCGTGGAATATACAGGTGAGGCCATACGCGCATTACCTATCGAGGCGCGCTTGACCCTGTGTAATATGGCCGTGGAATTTGCGGCTTTTACCGCTGTGATTGCGCCCGACGAAAAGACATACAATTATTTACAGGGGCGGCAATATGTACCCGAAGGCGCAATGTGGGAGCGCGCGCTTGCCAATTGGAAGACGTTTAAAACCGATCCATATGCCAGTTTTGATTATGATTACCATATCAATGCGTCAGAGGTGAAACCCACCGTTACGTGGGGTACTTCGCCGGAACAAGCAGTATCAATTGATGCTGGCATACCTGACGGGGCGAGCGATAAAGTGCTCTCATATATGAACCTAACGGTCGGCGAACCCTTGAAATCTCTTGTGCTCGGCGGTGCTTTTATTGGTTCATGTACTAATGCCCGTCTGTCTGATTTGCGCACGGCCGCTCGCATTTTGAAGGGACGTAAAGTGGCCAAGGGCGTGACCGCAATTTGTGTGCCCGGCTCCATGGCGGTACGCCGCGCGGCTGAAGCGGAGGGACTCGATGCGATATTTAAACAAGCTGGATTTGATTGGGGCACGGCGGGTTGTGCCTTATGCTTTTATGCGGGCGGGGACACATTTGCGCCGGGTACGCGCGTTATCAGTTCGACCAATCGTAATTTTGAAGGTCGTCAAGGCCCGGGTGTGCGTACTCACCTCGCCAGCCCCGCAGTGGTCGCAGCGTCAGCTGTAGCGGGTCATATTTGCCAGCCTTCAGATTTGGGAGATATGTAAAGTGACGCCCTTTACTACGCATACAGGTATTGCTGCCCCTCTACTGCGCGATAATATCGATACTGACCAAATTATACCGTCACGCGAAATGAAAACCGTCAGCAAGACGGGACTGGCAGTTGGAATGTTTGCAGGTCAGCGTTATTTGGGGGACCGCATCCCAAACCCTGATTTTGTTCTTAATCAACCGGGGTATGCGGGTGCAGATATTTTGCTCTCAGGTAAAAATTTTGGCTGCGGTAGCTCGCGTGAACACGCCGTTTGGGCGCTTAAAGAGTACGGGTTTCGTGCCGTAATCGCCGAAAGCTTTGGCGAAATCTTCTACAATAATTGTGTGCGTAATGGTATTTTATGTGTTGTGCTTAACAAGGCCGAGATTGCAAGTCTAGGCAAAGAGGTCATGATCGATTTGCCTGCACAAACAATCAATGGGATTAGTTTTCAGATTGGGGAGGGTGATAAAGATATGCTCGTCCTCGGATTAGATCCAATCGCATTGACCCTGCGCGATAAAGACGAGATTGACGCGTTTTTTGCGCGTGATCAAGTGGTGCGGCCTTGGGTGCATGGGTAAACTAAGGGAAGCTGTATTCCCTCAGGCCTAAAGGGTATGTGTTTTACGGCCCTAGATTACGCCGTTTTCCTTTAACGTGGTTACATCTAAACCTAAACCTGCCAAAATTTCATCTGTATGCTCGCCAGATTTGGGCGGATCCATTTGCAGGCCAAATCTTTCTCCGTTCATACTAATCGGTAAAGCGGGCAGTTTGCAGCGTTCACCGTCTTCCATCTCCATATCGATCAGGCCACCACCTGCATTAAGATGCGGGTCGTCAAACATGTCTTCGGGGCGACCTATAGGGGCGAAGGGTAGGCCAAGGGTTTCTATTTTTGCCATCAATTCGGCCTTAGTCAGCATTTTGAATGCAGCCTCGATTTGGGGTAGAAATTTATCTTTATGGATGACCCTGTCGCGGTTTTCTTTAAGATCTGGGTCGTCCAAAAGATGGGTTAGGTCAAACGCTTTGCACAAAGTACGCCATTGACCATCGGAGACAACGCCGACAAAAACCTGTTCCCCGTCTTGGGTGTCAAACAATTGATAGATTGCCCAGCTCGAAACGCGCGCCGGCATAGGGGCAGCCGGTGTTCCCGTAACAGCCTTTTGTGCCATGTGCTGGCCGACTAAGAATACGGTGGTCTCAAACAAGGCTGCGCTGATATGTTGGCCTTTTCCCGTCATGTGACGTTCGTTTAGCGCCGCTAAAATACCCATAGCGCCGAACATGCCGCCGGTTACATCAATCACCGATGCGCCTGCGCGCAAAGGGTTCCCCGGAGGCCCGGTCATATAGGCGAGGCCGCCCATCATTTGCGTGACCTCGTCCAGTGCGGTGCGGTGAGAATAGGGTCCGTCGAGAAACCCTTTCTCAGAGCAATAAATCAGGGCTGGGTTAAGTGTGCTGAGCGCGTCATAGCCAAAGCCCAATTTATCCAACGCGCCGGGACGGAAGTTTTCGATAAAGACATCGGCATTTTTAATGAGCTTGAGTATGGCCGCTTTGCCGGCTTCGGATTTTAAATTGATGCAAAGCGATTTTTTATTGCGGTTATACATAGGAAAATATCCCGCACCTGCTCCGCGTAGGCGGCGGGTTTTATCCCCGCCAAGAGGCTCAACCTTAATGACCTCGGCCCCCATATCGGCCAGCATAAGGCCCGCGCAGGGTCCCATAACCATGTGTGAAAATTCGATGACTTTAACGCCAGCAAGAGGAGCAGTCATGAGAGTGCCTTGAAGTCAGCAAGGATTTGGCTTGGTGTGAGGACGTTTACATCTGCCGCGTTCACCAGCATAGAGAGCATGTCCCGAAGCGCCCAAATCCGGTATGGTTGCCCAATGACATACGGTGTTAAAGTCAGTCCCAACATTTGCCCTCCAAAACGTTTATGTTCTTTGCGCAGTAAGGCAACTGAATCTGTGATCTGTTGCAGCCAGGCTTCTTCACTCTGGCGACGCGTATGAAGCAGGGTGAAATCAGAAAGTTCATAGCTATTCGGGAGCGCGGTAATTTTGCCATTATCGGTTTTCATTGTCACAGGCACTTGATCCATTTCCCAGTCCATATGGTAGTCAAGTCCGGCTTTGGCGAGCAAGGCGGCTGTGTGTGAGCTTTGGTTTCGGGCAGGGGAAAGCCAGCCTGTCGGCGGACTGTCAAATTGATCCAAGGCGTGTTTAATCACAGTGCTTTCCTCGGCTTGGCTAAGCCTTTCATGGTGTATGTGATCTGTAGATATGCCGTGAGCGATGATCTCATGACCCGCGTCACAAATGGCCTTGATTAAGGGGGGGTAACGGCGGGCGACTTCACTGTTGATTGCAAAACCTGCTTTCAGTCCTTGGGCCTTAAGCGCGTTTAAAATACGAAAAATACCCACCCTATTTCCGTAGTCGCGCACTGTAAAATGCCTTAAGTCCGGATAGGGTGTTGCCATCGATCCGGGATGTTTAAAGGGAACACCTGATGGGTTGAGCGGAAAAAATTCAACCGGAATTATCAATGCGACTAAAACTTTGGCGCTGTCTTTCCACTTTATTTTCTCGCGCGTTGTACTGAGACGCCAATCGTAGAAATCGTGGTCTTGTCCATAGCGGCGCTTGGGATAGTCGAAATAAGCTTTATTCATGACGAAATCCTGTTCCGCCGGACACCACACCGCGAGCCTTGATATCGGCGAGGCTGCTGTCCCAGTGCTTATCCATAAAAAATTGGGCAATCTCTTTGCCCGTTGCAAACCACACATCGTCTGCGTGCGCGCTGATATGTTCTAGCGCTTGTTCGAACACTTTGATGCGGTTGGGCTGACCTACCAAATAGGCATGTAACGGGATGCACATTACTGTGCCGCTTCGTTCGCCTTCGAGCAGGAGTTGATCGAAATGACGTTTGAGAATATCGCTATAGCGCTGCGGGTCCATCCCCATGACGGAATAGGTTATCACGTCATTGACCTCGAGTGAGTAGGGCATTGAGACAAGCTTTCCGGTCTGTGTTTTAAGAGGTTGAGGCTGGTCGTCTTGAAACAAATCACAACTATACCAAAAATCATTTTCGGCAATGAGGTCGAGCGTATGTTCAGTGTGGGTCAAGGCGGGAGCCAGATAACCACGTATCCGCTGGCCTGTTGCTGCCTCTACTGTTTTAATGCTGTCATCCAAAACAAGCTGTTCTTGCTCGGGTGTGAGACCGTAAGAATAGCGCGTATTGTAAATGCCGTGGGAAAAAAACTCCCAATCTCTTTTTATACAATCCTCTATAATTTCTGGATGATGATCGCACAGTGCGACATTCAAACTAACGGAGCCGCGTAAATTATAACGATCCAACAGTTCCATAAGACGCAAATGTCCCACGCGGTTGCCAAAGTCCCGCTGGCTATATTGTTGTACATTGGGAATGGCATTGGGCCACGGGCTGCGCTGCGGATTACCGGGAGGTAGAAACTCGTAAAATTCAATATTAGGCGCTATCCAGAAGGCGAGTTTTTTGCCGCCGGGCCAGACGATTTTGGGGCGACCCTGATAGGGCCAATAGTCATAGAGATTAGGATCAGCCTTCATAGGCTTCGATCCAGTCATAAACTTCTTTGACGTCCACCACATCTGCATATTTTATCAGCAGGTCTGTTAGATTAGCAAAGTGATAGCTCTCATGTTTATCGGCGACGCATTCAATCGGTACAATGGTACGGTAGCCATAAGAAAGCGCGTCAACGGCTGTGGCTCTTACGCAGCCCGATGTGCTGCCGCCGGTTACTGCAACTGTATCGATTTTATGCCATGTCAGGAAGCTATTGAGCGGCGTTTCAAAAAAGGCACTGGGCATGCGCTTGGTGTAAACGGCATCAACAGTGCGGTCGATATCCAGACGATCATCAAATTCGCTACGCGGGCTATTGAATTTAATATTTTGCAAGCTGTTTTCCGTATTGGTTCGTGTCCCCCATACGCCAGCATCGGCGGCATTATCCATATAGGCAACATGTGTCCAGACTATAGGCAGACCTTTCGTACGGGCCGCTTTAGATATCGTGTTGATATGCTCCATTTGACGCGGGTCGGTAATATAGGCCGTGGAATATAGGTCGGGCCGCGTATAGGATTTTTGTGGATCGACATTGACGATGGCCATGCGTTCACCAAAACCGAATTTTGCGCGGGCAGGATTAGCGCGAATGTCTTCAAAAATTTGCCTGGCTGTTTTACCAGATAGAACCATAGTAGATTTTGCAGTAGTTTCAGTCATGTCTTTTCATAGGCTGCCCTGAGCTATCCAGTCGGAAAACTCTTATTTTTTCCGCATAGCGAATAAGTCTGCCGAACTTCTATAAATTCGCGCTGCGACTATCTAGGTAATATCCATGAAGGAAACGGTTTTAATAAGCGAAGTTGGTCCGCGTGATGGCTTGCAAAATTGCGCAGGCGTAATGCCGACGGCAATAAAGAAGGCATGGATTGAAGGCCTTTATAAAGCCGGTGTTCGCGAGATCGAAGTGGGTAGTTTTGTGCCGCCCAAACTATTCCCGCAACTCGCCGATACAGCCGAGATTGTCGCCTATGCCAAGACATTTGAAGATTTACGCGTTTTGGCACTTGTGCCCAATCTTCGCGGCGCGCAAGCAGCAATTGCCGCCGGTGTAACCTCTATTGGCTTTCCGCTTTCTGTGTCTGAAACACATAGCCTAAAAAATCTACGACAGACCCACGATCAAGCGATTGAGAATGTACGCGCTATTGCTGAGCTGATTGCACAGCAGCCCAAAAGCGCGCGTCCAGAATTTGAAGGTGCACTAAGTACTGCATTCGGGTGTTCGATTGAGGGCGAAATAGTGCAAAGCAAAGTGCTGCGTCTGGCCGAACGTCTGATTGAGGCCGGAGTGGATGAACTCGGCCTGTCAGATACTGTAGGTTATGCCCAACCGAAACAGGTCAAGTCGCTGGTCCGTGAAACCCGCCGTGTAGCGGGGAATGATCGTGTGAAATCTGTACATCTTCACAATACTTACGGGCTTGGCATTGCAAATGCGTTTGCCGCCTATGAGGAAGGGATTGAAGTTTTTGATTGCTCACAAGGCGGGCTGGGCGGCTGTCCAGCCTCTCCGGGGGCGAGCGGCAATATTGTGACCGAAGATTTGGTCTATTTGTTTGAAGCGATGGGGGTTGATACGGGTATTGATTTGGATACATTAATAGCGTGTCGTAGCTTTATCACGGACGGATTGCCGGGCGAGCCCCTTTATGGTTTTACGACTAATGCAGGCTTACCTAAAACCTTTGTAT
>CAZHPV010000085.1:0-8799 GCA_964534845.1 uncultured Caulobacterales bacterium
TTTAATGTCTCCTTTGCCCCCAAGTCTGACTAAACGAAATATCCACTCATTCATATAGTCGGCCCTTAAAGGGCCGGCTTTTTTATTTTGTTCCCTCCTCGGGGGAACGTGCCGCGTCTGATTGGGCGCTGCGCGCGCGCGCCTAAAGGGGCGGCCCGAGACAGAAAATGGAGACAGACCCATGACCTTTTGCCAAGCCAATAACCAGACACCTTTTAACCACGAGCCGCCCAAACCAACACCGTCAGACCCCGATTTATATAGAACGCCCACACCTGACCCTATTCGCATCTATGTGGCGTGTTTGGCCGCCTATAATAATGGTCATTTACATGGACGTTGGATTGAGGTCAGCGACGAAAGCACAATTTTGCAAGCTGTTCAGGCTATGCTTCTCAGCTCACCGATTGAGGCCGCCGAAGAATGGGTCATTCATGATTATGAAGGTTTTGAAGGTGCGGAGGTTGGAGAGTATTATAGCTTTGCCAATGTTGTGGAGCTTGCAGACTATATCCGAGAGCACGGCGCATTAGGGGCGCAAGTCCTGAATTATTACGGCGGCAACATTGAGGACGCCAGAACCCGATTTGAAGACTATGCGGGAGAATATGACAGCCTTGCTGATTACGCCGAGGAACTCACCGAGCAGTCAGGTGAGACGATACCCGAACGCCTCGCGCCCTATATCGACTATAAAGCGATGGCCCATGATTATGAGCAATCAGGCGACTTTCTGACCTTTGAGGTTAGTGGCTCTGTTCATATTTTTTGGGCGCATTAGTTATGGCCCGTTACCAAGTCAAACCCCGTGAAGACGGGCGCGGCCCTTACCGTTGGAGCAGTGAGGCACTCTTAATTATGCTTTTGAGTTGACTTGAAAGTGGGACCAAAAGTGGGACTAGTTTTTCAAAAAAGGTAAAAAATATATAATTAACAATGACTTAGGCGTAATTATTGGAGGCACCACCCGGAATCGAACCGGGGTACACGGATTTGCAATCCGCTGCGTCACCACTCCGCCATGGTGCCTAATGGGGCGGGGTATAACCGAGTGCGGCCTTGGGGGCAATGTTCATTTTGAGTTTTTAGCCTCGCCTTTCTTAATATGAGAGGCAGAAAAGGGTTAATACCCTTAAGCACAAACAAATTGTTGGAATACGCAACCAAATATTGCCAGAACCCTCGTCTATAGCTATACGGGGCATTCACGGCACGTCCATGATTCAGGATAAAAACATGTTTAACTTTTCGATTGCGCGCAATCACATGATTGAAAGCCAGATACGCACCAATGATGTCACTGATCTGTCAGTGATTGCGGCGTTTAGGAAAGTTGAGCGCGAAAATTTTGTTCCGAAATCGCGCTCAGCTCTAGCTTATAGCGACAGTCATGTGCAAATTGATTCCCAACGGTGGCTTGCAAAACCAAGGGATTTTTCTAAGCTTGTTCAAGCCGCCAATATCGAACCACAGGACATTGTTTTGGATATAGGTTGCGGTAGAGGCTATTCCACGGCCATTCTTGCCAACATTGCTGAAACAGTCGTGGGTCTGGAAGATGATGAAGCACGGGTGGAGCGCGCGACAAAAGAGCTTGAAAGCGCCGGTATCGCAAATGCCGCTGTGGTGAAAGGTGAACTAAAGGCTGGCGCGTCAGAGCATGGACCCTTTGATGTTATCTTTATAAACGGGTCTATATCCGAATTATCTAAATCCTGGCTAGATCAGCTATCAAGCGGAGGACGCCTAGTTTGTGTGAAGCAAAACGGCCCCATTGGCCATGCTACAATTTATACTCGCGTCGGCGATAGTGTCGGTGAACGTATATTATTTGATGCAAATATACCGGCATTGCCTGGGTTTGAGAGCAAAAAAGAATTTGCATTCTAAGCCCTAAATAGCTTCAAATTAAATTCCGTATCGAATTACATGCGGTTTATTGCCCATTAACTAAAATAGCGTATGGTTATCTTGGTGAATGGGAGTGCAATGATGCTCAAAATATATAAAGCAACGGTTTCAGCCGTCATTTTGGCGTCTGTGGCATTAACTCTGGGTGTTACACCAACGGCGCAGGCCGAGACGCTACAACAAGCCCTGATTTCAGCCTATAACAATCACCCGAGACTTAAAGCGGAACGGGCACGAGTACGCGAAAGCGATGAAGATTTTGTCCAAGCCCGATCACAAGGTCGTTTACAATCAACGCTTAGCGGCAATACCGGAGCGTCAGTAACGCGTAGAACAGATTTCGGCGTTTTTGGGGCAGAAGGACTTGCGACAAGTTCAAACTTCCCAAGAGCTTTACAGCTCGAAGTCATTCAACCCGTATATGCGGGTGGGCGCGTAAGAGCCTTAAAACGTCAGGCAAAAGCCGGGGTCTTTGCCGCCCGCGAAACCTTACGCGGGATCGAACAGAACATTTTCAATCAAGCGGCCACGGCCTATATTGATGTTTTACGCGATGAAGCCGCCGCTAGAATTCGTCGCAATAATGTTAAAGTTCTCACGCGTCAGCAACAGGCCGCTCAAGATCGTTTTGATGTAGGCGAGGGCACTTTGACAGATATAGCGCAAGCTAAAAGCCGTCTGGCCGCTGCCGAAATTGGATTAGCTCAGGCTGATTCATCTCTGCAGAGTAGCCGCGCGACCTATCGTCGTGTTATCGGACATACCCCTTCCAATTTAACGGTCCCGCCACAATTTGTGCTGCCTGACTCTGTTGAACAAGCCAAACGTTTAGCACAGGAAAATAATCCGCAATTACTTGCATCGCTCTATAATGAGCAAGCTGCCGATGCTGGTATCGATGTTGCAAAAGCTGCCTCTAAACCCACGCTTAGCTTGAACGCCGCCGCGCAATCCGCTGGCGGACAATCTTCCGGTATTGACCGTATTGAGGGCGCGCAAATTACGGCCAACATTTCTATTCCTATCTTTACAGGAGGGCTTAACCGCTCACGTGTTCGTCAGGCCAGTCACGCTAAAACACGCTCGGTTTTTGAAACGCGAGATACCCAAAGAGCGATTGACCAAGCTGTTGAACAGTTATGGGCGCAATTAGAAGCCTCTAAGCGTAGCGTCATCGCCAGTCAGCAACAGGTTGATTCAGCCCGGGTCGCTTTCGAAGGCGTAGTCCTGGAACAGCAAGTGGGCACGCGAACAACCCTCGATGTTCTTGACGCCGAGCAGGAGGCTCTAAGTGCCCAATTAGCGTTACTTGATGCCCAGCGTTCGCTCAATATTTCAACATTTCAGTTGCTCGAGACTTTAGGAGTATTTGAAGCCCGGGCGCTGCAGCTACCAACGGATTACTACAACCCTGCCCAAAATCATGAAAATGTAAAATATTGGGGTTTAAAACAGACAGCCGATAAATTTATTCCCAAATCGGTTCAAAACGATTTTAAAGGGCTTGGTGACAAACTCCTCAAGCCTATCGATTTAGGCGGCGAGCTTTTGGACCTCAGCCCTGAACATCCGTATCTAGGGCCAAATGATCCGTTTTATGAAATTCACAATATTAATCCGGTTCAACAACAGATCAGCCATGCGCCGGAAATTGTATCTCACACAAATGCTATTTCTCATAATAGTCATGTTCCTGTACCCGCAACCATCCAAGCGACTGCCCAGCAGGCAAAATCACAAATTGTAGAAAATTTCATTTCGCAATATAGCAGCGCCGATATTTCACCTGGCCCAGCTCCGGTTCTACCGACTCAAAACGCCCTCCAATCGACACACAATCTCGGATCAGATCCATTCGCAACTATTTCAAAAGAAATACAGGCCGAATTTGATCCAAATCCATTTAGCACAATTTCCAATGAAATTCGTTCTGAACTGGCAATTAAGGGTGTAAACAACTGACTTAAAGCCAAAAATACCTTATTTTTTGAATATTTATCCAAAATTCTCCTAAAAATTGATTTTCATCCACGCTAGACAAGTCAGACGTGTTGCCTTAATTACGTAATAAGAAAATGCTAAAGGGTATTCTATGTCAGATGAGTCTAGCGGGACTACAGAAAGTGATGCAGAGACTTTCGAGCCCAGCATGGAAGATATTTTAACGTCTATCAGGCGTATAATTGCTGATGACGAAACAGATAAAGTTGCTGAGCCAGAATTTATAAAAGATGTTTCGACGCCTAAGGTAATAAGCGCGACTTCAGCCACAGGCGAGGACAGCGCGCACGATTCGGTTCTATCTGATGAGGATATAGACCTGATTGTCGATGATTTGGTTATCCCGGACCAAAATACTACAATAGACACCGAAGCGGTTGATATATTGGAGGCTCCCGACACTCCATCCCCAATCCTATCAGATTTATCCCCGGAAAGTCTGGAAGAAGAAAAGCATGGCCGCTCCGCTTTAAACATGGCGGGCGTGAACTCCATAGAAGAAGCAGATGTTGAAAAGCAGATGGTCTCCGATGATGGGTTGATAAATATTGATAATGCGCTGGATAGTTTTTCCGAAGAACCGGACGCCAATCAGGAATTTGTAATCGACCCGGCTCTTGATCTGCTTGATGATCAAGAAATTTCTGAAAACACTGATGAAACTGAGATGTTAGTCGATGAAAACCTAACGAATGAGGTCTTAACGGACTTAGACGATATCAGTTCATTTGATACAATGGAATCCGAAAGCGACATGGATATCGTTAAGGCGCTTATGGCTGACTTAACTGATGACTCTTTTCTAGAAGAAATTGAAGCAGGCGAGGATAATGAAACTCACAGCGAAGCTGAAGCTAATGATTTTGAAGCTGTTGATGCGGAAGCTCTAGAGGATGTTCTTGAACTTGAAGAAGAAGTCGAAATCGTGGATGACGAATCTGATGTGCTAGATGATATTTTGAATTTGGCTTTGGAAGATGAAGAAGCATTGCAAGCTGAAGAAAATCTTGAACTGACTCAATTGGAGGAGGAGACCCTCGGTACTGATGAGCCAGATTTGGAAACAGCTGGTAAAGCGGCCTTGGGAGCAGGGGCTTTGTTATCAATCGCAAAAATGGCAGAAGCCGACGCCGAGCAGGCCGAGTCTGAAATCGCTCAGGACACGCAAGAGATCGATATTGAAAGTGATGCCCAACAACAGGAATTAGAGTCATTGCTTGAAGATGACGCTATAGACGACGAATCTTATCTAGACAACGAAATCGAAGGCGAACTACTCTCGTTAGATGAGCTGGTTGACGAAGAGAGCGCAGAGATAGAAGCGCAACTTGCCGAATTAACGTCTGATATTGAAGAAGATTTAGACGAAAACTCTACAACAAACTCAATAGAACCATATATACAGGCCCCTCAATCTGAGGCGTCAGAGGAGAAAGAAACTATGCCAAGAGCAAAAAAATCAGATGCCATTTTGGATGAAGTCGAGAAAACAGCTTCGGCAGATGTCTTCGCAACGCTCAATAAAGCCGTGGAAGAAAAAGCTATCCAGAATGAGCGCGGCGACCGGATTGGCGATTTAGTTATGGATGCGCTTCGCCCAATGCTGAAAGAGTGGCTTGATGAAAACTTGAAAGGCATTGTGGAACGTGCCGTCACGAAAGAAGTTAAACGTATTTCATCCGGCAAATAAACCGAGCATTCCATTTTCAGGATTAGATTACCGTCCCTGTCTAACAGTGTGGCGGTTTTTTGCATTCAAAATCAATTAAAAGCTGGATAAGTTTTCTATAAACGCTATGGACGTGCGATCAGAATGAGTTTGTGAGCTATGCTTGAAAAATCTTTTAATCCACAGGAAGCCGAAGCCCGTTTATATCAGGCTTGGGAGAGTAGCGGGGCGTTTCGTCCTAAAATGGACTCTGCCTTAGAGCCATATGCGATTGTCATCCCGCCACCAAACGTCACCGGTAGCCTCCATATGGGGCATGCTTTAAATAACACTCTGCAAGATATACTCATCCGGTTTGAACGCATGCGCGGCAAAGACGTTTTATGGCAGCCCGGAACCGATCATGCCGGCATTGCCACACAAATGGTTGTAGAACGCAAACTCTCCGCAGAAGGCAAGCCGGGCCGTAAGGATATGAGCCGCGAAGCCTTTGAGGAGATTGTCTGGGATTGGAAGGCAGAAAGCGGCGGGGCTATAGTTAATCAACTTCGTCGTCTGGGGGCATCCTGTGACTGGTCGCGAGAACGCTTCACCATGGGTGACCCTGATAATCCCGACGATAAAATGGCGGAAGCCGTTGTGAAGGTCTTCGTGCAAATGTATGAACACAAACTGATCTACAGGGATAAACGCCTCGTAAATTGGGACCCGAAATTTCAAACAGCTATTTCCGACCTCGAAGTTGAAACCAAAACAGTTGACGGCCATTACTGGCATTTACGTTATCCTCTCGCAGACGGGGTAGCCTATGACCATCCGCTTAAAGACGAGGACGGGAATATAACAGGTTATGAGAAACGTGATTATATAGTCGTAGCAACCTCACGGCCAGAAACCATGCTTGGCGATACGGGCGTAGCCGTTCATCCTGAAGATGAGCGCTATGCGGGGCTGGTGGGCAAAGAGGTTCTGCTACCGATTGTAGGTCGCCGCATACCCATTATTGCTGATGAATATGCTGACCCTGAAAAGGGCTCCGGCGCGGTTAAAATCACCCCCGCCCATGACTTTAATGATTACGAAGTTGGTAAGCGGGCAGGGCACACGCCTATTTCCATACTTGATGAACGCGCTCATATCTTGAACTTGGACGATATACCTCAGGAATATCACGGTAAGTTTGCCGCAAAAGCGCGCAAAATGGTGGTGACAGCCTTTGACGAGGCGGGATTGCTGGATCAGACAGAAGACTTAAAGATTGAACAACCCTTTGGTGATCGCTCAGGCGTAGTGATTGAACCAATGCTAACCGACCAATGGTTTGTCAAAGCCGATGTTCTGGCTAAAGAGGCTATGAAAGCCGTCGATAACGGACACACGAAATTCGTGCCTGAAAACTGGAAGAAAACTTATGACAACTGGATGAAAGACATCCAGCCCTGGTGTATCTCCCGCCAGCTCTGGTGGGGACACCGTATTCCGGTTTGGTATGGGCCAAAAGTAATTGATGGAGGTATGTCGGGTATTCATGAAGAAACATGGGTCGTTGAAACAGAAGCCGAAGCCCTTACAAAAGCACAAAATTACTACGACATAAATTTCAAGAGACCTATAAAAGTAGTCGTTCACGGATCTGATCACGGCTTAGACCCTGTTGTTGATGATTATGTTGAGATAGGGCAAGACAATGATGTCCTCGACACGTGGTTTTCCTCAGGTTTGTGGCCGTTTTCTACATTAGGTTGGCCCGATAAAACACCGGAATTAGAGCGTTTTTATCCCGGAGCCGTTCTGGTTACAGCGTTTGATATTATCTTCTTCTGGGTTGCCCGTATGATGATGCAGGGTATTCAGTTTATGGGCGAGGTGCCTTTCAAGGACGTTTATATCCACGCATTAGTCTTGGACGAAAAGGGACAGAAAATGTCCAAATCCAAAGGCAATGTCATTAATCCGCTTGAAATCATCGACACCTATGGTGCAGATGCCCTGCGCTTTAATATGGCTGCACAAGCCGCCCAAGGGCGCAATGTCCGCCTGTCTATGCAGCGCATTGAGGGCTATCGTAACTTTGGAACTAAACTTTGGAATGCTGCGCGTTTCGCCCAGATGAATGGCTGCGTTCCCAAAACAGATTTTAACCCAAAAACCTGTAAGATGGCGGTAAATCAATGGGTTGTCGGGGAGGCGGTCTTGGCCGTCAAAGAGGTGACCCGCAATATAGAGGCATACCGATTTAATGACGCAGCAGAGGCGGCCTATAAATTTGCGCGTGGTGTCTATGCTGACTGGTATCTGGAGCTTATCAAGCCTGTCATGGACGGGGCGGACACAGCGGAGAAAGTGGAGACGCAGCGAACGGCGGGCTGGGTGCTCGACCAGATTTTAAAACTCTTACATCCTTTCATGCCCTTTATCACCGAAGAACTATGGGCCAAGACCGCAGGCGATAGGGAAGGGTTTCTAATGCTCTCAGAATGGCCGGACTTATCAGACGAGCTCCTGAACGCAACGGCGTCATCCGATATTAACTGGCTTATTGGCCTCATTACCGCGCTGCGGTCTGTGCGCGCCGAGATGAACGTACCGCCGTCTAAAAAAGCCGCCCTTATCCGGTTAAGCGATACATCGGAACCGCGCCTAAAAACTTATGCCGAGGCCTTAGAAAGGATGGGGCGGGTGTCAAGTGTTGAACACGCTCTCACTGCACCAAAAGGGGCCTTGCAGACGGTCGTTGACGGCATTGGGTTCGCAATCCCGCTCGATGGATTAATCGATCTTGAATCTGAGCGTCAAAGACTGCAAAAAGAAATAGACAAAACCCAATCCGAGATAGAAAAAATCGATAAAAAACTGGGCAATAAAAATTTCGTGGATAGGGCGCCCAAAGATGTTGTCGCTGAGCAATATAATCGTAAAGACGGATTTGCACTGGAACTCGACAAACTCCAAAAGGCTCTTACAAATTTAGCGTAAAGCAGGTTAGGGAACCATTGCCTTAACTCGCTTTCAATGCTAAATCGCGCGGCGAGTTTTGAGCACTCGCAAACGTATAGAGATAAGCGTGTGCTTATCTTAAACCTTCCGGGTAAACCGGAAAATACCTCGAAGGTGAGGTGGCCGAGTGGTTTAAGGCGCACGCTTGGAAAGCGTGTTTAGGTTAGTAGCCTAACGTGGGTTCGAATCCCATCCTCACCTCCAGCGGCACTATTTCGAGA
>CAZHPV010000086.1:0-8699 GCA_964534845.1 uncultured Caulobacterales bacterium
ACATTATGTATATGAATAATCGAAAATATTATGCATTGCGTGTGACCTATATTCTAGTTTTTATGTAGTTCGCAAGATCAGTTCTTAAGTTGGGTCCCTTTATGGCAGGTGAAAAAATGCAAAAATGGTTAGACGCGAACCCTGATGTTTCGTCGGTTAGGCCTGTGATTTGGGACCTTAATGGTATTATGCGCGGTAAGCTCTTGCCCCGAAAAATGGCAGGTAAAGCCTTTAAGGGCGAGCTGAAATTGCCATTATCCTCACTGGGTGTCGATATATGGGGCAATGATGCGGATGAAAGTGGTCAGGTTTTGGAAACGGGTGATGTTGATGGCTTCTGTGTACCGACCGGACGGGGGCCATTGCGCATAGACTGGCTTGATAATAGCTCTAGCCTCTTGCCTGTATGGATGTTCAAATCTGACGGAACGCCTTTTGGTGCGTGCCCGCGGCAAGTTTTAAAGTCTGTTGTTGACCGCTTTGCTGAAAAGGGCCTGACACCTGTTTGCGCGTCTGAGCTCGAATTCTATCTTTATGTTCAAAGTAATGATGCCATCAAAGCGCCGGAGCGCCTTGGCGGCGACGACGTTGTACCGGCGAGTGCGATGTATAGTCTGGCCGATATTGATGAAATGGACGGCTTTATTGCCGATGTCTACGCGGCCTGTGAAGCTTGGGACATTCCAGCGGACGCCGCGATTTCTGAATTTGGTGTTGGTCAGATGGAGATTAATCTCAATCATGTTGCTGACCCTCTAAAAGCAGCTGACGATGCGGTGTTATTTAAATATTTAATCAAGGGTATTGCCAAGAAACATGGTCTCGGCGCGACATTTATGGCCAAACCTTATGGCAAACAGTCAGGTAGCGGCATGCATCTTCATTTTAGTGTTCTAAATGAGAAGGGTGAGAATATCTTTGATAATGGACAGGAAGAAGGCTCGGGGCTCTTGCATCATTGTGTGGCGGGTTTGTTGGAGACAATTGGTGAATTCATGTCAATTTTTGTGCCTCATTATAACTCTTATCGCCGTGTTCGCCCGGGGACTCACGCGCCCACGAATATTGCTTGGGGCTATGATAATAGGACGACGCCCGTGCGCATCCCTAGCGGCCCAAACCATTCGCGCCGAATTGAGCACCGTATAGCCGGGGCTGACGCTAATCCCTATCTTGTGATGGCGGCAATATTGGGCGGGGCTCTATACGGGCTTGAAAATAAATTGACGCCGCCGCCTCCAGTGTCTGGAGATGCGTATGATATGGACTTGCCTTCAATCCCATTGAGCTGGCGCTCGGCTATAGATTCTATGGCGCAGGGAAGCCATACGCAGCGTTTGTTTGGTGATCTGTTTTGTAAAATGTATATTGCGGCGAAAAACCAAGAATATGACCAGTTTATGCAGGCTGTGACCCGAATTGAATATGAGACATATTTGGAGTCTGTTTAATGAAAATTGGTATTCTCCAAACTGGGCGCGCGCCTGACAATTTGCAAGCGGTTCATGGTGATTATGATAAAATGAGTCAGACATTTTTGGGGCTGCCATCAGAGAATGTTCGCCATTATGCGGTTTTAGATGGAGAGTTTCCAGACAGCGTTTCTGATTGCGATGGCTGGTTTATTACAGGGTCGAGATTCGGTGTTTATGAAGGCCATGACTGGATACCACCGCTTGAAGCTTTTATTCGCTGTGCTCATGTTGAAAAACGTAAAATGGTAGGCGTTTGCTTTGGTCACCAAATCATGGCGCAAGCACTGGGCGGGACTGTGGAAAAATTTGAAGGTGGTTTCTCTGTGGGTGCGGTTGATTATACGTTAAGTGGTAGGCTTAAGAGTTCACCTGAAACAGGGTCTGACAAGACGCGATTGAATGCCTATCACCAAGATCAAATTAGGGTGCCGCCAGAATCAGCTGAGTTGATATTAACCTCGGATTTTTGCCGTTTTGCGGGCTTTGCTTACGGAGATTGGGGCTTGAGTGTGCAGCCACACCCTGAGTTTGAAGGGGCTTACTTAAAAGACTTAGTTGTAGAGAGGAGGGGGCAGGGGCTTTCTGACAAGCTCGTAGATAAAGCGCTGCTTAGTCTTGAAAATACCGCTCAAACCTATTTTCAAACGCAGATACGTGAGTTTTTGGGGCTCAACGCCTAGAGATTTTATTTCTTCTTTTGATTTGGGCTTGCATTACATTTTTTTAAATGATAACTAAAATAAAAAAGTGATCACATTATATCTTAGTCAATGAATTGAGATCAAAAGGGAGGGTTTTATGTTTCAGCCGCAAAGTAAACACCGCGTTTTTTTGGTGGGGAGTGCCAGTCTATTAGCGCTGAGTAGTGCGTTCACGGCGCAAGCGCAAATTCCCGATGATGAGATTATTGTCACAGCAACAAAACGGGCAACATCCATTCAGGATGTTCCTTTAGCAATCACAGCGCTTTCAGGTGACTTTGTCTCAGAGGTCAATTTGAATGATGTGAAAGACTTAATTACCTATTCGCCCGGCGTAACAGGTAATTCGCAGGACAGTTTTATTGATGCGGTCGCGATACGCGGCATCAGAACTCAAGACTTTGGGGTCGGCGGTGACCCTTCGGTTGGATTTTTTAAGAACGGTATACATCAAGGCCGGAACGGTGCTGTCGTCTCAACACTTCATGATATTGAGCGCGGAGAAGTTCTAAGAGGGCCACAAAACTTCCTGTTCGGGCGTAACGCGATTTCGGGTGCAATTAGTACGCATACTAAACGTCCAATTTTCCAAGATGAAATTTCAGGCTATGGTGATATAGAGTATGGAAGCCGGGATCGTTTTGATGCGAGAGGTGCAATTAACTTTCCTCTATCAGACACAGTGGCTGCGCGTGTGGCTGGCTTTTATTCGCGGGAAGACGGATTTGTAGAAAATATATTTGACGGTGAGGATTTAGGCGGATTTGATAAGTTCGGCTTTAGGGGCTCTATCGATTATAAAGGTAATGGTCCTTTATCTATTGAGCTGACAGCCGAGTATGAAGACCGTGAGCAAGAGGGTTCTATTTACCGCGTGACAGGGATTGGTGACAATTTTGCGGCCTTAGAAGAACTTTTTGGAGAGATCGAACTTCCTGATGATCCCAGAGATGTTAATGTGGATTTAGGCCTCGATAGTTTTGATATTGCCGAAGTGTTCGATATCAGCCTTAAAGTCGATTATGACTTCGGTTTTGCAACTCTGACATCACAAACAGGGTTTAAAACGCATGACTTTAATTACCGCGAAGATTTTGACGGAACCCCGCTCAATATCAATGATTTTGGTCTGGATCAAGAAGGTGACTATTTTGAGCAAGAAGTTCGGCTAGTCAGCCAAGGGGACGGCCCGCTGTCTTGGTATGTTGGTGGCTCTTATTATGATGAAAATCTGGATGCGCTCTTTACAGCCCAAGGCAATGAAGACGTTATATGTTCCTATTATGCCAACTATTACAGTAACTATTATTACGGCGAAAACTTCGCCGATGTTGGCTCATGTTTACTGGAATATTACGGTTTGACGCCTGTCCCAGGGGCAGGTGGTCTGTTGACAGAACAAAATGAAGTGCGAGGCGATTATAATGGCTATGCTTTATTTGCTGACGTAACTTATGCCTTTAATGACAAGCTTGATGCCAGTGTCGGCTTACGTTACTCAGATGATCGTAAGACATTTAGTAACAATGCCTTACCGGTGACGAGCAATTTTGGACCTTTCTTTGCCATTGGTAACACTACAAATGGTCCTCTGACAGCGTCAGATAGTTGGGATGCCTTCACGCCGCGATTCATTTTACGCTATCGTCCTAATGAGGATACTACATTATTTGCCAGTGCAACGCGCGGATTTAAGGCGGGTGGTTTTGGTACATTTTCTTTCTCTCCAGTAGAAGGTGGGCCGGAATTTGAATTCCAAGACGAACTGCAGCCCGGTGATGCTGAGCCAGATACCTTTGATCCAGAGACATTATGGTCTTATGAAGTGGGTTATAAGGGCGAGTTTTTGGGCGGAGCCTTAAAAGCTGATCTAAATGCTTATTATTACGACTATCAAGATCTTCAATTGCTGGTTTTCCAAAATGGCCGCAGTGTGGTTTTAAATGTGGGTGAGGTTGAAGGCTATGGTGTTGAAGGCCAGCTTACGGCAAGGTTCAGTGAAAATTTCGATGGTTTTGTGAGTGTTGGATATAATAGCAATGATATAACAAATGCGGGTGTGGGGTGTGGTCTTAATGACGCTGACACATTTGAGCCTGGGGACCCAGATTTATGTGATGGTAATGATTTAGACGCGCCGGCTTGGTCTGGTGCGGCTGTCTTTAATGCACATGCTGATATGTGGGGTGGAGAAATCTTTGGTTCTGCTGAAGTGTTCTGGGAATCAACGAAGGGCGGCGGTATTGAAAATCTTGCAGCGTCTGAAGTGGATGCCTTTGCTGATCTGACATTAAGGGCGGGGTACCGCGCTGATGATTGGTCAGTTCTTGGCTATGTTGAAAATGTGACTGACGAACTCTATTTCGATCAAGGCAATAATAATGGTGATGTTCTTCCCGCCCATGTCTTCGGGCCGAGCAAGCCCCGCACTTACGGGATTCGCTTCTCTAAATCATTTAATGAATAAGAGATTCAAATTTATTAAATTGAAAAGGGCCCTTGGCCCTTTTTTTGTTTGAGATTACGAGTGTGATATGAGCCAGAATGACGTGAACCCAAAAGTATTAAGGCTACCAGACCTTACACTTTTCACTGTTTCAGCTATTGTTTTGTTAGATACTTTGGCGGCCTCAGCTTCAATCGGCGCGTCTAGCCTTACGTGGTGGTTACTCCTTGGTGTTTTATTTATGTTGCCTATTGGGCTTATCACGGCTGAGCTTGGCACAAGCTATCCTGCCGAGGGCGGGATATATGTCTGGATCAAAAAAGCCTTTGGGCAAGAATGGTCGACACGGGCTATGTGGGCGTATTGGATTAATACAGCCATATGGTTGCCTGCGATATTCATATTATTTGCAGGGGTGTTAGCACGCTTGTTTCACATTGATATGAGTATATTCCAACAAGTAATTCTTGGGATTATATTGGGATGGCTTAGCGTTGCGGTTGATGTATTTGGCCTGAAAATCGGGAAATGGGTCCCTAATCTTGGCGCTGTTCTGAAAATGGTTATCTTTGGTGTTTTGATATTTGGCGGGTTTTATTATGCGGGACAAAATGGCTATGCCAATGAGATAAATGCAAAAACCTTGAGCCCTAATTTAGAAGATGGTTTAAAATTCCTACCGGCTATTATTTACGGTATGCTTGGTTTTGAGCTTGTCTCCTCAGCGGGGAGTGAAATTCAAAAGCCAGAGCGCAATGTACCGCGGGCGATTATTTTATCGGGTGTCTTAATTCTTGCCTTTTATTTTTTTTCTAGCCTTGGAATTTTAGCCGCTATTCCCGCCGGCGAGATAGATATTGTGGATGGCTTGATCGATACGCTTGATTTGTTTTTTGCTAATGTCCCGGGCGGGGACGCTTTGGTGCTTCTTTTAGGCATTGGGGCGCTTTATACATTTTGGTCAAATGGTACGACATGGGCGATGGGATGTAACCGCTCTGTTGCTGAGGCGGCGAGCGAGGGGCAGCTACCCTCTATGTTCGCGAAAAGACATGCCGAACATGGCGGGCCTATCGGGGCCGCCATTTTAATGGGATGTGTGTGCACGGTAGCGCTTGTGCTTTACGGCGCTTTGGTGGATTCCAATGAAGACCTCTTTTGGGCTTTGTTTTCGTTTAGCGCTGTTATCTTTATGTTGCCTTATGCCGGGATGGTTTTGGCATTTCTGAAATTACGTTTCATTGACCCAGACACAGTGCGTCCCTTTAGAGCGCCCGGGGGTCTTTGGGGGGCGAAATTATTAGCGGGGATATGCTTTATAATCCTTGTGATGACGATTGGTCTGTTTTTATATGTACCGGGCGAAGGGTTACAAAAATCTACACTTTACGGTGTTGTCGGGGTGCTTATAATCGGCGAAGGCCTTATCCGTTGGGCTCGAAAGACAGGCATAAACTATGACGTCAGAGATCAATGATATAGATCTCGCTTTCACGCGTAAGCGTGGGAGCGGAATTCGTGTAGAGCCGACATATTCGGGTGCATTAAGTTTTGGGCGTCGGCGGTATAGCAAGGATTTAACAGCTGTAGACCTCGCTGTTATTGGCCTGCCTTATGATCTCGCGACGACTGGACGTCCAGGTGCCCGATATGGACCAAGAGCCGTTCGTGAAGCTTCGGCTATGATAGCGTGGGACCGTGTTCATGGATGGGAGTTTGATCCTTTTGAAGCTTTGTCCGTTATTGACTATGGTGATGTATTATTTGATCCAGGCGCGGCTGTAACCGTTCCTGAAACGATTGAAGGGCAGTTTAAAACCGTTCATAGCGCGGGTGTGAAAACACTCATGTTAGGGGGTGATCATTTTTCCTCATACCCTGTTTTGAAATCATTAGCAGCGGTCGAAAAACAGCCCATTTCCCTCATTCATTTTGATGCCCATTCTGATACATGGGAAGATGAAGAAGGACGGATTGATCATGGGACTATGTTTTACCATGCTGCAAAACAAGGTATCGTAGATCCGAAACACTCAGTGCAAATTGGTATTCGTACGTTTAATGAAAAAACGCATGGCTTTAACATTTTAAGTGCTGAAGATGTAAGGGTTCGCGGTGTTGATGCGGTTATCAAATTCATTCGCGATATTGTTGGACAGCGTCCTGCCTATATTACGTTTGATATTGATTGCCTTGATCCGTCTATGGCACCGGGGACAGGAACACCAGTTATTGGCGGTTTGAGCACTATGGAAGCCCAGTTGATCTTGCGGGGTTTAAGAGGCGTAAATTTACGAAGCGCCGATGTTGTTGAAGTCGCGCCCGCCTATGATCATGCACAAATTACCGCATTAGCGGCAGCAACGATTGCGATGAACCTTGTTGCTTTATTTGCCGCGGAAAAGATCGCATGAACGATTCGCGGACGATCTCTTCATGGCTAAAACATGGTTTTGACGCGCTGGCTAAAGGTGATCTGAAAAAAGCCGAAGCATTTTGCAAAAAAGTCGTTCAGTCAAACCCGCGCCATCCGCAAGGACATTTCCTGATTGGCCTCATAGCTTCAGAAATGAATAAAAAGCGCATTGCGGCGAATGCCCTTCTTCATGTAACGAAACTTGATC
Source organism: uncultured Caulobacterales bacterium (assembly GCA_964534845.1). Classification (GTDB taxonomy): domain Bacteria; phylum Pseudomonadota; class Alphaproteobacteria; order Caulobacterales; family Maricaulaceae; genus CALCKU01. Next base: position 7,247 of record CAZHPV010000086.1, read on the forward strand.
CAAAACATGCGGGCGCTTGGGCGCATTTGGCAAAAATTTTTTCTCAAATCGGATATACAGTCAAAGCTGATGAGGCAATTTCAAAAGCTGCAGACCTTAATCCCCAGCAGGCTTTTATACAAAGTGTCATCGCCTCTGTTTTTAGCGTAATTGGTGAACATGAAAACGCCCTTCACTGGTGTGAAAAGGCGGTCGCAAATGATCCTGATAATGAACAATATAAAACCAGTTTGGCGAATGCCTATAATTTTACGGGGCAACAAGACCTTGCGCAATTGGCCATTAATGACGCGCTTCAAATCACTCCTGATGATCCCCAGGCCAACTGGATTCGTGCCGGCCTGAGTCGGCAATCATCAGATGATAGCGCTCATGAGATGATAGGAATGGCAGATAAAGTCGCTGGCAATGATCATGCCCAATCCTTTCTTTATTACGGCGCGGGTAAAGTGTTTGAAGATGTTGAGAATTGGGATGCAGCTTTTACAGCCTTTGAAAAGGGTGCAGCTGCGAAACGAAAAACTCTCGAATTTCATGAAGATATAGAAGAGGCCCTGTTTGAAACGCTGCATAAACGCTTTGATCATCAATGGATGTCTGACGACGTAGCTGTAAGTGATCAACGCGGCAGACCCATATTTATTGTTGGACAGCCGCGGACAGGGACAACCTTAATTGAGCGGATTATAACCTCGCATTCCAAAGTGAAATCGGCGGGTGAATTACAGCAATTTTATTTGTCCATGCGTAGGCTCTCTAAAATACAAACGCCCGCGCGAGTAAATAGTGAATTATTATTAGAGGCCGCTAAAATAGAGCCAGGCGTATTAGGTAAGGCCTATCTTCATGCTACCCGGGCTCATCATGAAGACGGTCATTATTTTGTTGATAAATTACCGACAAATTATCTCTATGTACCTTTGATCGCGCGGGCCTTACCCCACGCTAAAATTATTCATGTTAAACGCGGCGCGGCTGATAGCTGCTTTTCGAGCTTTAAGCAATTATTCGCTCAGGCTTACCCGCATTCTTATGATTTAGAAGAAATGGCGCGCCATCATGTGCGTTATCGAAAACTCATGGAGCACTGGCGCGGCGTTGTCGGCGAGCGGATGCTGGACGTGTCTTATGAAGAAACAGTTCATGATTTGGAGCCCAATGCGCGGCGGCTTATAGATTTCCTCGGTTTGGATTGGGAGCCCGCCTGTCTGGATTTCCATAAACAAAGCGGGGCTGTTTCAACTGCGAGTGCCGCGCAAGTCAGGCAGCCCGCACATACACGTTCTGTAGGGCGTTGGAAACGCTATGAAACCCAATTAGAGCCCGTCATAAATATATTAGATCAAGCAGGGCTTATGAACTCTTGAAGGCGTCACGTGAGGTGACGATTTTCCTTTCAGCAACACATTCATAGCTTGTATGCGGTTTTAAATTTTTGTATGTACTATATAAC
>CAZHPV010000087.1:0-8282 GCA_964534845.1 uncultured Caulobacterales bacterium
CTTGAAACTTGAATTGACTGATCAAGCAAGCCGCCCGGATTGCCGCGTAGATCAAGGATAAGGCCAGGTATTTTCCCGTTAAATTCTTTTTTGAGTGCATTCGCGGAGTCGATCAACGAGCCGCTCGTTTTCTCATTAAATTGGGAAATACGTAAATATCCAATGCCGTCCTTTATTTCATGTTTGACGACTTTGCGCGCAATAATCTCGCGTACCATGGTGATTTCAAGAGGGTCTTCACCTTCGCGTATAACCATAACTGTAATCGGCGCGCCGGGTTTACCGCGCATGAGATCAACCGCTTCCGTTAAGCTGAGCCCGACAATGCTCTTGCCGTCAACTTCGGTAATATAATCACCGGATTTAATACCGGCTCGTTTTGCAGGTGTATCATCAATTGGCGAGACGACTTTTACGAAGCCTTCTTCTGTCGTCACTTCCATACCTAGGCCGCCATATTCGCCGCTTGTCGAGCTTTGCAGGTCACGGAAATTATCTGGACTGACATAGCTGGAATGCGGGTCAAGCGATTGCAGCATGCCGTTAATGGCTTCTTCTATCAATTCGCTATCATCAACAGTGACAACATAGTCTTCACGTACTTTGGCCAGTACCACCGCAAAGAGTTCTAATTGTTCAAACGTATCAGAGTTTTTGGGGCGCTCTACGGCAATAGCTGTATTTTCCTGATTTGCGAAGGCAAATAGGCTAACGGCAGCAATCGTACCAAATAGGGGTAGAAAATATTTCATATTTTTCGGCTCCTTAACGTCACGTGACGCCGCGAAATTTCTCATAGTCTAGCGGGGTAAAATGCCTATGACTAGTCTTGCATGTGTAGAATGACTTATTTTTGATATTTTCTTCATCCTGTAAATGTTCTGACTATTGTGACTGTGCAAAATGAGTGCCTAACCAGGGTTTTGGATTTACGGGTTGTCCATTTTTCCTGAGTTCGAGGTAAAGTTCGCTCTTTTTGGCCGTATTAGGCATGCGACCTAAAGGCTCTCCGATTTTCAGCTTATCGCCCGTATCCACGTAAATATCCCCAAGACCGGTCAGTAAAATAAAGTAACTATCACCAACATTTAAGATGACAACATTTTCATAATTTTTGAAAGGGCCCGAAAATTCTACACGTCCTCCATAGGGGGCTATAACTTGCGCGCGGGCGGTAGTTTTATATCTTAATCCTTTATGGGCGGAGCTATATGTTTTTACCTCTCTGCCAGTCACCGGAGGACGCAATGTCCCACGTGCTTTGGCAAAATCGGAGCTAAAGGACGGTCTATTTGCGCTTGGACGGGATGGAGATTGGGAGCGGTTTTGATCAGGCTTTAATCTTGGCCTTACGGCTTGGGGCGGGCGTTTAAGGGCATCTGTTTTACCGGGTTTAATACGCGGAGCTATCCCTTTTGCAGCGCTTTCAAATCTTGTTATCAGTTCACGCAAATCTTCGGCCTCAGAAGCGAGTTTTTTAGCCCGCGCTTGTTCCTGCCGTGTTTGTTCTGATATTGATTTTTTGAGTGTGCTTTTCTTTTCGACCAGTGTTTTAATTTTTCTGCGTTTTTTATTGAGAGCTGTTTCGGTGCTGGCCAGTTTTTCTTGTTGCGTTAAAGTCTGCTTTTCTAGGTTTTGAATTTCCGAGAGCTGGGCACTTAGCGCGTCTGCCTTATACTTCAAATCCTGACTTATAACTGACATAAGGTGATGGGTGCGAAGACTATCTAGGGGGCTGGTGTGTGAGCCCATAATTTGTGGTGGCGGCGTGGCCTGAATAGATTGCAGAGATCCAAGTAGGGTGACGAGGGCGTTACGGTCTGACGAAAGGTCATTTTGTAATTTACTTTGTGCGCTCTCAATATCTCTGAGCTCATTTTCTATTTTATACGCTTGTTTTTCATAGGATTCAGACTCGCCGGCCGTTTTAATCAGGACTTGTTGTAATTCTTTGAGGTCTTTTTCTAGGGCCCGGTTTTGCCGGCTTAATTTCTCTGTGTTTTCTTTAGCAGCTTTTCGTGCATCTTCCAGCTTACCTAATGTGTCCGGGTTTATTTCATCTGACAAGGTTGATTGGGCCAGACCTATAGCGGGGCTCGCTAGTATCAAAACCAGCCCTACGCACAACCCATTTGCAAACCATCGATCCATCATGCTTTATCGCTTTAAGGTGATTTTAGTCTCGGTGATAGGGGGTAGATGCTAAAATTGATAAAGCGCGATAAATTTGCTCGGCGAGCATAACCCTCACCATTTTATGCGGCCATGTTTGTGGGCCGAAAGACCAGCGGGTCACGGAAGTCGGCAGGGCGTCCGGCTCAAATCCGTCAGCGCCGCCAATGACAAAGCTGACCTGACGATAACCCTCATCACGAAAGCCCGCAATCCGGCGCGCAATCTCGCGGGACTTTAAAGCCTTACCCCGCTCATCTAAAATAATGTAATGGTTTGTAGTTTTGTCATCCAGAGGCGGCAGTAAAAGTTCGGTTTCCGCCCGACGTGTTTTAGCTTGCCTAAGATCGATTTGCTGTTCTTGGATCTGGCTTATGCCGAAATTTCGCGAGAGATGGCGCGCGCGCGCCATATAGTCATCAACCAGTTCTCGTTCAGGGCCTTTACGGATAATTCCCCCTGTTCGCATTATGATTTTCATAAAAATTTTGTGCGCAATGGGTTAATCTTGCACTTCATAAGCCTTAACTGATTGCAGGCTTTCGGGTAGCGGCACTGACCATATTTTTTCAAGATTATAAAACGCCCGGACTTCGGGTTTGAAAATGTGTAAAATAACATCTCCCGCGTCTATGAGCACCCAATCCGAGGCTTCAAGGCCTTCAATGCCCAAATCTTTTATACCTTCGGCCTTTAGGGCATTAATGACATAATCAGCTAAGGCATTTACATGCCGGTTAGACCGACCCGAAGTAACGATCATAAAATCGGCTACTGAGGATTTTTCGCTAATATCAATGGTGAGTGTGTCTTGCGCGGAGTTTTCTTCCAAATTTGCAAGTATGAGGTCCGAGAGGGCTTTCGCCGCGTCTTTTCCGGAAGCAGGTGCCGTAGCATTGGCAAGGCTTTTAGAAGTCAGGGTATTCTCCATTTTCGATTCTGACAGACAGACCCTAACATAGTTTCTAGGGATTAGCCATGGAGGATTTCTAAGAATATCGGCTTTTGTTTTTGGCACGAATTGCGGTTGAAGACAGTGGGTTTAGAGGCGGGCTCAAATATGTCCAGGCGGGCGCGGACTTAAAGGCCAATAAGGTGGCATCTTCTTCTGCAAGGCGAGCCGTGCTAAATTGTCGGGCCACCCGACCTAGTCTGGGCCGTATATTGTCGCGCATGTTTTTTCCTGGTCTTGAAATAATGGCAATTGGTACGGTATTCACAATTTCTTGCCAATTGCGCCATTTCGGGAGTTGCAGAAAATTATCAGCCCCCATTAAAAATACAAACCGTGTTTGTGGCCATCTTTTACGGGCCTGCTTAAGCGTATCAATCGTGTAATGTGTCTTGAAATCCCGTTCTATGTGAGACACACGCATAGCGTAGGGCAGGCTGAGACGGCGCACAGTCTCCACACGTTTTTCATAAGCTGGCTGGGCAGGTTTTAAAGGGTTTTGCGGGCTAACAATCCACCAAATTTGATCAAGCCCTAAACGCGTTAGGCCGCATTGTGCGACATGCATATGCCCGGAATGTGCAGGATTAAATGACCCTGCAAGCAAGCCTATGGAAAGACCGTTATAGAGCATTATATTTATATCTGTGAACGGGACGAATAGGCCAGATATAACGCACGAACATCATGGCCGTGTTTGCCCGTTTCCGCGCACCGCATATTTATATGTGGTTAGATGTTGCGCCCCGACAGGGCCGCGGGCATGCAGGCGGCCTGTTGCGATGCCAATTTCGGCACCAAAGCCAAACTCACCGCCGTCGGCGAATTGCGTTGAGCTGTTATGTATAACAATAGCGCTATCTACGTCGCGCAAAAACCGCTCGGCAATCTCCATTTTTTCGGTAATGATCGCATCCGTATGCCCACTGCCATAATGTTCAATATGGTCAAGGGCTGCGTCAATCCCCGCGACAGTTTTGATATTTAAAATTGCCGCGAGATGTTCGGTGAAATAATCGGTTTCCGTTGCCAACGTAATACCGGGATGGGTCTCGCAAGCCAATGCGTCGCCGCGTAGTTCACAGCCTGCATCTATCAAGGCCTGTGCGATGTCAGGCAAAGCCTTACGGGTTATCTCTGTGTCGATGAGCAGGGTTTCCGTGGAACCGCACACGCCGGTTCTGCGGAGCTTGGCGTTCAGTAAAATTTGCCGGGCCATTTCCAGATCAGCCTCTGCGTGAATATAGCTATGGCACAGCCCTTCGAGATGGGCGAGAACCGGAACGCGGGCATCACGTTGAACCCGCGCGATCAAATTTTTTCCGCCCCGCGGAATAATGAGGTCTACAGCTTGATCCAACCCGCCCAATAGCAGGCCTACAGCCGCTCTGTCAGTTGTATTGATTAATTGCACCGACTCTTCTGGCAAACCCGCCTGTTTTACGCCGCGCGCAAGGGCTGAATGTATCGCTCCGCTGGAATATTGACTTTCAGAGCCCGCGCGTAAAATACAGGCATTGCCAGATTTAAGGCATAAGGCCCCCGCATCAGCCGTGACATTTGGGCGACTTTCATAGATCATCCCTATAACCCCGATGGGCACACGTATTTTGGAAAAGGCCAGACCGTTTGGCCGCGTCCAGTTCTCATCAGATTGCCCGACAGGGTCGGGCAGGGCAGCTATATCCTTTATGCCTTTTGCGATAGACTTAACGCGGTCGGCATCCAGTTTTAATCTATCCAGCATGGCGGCGGATAAGCCTTTTTGTTTGGTCAATTTCATGTCTTTGTCATTGGCGGACAGGATATCTTTTTGCGCGAGTTCAATTTCGCGGGCCATGGCGTTAAGGGCGAGGTTTTTGGTTTCGGTTGACGCCAGTCGCAGGCTGCGCGCCGCTTTACGCGCACTTTGTCCGAGCGCGTTCATATAGGTTTTAAGTTGCGTATCGTCCATTACATATCCACCATATTATCCCGATGTATGACCGCGTCTCCGTTATAATAGCCAAGGGCGGTCGTTATTTCATCTGATTTCAATCTCTGTATTTTTTTAACATCTGCTGCGCTATAGGCACTCAAACCACGGGCGATTTCCCGCCCCGAAAAGACAATTTTCACGGCGTCGCCTTTGTTAAAGGCCCCAGAAACAGCTGTGATGCCTGCCGCTAGAAGACTTTTGCCATGACCTAAGGCTTTTGCCGCACCTGCATCAATCTCTATCGTGCCCAGTGGTTGTAAGCTCGCTTTAATCCAGTGGCGCCGGGCATTTAACGGATTGTCTTTGGCCTGAAACCAACTGGCTTTCGCGCCTTGCATCAGTCGCTTTAGAGGGTTTAGCGATGTGCCGTCCATAACGCACATATGGCAACCGGCGGCTATGGCGATTTGCGCGGCGAGTAATTTGGTAGCCATTCCGCCTGAACCCAGTTGCACGGATTGATTAATTCCGCCCCCCATGGCTAAAATATTGGCGTCCAACTCGGCGATAAGAGGAATATGTTCGGCATCAGGATTTTGCCGAGGATCATCTGTGTAAAGCCCGTCAATGTCGGAGAGTAAAACAAGTGTATCGGCCTCCAGCATTTGAGCCGTGCGCGCGGCCAGCCTGTCATTATCTCCGTAGCGGATTTCATCTGTAGCGACAGTGTCATTCTCATTAATGATCGGTACGGCTCCAAGCGCCAATAAGGTTTTAAGTGTTGATCTGGCATTAAGTCCGCGCTGTCTGTTTTCAGTATCATTTAGCGTAAACAAGGCTTGGGCTGTGATAATATTATGTACGCCCAAAGCCTCGGCATAAGCTTGGGTTAGCTTTGACTGACCTGTGGCGGCACAGGCTTGTTTTTCGGATAAGGATAAGTTTCGCGAAGAGAGGCGTAACATTTGGCGACCAATAGCAATCGCGCCGGACGATACAATAACGACCTCGATATTATCGGCTTTCAGTGCGGCTATATCATCACACAGGCATTGCAACCAGTCGGTACGAATACCGCTTTCTTTATCGATTAGAAGGGCCGAGCCGATTTTAACAATGAGGCGGCGGGTCGGCGTAAATGGATTTAAGGTTGCCATCCGCTCGTCTCATTGATGTGTTTGGCGGGATCCTTGAGTTTTTCTTCGGCCTTTTTACGTAGCGCATTTTCCGCAATACGTCTTTTGGAGACATGCTGGAATACGGCTGAGAGCACGGGGCGCAAGCCTTGCCCTGCCACGCTTGAAATTGGCAGGGGTGTTTGCCCGCAGACCTTTTCGACGGCCTGCATGGCGTGTTCGATATGGGTTTCGTCAAGGGCGTCACATTTCGTCAACACGACAATTTCAGGCTTGTCTTCTAGGCCTTCATCATAATTGGTGAGTTCTTGTCGGATGGTCTGGTAGTCTGTGGCCGGGTCCGATGCTGAGGCATCCACGAGGTGTAATATCGCAGCACAGCGTTCGACATGGCCAAGAAAACGATGGCCCAGACCCACACCTTCACTCGCTCCCTCAATTAAACCGGGAAGGTCGGCCAACACAAAGCGTTCTGTCGTGCCGAGATTGACCACACCTAAATGGGGGTGCAGCGTTGTAAAGGGATAGTCCGCCGTTTTTGGTTTGGCCGCAGAAACGGCAGACAAAAAGGTCGACTTACCTGCATTTGGCAGTCCGACAAGTCCAGCATCAGCAAGAAGTTTTAGGCGGAGCCATACCCAGCGTTCTTCGCCGTCCTCGCCCGGATTGGCTTTACGGGGTGCTTGATTTGTAGAGGTTTTAAACCGGGCATTACCCCATCCGCCATTTCCACCCTTTGCTAACAGGGCGCGTTGCCCGTCTTGCGTCATATCGACCAATAATGTGTCGTCTTCGGCGTCAATAATTTGAGTTCCCACGGGGACTTTAATTTCTACGCCTGCTCCGGCAGGGCCTGCGCGGTCGCGTCCCATGCCGTGTACGCCAGTACCCGCCTTGAAGTGTTGTTTATATCTATAGTCAATCAACGTATTGAGATCGCGCGTCGCAACGGCCCAGACATCGCCGCCCCGGCCGCCATCACCGCCATTCGGGCCGCCAAAGGCGATATATTTTTCGCGCCGGAAGGAGACACATCCAGCTCCGCCATTTCCAGACTTGACGAAAATTTTTGCTTGATCAAGAAATTTCATCTTTTTACCTTGTCAGACTTCATGACGATATTTTTCGCGTTTTTCAAGCATTTCACTTCCAATAGGGGCATTTTCCATAAGGGCCATTGAAACATAGGATCCGGTTCTATCTGATCTTTGTAAGATCAAAGAGGGCCTTGCAGGAAATAAAAAAGGGAGGCTGCGATCAGTCTCCCTGCATTAAACGGATCGCCCTTTGGGTGTGCGATCCTATATAATGGATCGCTTATTCTGCGGCTTGGCTCGTCGGGTCGACGGACACATATGTGCGCTTATTCCGTTTCGTCGCAAATGAGACACGCCCTTCTGTGAGAGCAAAGAGTGTATGATCTTTGCCCATACCAACATTTACGCCGGGATAATATTTCGTGCCGCGTTGGCGGATAATAATATTGCCCGGAATGACAGCTTGTCCGCCGGATTTTTTTACGCCAAGGCGACGGCCCGCACTATCGCGACCATTATTAGAGGAACCACCTGCTTTTTTATGAGCCATATCTGTCTCCTATTCTTTTTAAATTAGGCTTTGATAGATGTGATTTTTACCACTGTCTCGTTCTGACGATGGCCGCGCTTACGGCGATAATTTTGACGACGTTTCTTTTTGAAAACGAGAACTTTATCGCCTTTGCGTTGTTCGAGAACTTCGCCTTTGACTTCAGCGCCTTTGACCAATGGTGATCCAATGGTGACTTTGGAGCCTTCTCCGCAAATAAGTACATCGTTAAAGGCGATTGTTTTACCGGCTTCACTATCGAGTTTTTCGACAATGATGACGTCGTCTTTAGCGACTTTATATTGCTTACCGCCTGTCTGAATGACTGCAAACATGTCTTTTTCCTTTTCAAGTAGCACGTCATTAAAGAGTACTAAATATATGAAGGCCGCCAAATCAGGCGGCCAAGTTTTGAGGCTTTATACAGGCGAGTCTTTAAAAGTCAACGCGCCTTGCATAAAGTCTTGCGATAAAATCTGACACAGATTTATTCACTTTTCGTCAAATCGCAGTAATG
>CAZHPV010000088.1:0-7943 GCA_964534845.1 uncultured Caulobacterales bacterium
CTATATATTGATTTCATCTTCCTTAGTTTAAAATCAATCCTACTACATATCGTATAGAAAAAGTTCCAAACTACAAGATGAAGTTTTTATATCATCTATAGTTATCAACATATAGTAGATGATTTTTTGCAAAACTTGTCCATTTTCGCGCCGAAAACTATTCTGCTTGGCCATCCGCAATAGTCATGATATTTGCCATGACAACATTTAAGACTTTTTAGCCGAATGAACGCCATGTCCGACATGACTAATCTACATAAAGACGACGCTTCGGCGCGGGCGCGCAGCTTTGGAGCGGTCAATTGGCTGGGGCTTAAAACGCTCTATCTCAAAGAAGTAAAACGCTTTACGAAAATTTTTCCGCAAACCCTGCTGGCCCCTGTCATTTCAAATATTCTCTTTATGATCGTCTTTACATTGGCCTTTGCAGAACAACGCGGCGGGGCCGATCCGGACTTTGTTAAATTTCTAGCCCCTGGCCTGGTGATGCTCGGCATATTGAATAATGCCGCCGCAAATAGTTCCTCCTCACTTATGACAGGCAACTTATGGGCAGCATTGTTGATGTCCTTATGCCGCCGCTCGCCTATTATGAGCTGGCTATTGGTTATATGGCCGGGGCGGTAACACGCGGAATATGTGTCGCCTTTTCTACCGCCATTGCGCTGTCTATTTTCTTTACCCCGCTTATTCCGGTACATTTATGGGCCGTTCTGTATTTTAGCCTCTCGGCGGCCATTGCCATGAGCCTTGTAGGGATATTATCTGGCATATGGGCGGAAAAATTTGACCAGCTGGCCGTCGTCAATCAATTTATAATCCTGCCTATGTCCTATCTATCAGGCACATTTTACCATATCGATATTTTACCCCCGCTCTTTCAGAAGCTCTCCTTTATGAACCCGCTATTTTACCTCATAGACGGCTTTCGCTATGGCTTTATCGGAGAGGCAGACGGTAATGTCATGATAGGCGTTATTCTGATTGCCATTATTAATATAATATTATTTATACTGGTCTTACGTGTTTTCAAAACAGGGTGGCGGTTAAAAGCCTAATCCACACTTATTCAAGGAGAGCCGCGTGCCACAAGGAGATAATCTCTATAATTGTTATGCCCCGCCGCCATTGGACTTTGTCCGCGGTGAAGGAGCTTATCTCTACACAGAAACAGGTGAAAAATATCTTGATTTCATTGCGGGTATTGCCGTCAATGTCTTGGGTCATAATCACCCTGTTCCCGTTCAGGCTTTAAAGACGCAATCCGAAAAGCTGTGGCATCTCTCAAATATGTACCGCATTCCCGGCGCGCTTGAGCTGGCGCGTAAATATTGCGCGTTAATCCCCTTTGCCGAAAAAGTATTTTTTACAAATTCCGGCGCGGAAGCCCTAGAATGCGCAATGAAAACCGCGCGCAAATATCATTATGAAAACGGCCAGCCTGAGCGGGTCGACATTATCACATTCCAAGGCGCTTTTCACGGCCGGACATTTGCGACGATCAATGCCGGGGGCAATCCGAAATATCTCAAAGGATTTGGACCGGCCTTGCCCGGATTTATCCACTTGCCCTTCGGAGATCATGATGCGCTCAAAGCAGCCATTTCAGACACAACAGCCGCCATTCTAGTTGAACCCGTCCAAGGCGAAGGCGGATTGCGGCCCATGCCGATTGCCTGTCTACGTGGCCTACGCGACTTATGCGACGAACACGGCATTTTATTGATTTATGATGAGGTGCAATGCGGAGCAGGCAGAACAGGGAAATTATTTGCCCATCAATGGGCGTCAGACGCGGACGGACGGGGTGCAGAGCCTGATATTATGGCGGTCGCAAAAGGCATTGGCGGCGGCTTTCCGCTCGGCGCCTGTCTAGCAACAGAGGCCGCAGCCTCGGGCATGGTACCGGGCACGCATGGCAGCACATATGGCGGCAATCCTCTCGCCGTGGCGGTCGGAAATGCGGTTCTGGACGAAATCTCCAAGCCGGAATTTTTAGATCACGTCACCAAGGTCTCCAATTTCCTCAAACAGCAATTTGAGAGCCTAAAGGATGATTTTCCCGATATTGTTGTCGAGCTGCGCGGCAAGGGATTGCTGTGCGGAATGAAACTAACGAAACCGGCCGCCGAGGTGCGTAAAATCGCCATGTCCAAAGGATTGCTGGCAGGCAGTGCGGGCGATAATGTCTTGCGTATGGCCCCGCCCCTAATCATTACCGAGGACCATGTGCGCGAAGCCATGACCATTTTGCGCCAATGTTTCGAGGCCTCGCGCCAGCTTGAGGACGCTGCACTCTAGTCCCTGATACGCTTTTGTTGAAAAATTTTCTTCCCTCAACACGCGCAATTGGCTAAACATAGTTTTTGCGTAAGGCTTGCTATGCCAAAACATTTTCTTTCACTCTCAGATATTCCGGCCAGCGAATTGCGTCTTATTCTGGATGAGGCCCACCGTATCAAAGCCGCCCGTAAAGGCTTGCCTAAGGGCCAAAAGGACAAGGACGCGCCCTTTGCAGGCGAAACGCTGGCCCTTATTTTCGAGAAATCCAGCACGCGCACGCGCTTCTCATTTGATATGGCCATGCGCCAATTAGGCGGCAGCTCGATTACCGCCACCAGCACTGATATGCAGATCGGGCGCGGGGAAACGATTGAAGATACCGCCAAAGTGCTCTCGCGCTTTGTTGACGGGGTGATGCTTAGGGCCAATGCTCATGAGACCCTTTTGGGGCTAGCCCGTAATGCCGATATTCCCGTCATAAACGGACTGACAGATTATAACCATCCTTGCCAGATATTGGCAGACCTCCAAACGCTTGAAGAACGCGGCGGCGCTTTGAAAGATATGACGCTGACATGGGTGGGGGACGGCAATAATGTCGCCGTGAGCTTTATCAATGCAGCGGCCAAATTCGGCTTTGCTCTGCGCCTGTCTTGTCCTAAAAAATATAAAGTCTCGGACAATATTGTCGCAGCTGCGCGAAAATCAGGCGCCAAGATCACACGCCTCACCGACCCGCTTAAAGCCAGTGAAAACACCGATGTTGTCATTGCCGATACATTTGTCTCTATGGGCGATAAGGATGCCAAGCAACGCCTTACAGACCTCATGCCCTATCAGGTTACGCAGGAGATGATGGAAAAAGCGGCCAAGGACGCGCTCTTTTTACACTGCCTGCCCGCCCACCGCGGAGAAGAAGTAGCCGCCAGTGTTATTGACGGGCCGCAAAGCGCGGTGTTTGACGAGGCCGAAAACCGCCTCCATGCGCAAAAGGCCGTTATCCGCTGGTGTCTAGACGCCTAAATCTGCCCAGAAAATGCGCAATTAATGCGGTGCCCAGCGCGAGGCTAAGGGCGGGGCGAAAGTGTGGGAAGTGGAAGATGAACCCTGACCCATAAAAGACTCGTTACGGCTGCTGCGTTCCCGCCCTGACCGGGTTGGCGAGGATTACGTCCAAGGCCATCTTCCAAGCGGGCTTATGACGAAATTTTTATCCCTTGGCAAGTGTGTTGGGTGTGCGGGTGTTTAATCCCCAATGCGGACGTTAGCGAGCGTCCTTCTTTGGCTGCGGGCTCAATGGGTCGTCGCAATACATTAACTGACCGCTCAAGCCGGTGTTTCGTAATGGAGAGTCTTTCTCGGGACGTTCGTTATTCACGACAATGAAACATTAGTAAAATTATGAACTTTAGTTAACCATATATTTGCTAAGTCTCTGTTTAATAGCGCGAACATTAAAATGAGACGTTGTGATTATGGAATCAACAGTAACAGGAACTCCACCGCCGGAACAACTCTCCATGATGCTCGAGGCAATGAATGATGGCGTTGCTTATTTTGATAAAGACGGAATACTTCTCTATTACAACCAGGCGTTTGTAAATTTTTATCAAGAAGTCGCCGATGTCATTAAACCCGGTGTGAGCTTTGAGGAGATTGCGAAGGCTCTCATTAAAGCCGATGTTTTAGATTTAAAGGACTTACACCCTGAAACCTATATGAAGACTATTATTAAAAACCGTAGTCTTGCAAAACACGAAACACTCATTTCCATGAAAGATGGACGGTTCATTCAGCTTCGAGAAAACCAAACCGATGACGGCGGCTTTATTGGCGTAAGAACTGACGTTACGGAGCTAGTCAAAGCCAAGAGGGAAGCTGAGCGGGCCGGCATTGCGAAATCAGAGTTTCTCGCGAATATGAGCCATGAAATCAGAACGCCTATGAACGGTATTATGGGCATGGCTGAATTGTTGCAAAGTTCCGAGTTAGGCCCGCGCGAAACGGAATTCGTCAATGTCATCAACCGGTCCGGTCAAGCGCTTCTGACGATTATCAATGATATTCTTGATTTTTCAAAAATTGAATCCGGGCAAATGGAATTGGAGCATATACCATTTCATTTACGGGACTGTATAGAGGATATCACCGCCTTACTATCGACGAAAATTTCGGATAGCGGAATAGACTTTCTTTTACGTATTCAACCGGATTTGCCCACGTGTTATCTTGGAGATGTCGGACGGATTAGGCAGATACTCACAAATATTGTCGGCAACGCCGTTAAATTCACTCAGGCTGGTCATATCCTCATTGATGTCAGCGGAACGGTGGACAATGACACCGCAGCGCTCACTATCAAAGTTGAGGATACGGGCGTTGGAATTCCGCCTGATAAACTTGACCATATATTTACTAAGTTTAGTCAAGCGGATGGAAGTACAACGCGCGAATTTGGGGGGACGGGCTTGGGTCTGACCATTAGCCGCAAATTAGTAGAGTCAATGGGCGGCTCTATTGTCGTTGAGAGCGTTCTTGGAGAAGGGTCAACATTTACCATATCCCTCAGCCTACCTATCGAAGAGGATATCATCGAACCCACGCTACAGCACCTCAACATTACGGGTGCGAAAGTTCTGGTGATTGATGATAATGAAGTGAACAGGGATATTCTTAAAGAGCAGCTCGCCCATTGGGGCTGTCAGTGTATTGCGGCACCCTCTGTTAAAGTGGGATTGGCGGTGTTGGATAGAGCGAAGCAAAAGAATATTAAGCTGGATCTTATCATTGTTGATTATCAAATGCCGGAATCAAATGGGGAGGATTTTGTCAGAGCTTTGAACGCGCATCCAGACCATGCTCACATTCCCGCAATCATGTTGTCCTCTGTCGATCGAACTGAGCTGCGTCAGCGCATGAAAGCCTTGAACATTTCTGCCTTCCTCACCAAGCCTGCCCGGGGGTCTGTGCTTCACAATGCGATTGGCGATGTTTTATGCGGTCATTTAACCCCGCAGCCTCACATCCCGTGCGCTGCGCAACAAACGCCTGAAAAACCCAAAGAGCCTATCATCTCGCGACACGTAGATGTTTTAATCGCTGAAGACAATGAAGTTAACCAAACATATGCACGTTATGTCATGGAGGATTTAGGTTTGAGCTTCAAAATTGTTGAGAACGGCCGGCTCGCAGTGGATAAATGGAAACTCCTCTCACCAAAAATCATTTTGATGGATATTTCGATGCCGGAGATGAACGGATGGGAAGCCACTGCGGAAATACGGGCAATTGAATCGTCTCAAAACCTGCCAAGGACCCCCATTATTGCCGTAACAGCCCATGCCATGAAGTCTGATAAGGCTGAATGTCTGGAAAATGATATGGACGATTATCTTTCCAAGCCATTGTCAATCAAAGCGCTAAAAGAGAAATTAATCCATTGGGGCGTTATTGAGGGCAGTACGGAGACAGCGGCGAAGCTCAAGGCTTAACTAAGGCTGATACACTGGGTTATCCTCGCCAGCCCGGTCAGAGCGGGCTTATGACGAAATTTTTATCCCTTGGCAAGTCTGGTGGGTGCGCGGGTGTTTAATCCCCATAGGGGATGTTAGGGTGTGTACTAGGTAAATTTAATCAGGCCTCGTTTTCGGAATAGTAAAATCTACGACGATGCATTGCTGCGTTCTGTTCTCCAAACCGACCGCGCCCATACCCAAACACCATAGAAACTAGGGTGATGAACGTTCCCGCAATAGGAAATATAATGCGCCAAGCTATTCCACCCGCGCCTGAGGAATAAGGCATATAATTTTTACTATCTAAAAAATGCCATCCTAAAAAAAGCCAAATAATGCAAAAAACGAAGCTAACAATTGTGTTGATCTTACTAACTGAAAAAGTACTTGTCGGATAAATAGTTTTATACAACGGCCCTACGAATGGATCTTCCAAAAGGTCTAAATGTTTCTCCCAATGGCGCTGCCAACTTTTGCTTCCTAAATTGGTAAAATGCCAAGCACAGGAAAGAATAAAGCCAGTGCATATTATTATGAAAGCTGGATAATCTAATCCTTTTTCCAGCAAAGTTACGTAGCCAACGAATGCACTTGCTATGAATGCCCAAAAATATGTTGCCCGTTTCCAGTACATTTCGATTTCGAATTTTCGTGTGTCAACGACCATTTCGAACGCTCGCTCTGCACGTTCTCTTTGAGTAGGAAGGTTAGGATAACTCGTTGATTCTAGGGGCGCATGTTGCCCTAAGGGGAAGCTTAATTGGGCGTAGTAATCTTCGGCACTTAAAGGATCAATTCCTAGGTTACGATCTTTACGAAAAGGCCTTTCATCAAATACATATCGGCTAAATTTAAGGAATGTTTTTTTCATCATAAGTGTCCTTGTCATCATATAGGAAATCAGAAATATCCCAAAAACAAACTATCGGTTTTCGTATGTAGGGAGTTGTATACGCCTCATGTACTCCTATATACACTATAATGGCTGGAACCTACGAAATACCAAGAAATATGCATCGCTATCTCAAGAGGATAGCTACTGAATACAAACGAAAAGAAAGTGATGATTTATCTTCAGTAATAGAGAGCTCAAAATTTAGAGTAATTGAGGAAACTGCCTACGACAATTGGAATGGTGGGATTGATGGGCATGATCTTGTATTGTACGTCCCAGATGAATTGATGGGATACATACCCTTAGACGACCAACAAGATATTCAGAATAAAATGAGGGAGGATTTGAACAAAGCCTCTTCAGCGGCTCAACGCGAGTACGTAAATGATGTTCACTTCGAATATTTGGATGAGAGTGATGATGAAATTGCTAGGGCTTCTTCATTAAGCACTCCTTTTACATCTCAAGACGCAAAAGATCGAATTTGGAAATCTGATTCAATAAAGTTGTTTATTAGCCATAGGGATACCCATAAAGCCGATGCACATTCACTAGCTGAGCACCTTACAGAGTTTGGAGTAAGTTCATTTGTTGCCCATGATAGCATCGAACCTGATGAGGAATGGCAAGGTGAAATTGAAAAAGCATTACAGTCTATGGACGTGCTTTTGGCGTTTATAACCGATGATTTGTTCGATAGCGCGTGGACCAACCAAGAAATAGGTTTTGCTTTGGGTCGAAGCATTCCAATCGTAAGTATAAAAGTTTCTACGAAGGACCCAGTTGGTTTCATAAACAAAAGACAAGCCATAAACGGGAAGTCTGATTCACAGCAAGAAAACGCTAAGAAAATCTGGGCAACAATCGAAAAAAGGCTTTCGGGTAAGCCTATTTTTAATAAAGCTATCATTCAACGTTTTATAAATTCAAACTCATTTAAAGAAGCCAAAGAGAGGTTTTTTTCCGTTGCAAAACTGGGAAGCTTGACAGAAGATCAAATTGCTTCTTTGGTCGACGCATTCAATACCAACGATCAAATTTCTGGCTCATATGGGCTTAAAGATGGAAACTGGTTCCTGAAAATTCTCAATCAAAGCAGTTCAAAAACGCATGCAATCAGCAACAATAAGGTCGTAATAGTGCCCCCAAAAACAGAAGATGAAATTCCTTTCTAGTACCTTTCTTTATGTCCGTTTGCCACTGCCGTGGCCTTATCCGACTAAAATCGATTCACAGGATCGATTTTTAGG
>CAZHPV010000089.1:0-7258 GCA_964534845.1 uncultured Caulobacterales bacterium
CCGTGTGGGGGCACCATTTTTCTTAATTGCATCAATGACTTAGAGTGCCGCATCGCACAACGGATCAAGCGACAAAAAATTTGGAAGCAATTTGGAAGCAGTTGAAAACGGGAATTCCTTCCTGTGGATAAGTTTTCACTTCTAAACTGTTAAGAGCTATCTAGGTTTCGCTAAGCCAACCCACCGCGAAAGCTCTCGGTTATGAAACACCGGCTGAACGGTTCAGTTAATATGTTGCTGCGACCTATTGAACACGCAGGCGTTTAAGGACACTGAGAAAAGGTAACAAGATCCCCATTGCGGACATTAGCCAGCGGCTTATTTTGGGCGATTTTAGGACGCTCCCTTTTGACAAAGATAGCTGTTGCAAAACCATAAACATTCTGCGTTTCTAAATACGTACGGATATATGGATTATGATATGTATAGAATTGACAAAGCTAATTCAGAATTTGCGTCTACCTTGTCACAATTGTGGAAAGATACATTTGCCCAAGCCTATAAAGATGTTCATACTCCCGAGAATATTCAGACTTATTGTGCAAAAAATTTCTCAATTGAGGAGGCCATTTCAGAGCTTAAAAATGATAAAGTAATTTGTAAAATAGCTACAATGGATGATGTGGCTGTTGGGTTTTACCTTCTTAAAGAACATGACTGTCCTATGCCTCTTGATAGAAGCTCAACGGAACTTAAGCAAATTTATATTCTATCAAATCACTTTGGCAAAGGCCTAGGGAAAACGCTTTATCAAGACGCCATAAACTCAATAAAACGCAATGGTAGAAGTCATGTCTGGCTATGCGTCTCTGATATCAATTACCGCGCTAAAGCTTTCTATAATAAGTTGGATTTTAAAGCCGTAGGCACAGGGCCTGTATTCTTAGTTGGCTCGGACAGATTGACGTCAACGATTATGGCAAAAGGCATAGAATACTAAACAAGAGCCAATAGCCGACTTACCCGAGATTAACGGAAGTTAGTGAGCATCTTACTTTTGGCGATTTAGGTCACTGAGAAAACGTAGAAAATATCCCCATAGCGGTCATTAGCCAGTGTCCTTAGTGAGGTGATTTTAAGCCGCTCACCGAATTCATAGTAAATCCATCAAAGCCCATTTTGCCTTTGAGAACATCGGTTTGAATATATTTGTGTCCGTGGATTTTTTGTCAGTTCCATGTGTTAAAAGATTATGCCTGATAGCCCCTGTGCGGGCTGCGACACAGGGCTTTACGACAGGGCTCTAACCTTCGGCAAGCATGTGATTGAAGAACTTGGTATGTCCCGGGTTGTTTTGTCATCACCACATCATACGACCACGCCTATCCGGCGATACGGTATCGCAGGCGCCTATACAAAATCTTATTTTTTGGGACTTATATACGAAACTAGACAACGGGAGAAATCCTGATGTTTAAGTTACCAATATTCATTGCTGAGAGAGATAGAGATTCTATTTTTTGCGGGATCACTATCCCTTTTTTTAAGACTTCAAGAATTTGTACGATTGCGATTGTAATGCCAAAAACAATACCCAACTGCGTTGCACCAGATCCTCCTAATGGCAAGAATTTTATGCCATAGGAGAAAATTGCATCGGTGGTTTCTAGTAGCAATATTGCTGAACTAGCCAGTATAACATTGAATGTCTAAGCCATCTTTTTAAAGACTGCGGTTTCGCGGTCGTAAACATAGTTTTTGATTTCGCCACTTTGAATCAACTTTACGGCTTGGGCAACGGCTTCGCGTGTGACCAGAAACCATTCCGTGGCTTGAACCGGATTTCCAAATCTATCTTTTATGGAGAGCGCCAGACGAGCGTCTGCAAAAATCCGCTTAATCATCCCCTCCAATTTAATACGGTTTATATTGTAGAGTTTATACTCATCAACAACTTCAACCTCGCCAAGCAGGTAGGTTGCTTCATTTTTGGCATTGGCAATACGGCGCTTAACTTCGCCGCCTGTTACGCCAATTTTCAAAATCACGTCTTTGTACTCAGCAACTTCAGGAAGATCCGACAGAGACCTTAAAACATAAATCGTGCCTGTTTCATTTTCCGTTGAATCCACCTCTCCAAATAAGGGACCAGAGTCTGGGTTTGATATCGCACGCGCATTGTTTTTCGGTTCATTAAAAGATCTCTGTAAGGACCGCATTAAAAGAGCGCTTTCAGTTCCATTATCAAAAATTACGCGAAGGCGTGCATCGAATACGTTTTTTCCAGTCGCTTTAAAGTCTTCTCCTTTTTCCGCTACATATGCAATTTGCCCCCTAAGTATGAAAAATCGGCCGACATCAAAATCGTTCTGGGTCGTGTCATCGACCGTAATTCTAACACCTAATTCGAGATCTTTTTTTACTTGTTCAAATAAGGGTTCAAAGGTTTCGAAATCGCGGCATACCTCTCGATTTGCGACTTCTTCAGCGGCTCGCCTATGCTTCACTGGAGAGACATTGCGCAGCTTTGTTATATCGTCATCCGCTGGTTCTACATCAACGCCAAGCTCTGCCAGGAGCGCTTCATCGTCTATGTTTTGGTCAAGCGACTCCACGCTATCAGTCAAAAGCCACGCCCTATCCATTTCGGCTAACAATGAACGTGCTTGCTCATTTTTTCGTAATTGATCCAACCGCACTGCATAAAGACGTTCAAAGATATCATTATCTTCGCCGTGCAGCGGGGCACGTCCGTGCTCCTCGATAAATTTTAGAATGTCTTCAAACCCCGCAATTAATCGGGCTTCCAAAGGCGAATATTGCTTGGGCTTTTCGGCCTCAAACTCAACGCCAAGCTCCTTAAGGAGGTCAATGTCACTAATCTCACTCATTATTGTTTTTTCATCGCGTGACGTTTCAGAGCCTCGACGCCTTCGGCCATTTTTCGTTCCCAAGCATCACTAGCAGAAAGAGATGGCGCGCGGCCACGTTCATGCTGAAACTCGCGTGCCCTAAGGGCTAACGTCCTAGCCTCTTCGTATGGAATGACGATTTTCTTCCCAGAGATAATCGTCTGTAATTGACGCAATAGCCCTTCATTCATTGTTTTGGATAAAATGGAGTAGGCAGCCTGGAACGGATTGATCGAGTCGATTAAATCAACATCCAAGTCACGAACATCAGTGGCATATTTGCGAATACCCTGTAATAATTGCATGTTAGCTTTTATTTCGACACCCTCAGCCTCAAGTGCAGCGACACCCCGCGAGGCAGCTTCCATCATATTCATGGCAGCCACTACACGCTGTCTGGCAGCTTCTTGATCCTCAGGGTCGAGATTAGGATAACGTTTCCGCACAATGTTCATCGTTCTCACGACGGTGGTTTCTTCTGGAATAGTATCTAGATTAAATAGAGCCTGCTCAACGGTTGGCTTGTCTTGAAGGACAGCTGCGACTAGCTCTTTAATATCTTCTTCGCAAACCCTTTTGCCCTCTTTACTTACAGGCTCTTTCAAGCCCGCCACTTCAATGTGGAATGCAGCTTGATCGCCTTCACGAACACCAATGTTACTCCTGCTGGCATTATAGCCGCCTTCGCCGTAATCAAAGCCTTCCTGTGGCTTGGCCTGGTCAATGGGTCGCTTAGGCGTAAATTTGAAGTTAGGTATAAGGACCTGCTCCATCAAAAGGGATGCCGCGATAGCTTTAAGTGTATCATTGATTGCATCAGTCACCGCGCCTTCTGACGCATCAGGCTCAGCGATTAAATTTGTAAAGCGCGCATGTGTTTTGCCAGGGGCGTCTCTAGTCGACCGACCAATGATTTGAATTATCTCGGTCAATGATGAGCGATAACCTACCGTCAGCGCATGTTCACACCAAATCCAATCAAAGCCTTCTTTGGCCATGCCTAGCGCGATAATGATGTCTACCCAATCACGGTCCTCATTGGCACGCGGGTCCTTGAGGGAGACCATAACCTGCTCGCGGTCGCGTTCGTCTTCTACGAGGTCAGCAACTTTTAGGGTCTTGCCATCTGCTGTTTCTATTAAATGGAAACCTGTTTCGGGATCTTTTCCTCGCCATGTGCCGAGCAAATCCATAATCGCTTCGACCTCTTTGATCTTTTGTTTAGTGGATTCGCGGGCATTTACGTTCGGGATATGCAAAATGGTTTTCAGTGATGAATCTAGGACTGCTCCCAGATCGTTCAGATACGGCCCCGTATAAAAATAATACCCAAGTGAAAGCGACTTCAAATAATCATAGCCATTGAGCTGCTCATAATATGTGTAGGTAACCGTCTCAAATTTCTCTTCGTCACCAGGGGACAGTACGGGGACAGCATCCCCTCGAAAATAGCTCCCTGTCATCGCCACGACATGAACTTTATCCCGAATGATCAATTCTGCCAGCTGACGCCCCAAAACATTATCTTCGCTCATAGATACATGGTGAAACTCATCAATGGCTATCAAACACTCATCAAACCCTTCAGCGCCTATTTCCTCATACGCAAACCGGAAGGTCGCATGGGTGCAAATAAGAATTCTGTCGTCTGACTGAAGAAACTCTCCGACAGCTTTTACAGTTGATTTATTCGCACGCGGTTCATCCGCGCCTGGAGCATTGCAGAGGTTCCATTTCGGCTCGACCTCAAAGTCAGTCCAAAACCCGTAATCCGACAGAGCTGTATTCCCAAAGCTACCGCCAATAGAGCGTTCAGGAACGATTATGATTGCTTTTTTCAATCCCTGCTTATGGATCTTGTCCAAAGCAATGAACATCAGGGCGCGAGACTTACCAGATGCAGGTGGCGATTTAATAAGCAAATATTGCGCACCTCTCTTTAAATAAGCCCGCGCCTGCATCTCCCGCATACCGAGCTCATCTGATTTTTTGGACGCGCCGGATTGAGCAAAGGTAACGTTTGTTTCGGGGATGCGTGGATTGGTCATAATATTGTTTCCTTTGCCACCTCGAACTCGTTCTCAAGGAAATCTACTGTGGCCGTTTGATATATCCCACATACCACATTTTGATTAGCAAAAATCCCTGAAAAGGTTTTCGCCTCATGAATTGAAAATGTCTTATGCCAATCCATTCCGACGACATAACATGCGCGTTCGTCATCATCTATATACTCCGTGAGATAATGCGCGCTGCATACGTCTAACAATTTCTCACCCTTATCAGTTTTAAAGTCTCGTATGTGTTGTTTCTCTTGTGAGATTCTACCAAAACCCAGATAGCCATTTTTCTTTTGATAATAGAAACAAGGGTCGCCAATTCGTAACTTATCTAACTTACCTGTAAAAAACTGACCTCCATGAGCAGAGAAATATCCATGTTTACGCATATCTTCCCAAGGGCGATCTTCTTCAAGGCCACCAGTCAAGTAGTAATACCCCGACCAGGGTGGACGTGTTTTCTTTACCGCACGTTCAATGACTTCGGATTGGTCTAATAATGAATCTGTGGTGAGTAACTCACCCCCATTCGCTTTAAAGACATTAAAGAAACTTGCATTAATGCCTACATCATGTTGCTCGGAAAGATATTCAATGATGCGCTTAGTTTCCTCATCAACTTGACTCGCGACCACGATCATTTGATGTGAGGCATTTAAAGTATCGGGTGGGGATTTATCAAATTTATCTCGAAATTTTTGATTTAAATTTATTCCAGCTCTACTGGCAGCTAAATCATAAACGTCTTTGGTTGTAAGACGGCAAACCCATGAAGCATAGTCTAGCAGTTGGGCAACAACATCCCGAGGACTTTTATCCCTTTTGAGTTCAATAATCACGAGGTTGCCATCAGAATCCATAGCTAATAGATCAATGATCTTGCCATGATCCGTGCGTAATTGCTGACCTATAATTATTCCATCAACCCCAACCAGAGTAAGATCACTTTTTACCCAATTTTCAATTTTCTCTTCACGGTCCAGAGCAGTACGTTTTTGCTCGACTAAACCCGCACTTCCGATTTCAAATAACCGCGTCATTTTTTTAGTCCTTCACCATATCCAAAGCTACTTCGAATATATGGATGTTTTATTATACTAAGAGGCATTTTCTAATCTGCCTTTCTATCAAGCTGACACCTTAGCTTCAGATAAGCGTCATTTATCTCTTTGGTCTGTTTAAGCTCAATTTCGGTAAACCTTGCGCTAGGCAGTGTTCGATCATGAGCGCATTTGTGTGGTGATAATGGAGTTTTATTCTTATCGATCCACGCAATCGCCCCTGTTGGTGTTTTACTAATGGAAACTGTTTTTCTACACAGAGGACATTTTACCCAAGCATGCTCCATACTCATACTAACCGGCACGTTCTTTTCGAACCACTGAAAGGCCTTTAGGCGCTTATCAATTAATTTTCTCAAAGCAGTATTACGCTCTATCTTTAAGGCACGTTGACGAGTCTTTTCAGCTTTAACCCGCTTTCTAAGGTCTTTACGAACGGTCTCGGTTCGATTGTGTACAATTCCCTGTTTTTTGGTTGTAAATGGCTCCTTCATCACGCCCCCACTTTCGTTGTCATCTCTGTGTACATCTCGAAGAGTTTTTCTAGGCGTTCTGTGTCGTTTTTGAATTTTCGGCCTATGTAGATTTCTTCCAGGATGCGGTCATTTTCTGCGTGGGCGATGCGCAGGTTTTCTGGCATGCCTGGGTGTTTTTCGGATTTAGGTTTATAGAGATCGGCGATAGTCTTGGGGAAATGGGCTTCGCGGGCGAGCAGGATATTTTCTGCGGCGCGGGTGAGGGCCTCTTTATTTTTTGTGGTCAGGGTCGGCACGGGAAAGGTGTTCCAGCCGAGTGTGTTGGAGTAGCGGTAGTCTGTTTTTAGTTTACCGCAAACCGTCGCAATCCAAACGAGGTGAAGCTTAGATGCAATGAGGGCCATGTTCCAGAGCGGGGCGTCGTATAGGGCGAAGCATGCATTAGAGATTATTGAACGTTTTGGCAGCAATCCAACTGGAAGATAGTCACGGCTTTCCGAAGAAACGCCTGGGACTACAAAAACTACTTCTTCACCGGTTTGTCGTACTTCCATAAATTTGTGCGGGGTAGTTGCCGCAACTCTTGTGGCTGCTTTGGAGCTTTTCCTTCGGAAAACAGAAACAGCATTCACTCTGTCCAAAATGAGTTTGTTTGCTTTAGCGGCATCAAGTTTGAGGTCTGTAATCCATAGACAAAACCTTTCTTGTCCACGAATAAAATCTGCGGATCCAAAAAATGGATGCACCAAATCTTCATAGCCTACAAATTTTGGTAGGTCACACCTACCAAAATTTGTAGGCTATGAAGA
>CAZHPV010000090.1:0-7067 GCA_964534845.1 uncultured Caulobacterales bacterium
TCATGTAATTTAATGTGAGGATATATCATGGGTGTTGCTGCGATTAAACCTGTTGTAGAACGGGCCAAAAAAGACTCTCCAATTAATGAAGCGGCTCTACAGGAGTTGCTCATAGACATTAAAAATCGGCGTGCGGAGTTTAAAAAACAACGGCATATCTCTCAGGATGTAATAGAAAAACTCCAAGAGATCGGCCTTTATGGAGCCTTTGTTCCAGAGGTACTAGGGGGAACGCCCATCTCGCCAACAGAGTTTATGAAAATTATTGAACGTATCTCAATAGCGGATGGATCGACGGGCTGGGTGGCAAGCTTTGCGTTTTCGACCAAATATCTTTGCTCACTCCCTGAAGCCTCCCTCAAGTCAATATTTGAAGGCAATCCAGGTTTGGTTTTTGCGGGTGCAACTTTTCCGATCCAGCCTGCCAAAAAGGTGGACGGCGGCATTATTGTAAAGGGTCGTTGGCCCTTTGGTAGCGGATGCATGGGGTCTTCTCTTGTCGCGGTTGGTGTGTCCGTGCCGGGCAATGGTGATGAAGTCTTCAAGCAGATGGCTGTTATACCGCGCGATCAGATTACAATTGACGAGACATGGGATACTTTTGGAATGTCAGCGACGGGTAGCCATACGATGGTTGTTGATGATGTGTTTGTGCCTGATGACATGATATTATTGCGCGATGCACCGACGTCTATTGAAGCGCCCGAATATTTATATCCGACCGTTACACTTGCTGCTCAAGTTTTAGCAGTGTGCGGATTAGGAACGGCGCGTGCAGCGATTGACCATATTGTTGAGATTGGGTCAAAATCCAAGTCTATTACGGGCGCGCCGACATTGGGCGACCGTGTTAATGTACAGATTCATATTGCAGAATGTGAGGCAAAGTTACAATCTGCTCGGAGTTGGTTTTATGCCACGACAGATGAGGCTTGGGATTCAATTAATGAAACTGGCACTATAACGCGCGAGCAAAACGTTGCTCTACGTTTATCTGCGAGTCATGCCGCGCGCACGGGGGCAGAGGTTGCGAGAATGTGTTTTGAGATGGTTGGAACTATGGGCATTTTCAATACAAACCCACTTAATCAATATTTAACGGATTCAATGGTGACAGCGCAGCATGCCTTCCTCACTGAAGGCTCATTCATGAATGCAGGCAAGGTTATGTTTGGAAAGCCTTATATCCCTGGATTTTGTTAAACTCTTCGCGTTCCGTTCAATTTATCTAAATCTATGAGGTCGGAATGACGGCGATTGACGAAGAGTTAAAGACCAAATTTTTTCAAGGCATGAGTTTCGCAGCCGCGACTGTGAATGTCATCACCTCTGATGGGCCAGCAGGACGCGTTGGTCTTACAGTGTCTGCCATGTCGTCGGTTTCGGCAGATACGCCGCGGCCGACATTGCTTGTATGCATTAATGAGAATAGTGCTGCTGCGGCAAGTGTGCTTGAAAACGGGGTCTTTTGCGTAAATGTTTTGCACGATCACCAATCGTATATTTCTGATGTGTTCGCGGGGCGTTATAAAGATACCGTAGAAGATAAGTTTACATGTTCCGAATGGATCACAGGTAAGACGGGCGCACCTCGGGTTGCTGATGGTCTTGTTGCTTTTGATTGTGAGATAAAATCGACGGTTAAAGTTGGAACGCATCACGTTATCTTTGGAGAAGCCGCCGAGATAACTGTAGCTGAGAGAGGCTCTGCGCTTATTTACGCTAACCGCTCTTACGGCGCATCACAGCCAATCATAGTGCCAAAGTCCACTCGGTTTGGGGTCGTCGATTCTAGCGGTTCACTTTCCGTAGGGTGTTTTCACACATTCGCTCCTTTTTTCATTCCTGAGCTTGTCGGTGAATTAGCGCGTGCGGGTGATGGCTTGTCAGTTAACTTAATTGAAGGGGATCACCGGCGGGTGAAAGAATCCCTTCTCTCAGGCGAATCTGAGATTGGCCTTCTTTATGATTTTGACCTCCCTGATACCTTGGAGACCACTTTAGTGTCCAAGCTAACGCCCTATGTACTTTTGTCCGAGGACAGTCCTTTGGCAAAAAAAGAAGCCATTGAAGATAAGGACCTAGATGGTCAACCTATGATATCTATTGCTGAAGATCTTAGCCGCGATCAGTTAGAGGGCGAATTGAGGGCTCGAGGTGTTGATCCAAAGGTCATATTCCGAGCGGCCTCTTTCGAAATGATGCGCGGTATGGTGGGGCAGGGGTTAGGTTTTGCTTTGGCTATGACCAAAAGCGGCGTCCAGCAAAGCTATGGTGGTAAAAGATTAATTGCTAAGCCTTTGGCGGTCCCTCTGCCAAGCCATTCTATTGTTTTAGCGAAACGGCGTTCTGAAACATTATCGCCAGCGGCTGCAAGTATCTATGAAAATGCCTATGGGGCTTCTGCTTGGTATTAACAGTTTGAAGAAACAGAAATTACATTTGACATACATGATCATTCACGCAAAATTATCTATTTAAGACATCATCTAAGGGAGCTTTTGGCGCCCCCAAGCAGCTTGACCAAAATACCTAAAGGAGAAAAATGATGGAATATCAAATGATTATAGGAGGTGAGGCCATCACATCCAGTAACTTCTTTGAGGTTAATGATCCTGCAACGGGGGAATTAGTTGGTAAGTGTCCTATAGCGGATAAAAGCGATCTCGATGCAGCCGTTGATGCGGCGCGTGCTGCTTTTCCGGCTTGGAGTGGTTTGGCGGATGAAGAGCGCCAAGGTCTCTGTCATGCTATTGGCCAAGTGATTGAAGATAATGCGGAAGAAATTGCCAAGCTGTTGACACGTGAGCACGGTAAACCCTTGAATGGGATTGGTTCAAGATTTGAGATGCAAGGTTGCACGGGTTGGTCTCATTACACAGCAGAACTCAAACTCCCTGTTGAGGTCTTACAAGATAATGAACAAGGGCGGATTGAAATGCACCGCAAGCCGATTGGTGTTGTCGGCTCTATATTGCCTTGGAACTGGCCGTTACTTATCGCGATTTGGCATATTTTACCCGCACTAAGAGCCGGTAATACGGTTGTGATGAAGCCGTCATCCTACACCTCTCTCTCGACATTAAAAATGGTTGAAGTCATCAATACGGTACTTCCCAAAGGTGTGTTAAATATTGTGACGGGAAAAGGGGGTCTGGGTGGATGGATGAGCGAACATCCCGGCATTGATAAAATTTCCTTCACCGGCTCGACACCAACAGGTCAAAAAATTATGGGCGCGGCCGCGCAAACGCTAAAACGCCTGACCTTGGAACTTGGCGGAAATGATGCCGGAATTGTATTGCCTGATGCCAAACCTGCGGAAATTGCAGAAGGACTTTTCTGGGGCGCCTTTATCAATAATGGCCAAACCTGCGCAGCGTTAAAAAGATTATATGTGCATGACAGTATCTATGATGAAGTCTGTGAGGAGCTCACAAAGTTCACGAAAAATATACCCGTAGGTAACGGTCTTGATGAGAATAATATTATCGGGCCTGTACAAAATGAAATGCAGTATAACATCGTGCGCCGCCTTGTTGATGATGCCGTTGAATCAGGCGCGCGGGTGCTTGTCGGGGCAGATCCAGTTGAAGGCCCCGGATATTTCTATCCTCTTACACTTCTAGCGGACGTGACAGATGATATGGATGTGTGCCGGGAAGAGCAATTTGGCCCCGTTCTGCCAATCCTACGCTACTCTGATGTGGAAGACGCTCTAAAACGTGCAAATGATTCAGACGTTGGTTTGGGCGGGTCAGTTTGGTCCAATGACAAAGCCCAGGCTGCTGCGCTTGCTAGTCGTATGGAGTGCGGTAGTGTCTGGATTAACTCGCACGGAATGATCCAACCTGATGTGCCTTTTGGCGGCGTCAAAAACTCCGGTTTGGGCGTGATGTTCGGTATTGAAGGGCTTAAAGAGTTGACGACAGTCCAGTCCATTTATGGCCTGTAATGGCTCTACTGTATCAATCCCAAAAGATAGTACCTAGCTATATTGATGTTTTCTACTCATTCTAAACTTTGTGGGCGTTTGTCCTGTCTCTTTGAGAAAGACACGCGAAAAGCTCGCTGTTTCCGAATATCCAGTTTTCTGTGAAATTTGTAAAATGCTCATATCCGTTTCGGATAAAAACCGTTTTGCCATGGCGACCCGTTTCTTTAGCAATAATTGCCGAAAAGATGTGTCTTCACTTTTTAGACGACGCCGAATTGTCGGTTCACTAAACCCTAATCGCGCGGCGACATAGGCAATATTTGCCTGATCATGTTCAATACAATGGGGCAGGAGTTGATTGATATTGGCAGCCATTGATGTTGGCGTAAAGGCGTCAAGTTCTAAGAGTTGCAGATAATGCTCAAGAAGTGGGATTAGGTTCTTGTCAAACTTAGCTGACCCCTTTTTCATGTCTTCAGAGCGTAAGACAATTGCATTCATTTCCTGTTCGAAAAAAACAGGGCAGCCGAAAAACACTTCGTAAATGTTGCCGGTCACAGGCCTAGCGTGTTCGAAATATATTTCTTTTGGGCTGAAATTTGTACCAATATATCTTTGCAAGAGGTTGTTTATATGCCCTATTGAAAATTCAACATCTTGTCGTCGGGGGCCAATATTGTCGTCAGTGATTACATATTTCAAAATAGAAGAGGTTTCATAATTTGTGAATTCTAATTGCGTTACTTGTTGAATGCTGGATACGCTATTTGAATAGTATTCGATGGCTGACTTTAAATCTGGTGAAGATAAAAAAATAAACCCAACAGCCCCGACAAGTTCAGGCCCCATCTGATTTGAAATGTTTAGCCCTAACGTTTTTACATTTGTGATGACTGATAATTTTTCAAATAGTCTCATGTAACTATTGAGTGGGATTTCCGCGCCGTAATCATAAAGACTTTTAGTCGTCAAACCTTCGGTCAATAAGAGATTGTCTTGTTGATTTGGTGTGATGTTGGCATGATTCAAAATTGAGTGAAGAATGCGCGCTCGAATGGTCGGGCGATAATGATCTTGTTGGGGTGTGTTCATAATGCAACAAAAATAAACTTAATGACCAAAAAGCCTAAAATAGAAAAAAGTATCAAATATTTGGTTAAATATATCAATACAAAATATGAAATTAGTTGATTATTCTGGATATCATGACGTTTGATGACGCATGGATGACCGAACTCAGTGCAACTCGGTATGTTTTAATTATAAATTAAAAGGGGAATTCTATGAACTATCGGCTTCATATTACAACAGCGCTTGTAGCGCTATCGACTTTAGCAATGACGCAGACCGCGAATGCTCAGCTCACGGATGAAATCATCGTCACAGCGACCAAAAAGTCCACAAATTTGCAAGATACGGCTGTCTCCATCACAGCTTACACAGGCGAATCCATTCAAAAGCTCGGTCTTGAGAATAGTGTTAGCCTTGCGGCGCAAACGCCGGGCCTAAATGTTGGTACGCCTGTTGGTGAAGGCAACAACCCGTCATTTACATTACGCGGTGTCGGGCTCAACGACTTTAATGACAACAATGAAGGCCCGATCGCTGTTTACACTGATGAGGTGTATAATGCAGCTCTTCCAGGCCTAACATTCCAGTTATTTGATATTGACCGTGTTGAGGTTCTTAGAGGTCCGCAAGGTACGTTATATGGTCGGAATGCGACAGGTGGATTGTTGCACTTTATTTCTAAGCGCGGTGGTGATGAATTTGAGGGTGATATTCGGGCACAATATGGCCGGTTTGACTCGATTGAACTTGAAGGCGGCTACGGCGGACCTATCGCAGATATAGGACATTTCAGAGTAGCGGGTAAACTTAGCGACTCTGAAGGATATGTTGAAAACCGTATTGGTGAAGATTCAAATGAAGCAGGCAGTTTTACACTACGCGGACTTGCCGATTTCGATATTGCAGATCGTGGCAATATCGAAGTCAAAGTCGATTATTCGGAAACTGATACCCGTGCGCCGTTCTATCAGCACACAGGATTTGGTTTCCCAATTGGGGTAGGTGCTGAAGGGCCAATATTTGGTCCAGACCGCTTTAGTTTTGAAGATACAGATGATGATAATTTTGCTGGTGAATTTGACCGCGATGATATTCGCTTAGAGATCGAATCTATCGGGGTGTCCGGGATTCTTAAATGGGACTTTGACGGTTTTGAGGTTACGAATATTGCCTCTTTCCGGAATACTGAAAAATTCCATCAGGAAGATACAGACTCTGGGTCCTTTAATGGGATTGAGCCGACCTTCCAGTCTGACATTGATCAATTCTCTAATGAATTCCGCGTTGCGGGTGATATTGGTCCAGTAAGCTTTGTTGCGGGCGCTTACTATATTGATACAGAGGTCGTTGGTCAGCTTGATCTTGAAATTAATGACCGCGGAACAGGTTTTGCTGAGTTTTTACAATTTCTGACAGATGTTGGAGATCCTGCGGGGCTTCCATTGGTTGGTGTCTTAGATGTGAACGGCTTCGGACTTGACGATTTCGGCCCAGATGATCCGGTTCGTTTCCTGACTTATGATGTCGATTATGTTCAAGATACGGAATCATTTTCTATCTTTGGTAATGTGGAATATGACATAACGGACTCGCTAGAGCTGGTCGCTGGTGCTCGTTACACGAATGAAGAGCGCGAAATTCAATATATAAACCAATTTGGCGATGGGCCTTTAGAGGGTGGGTTGCTTAACTCATTCCTGACTAACCCAGCGTTTGAGGTTGAAGCGCCGAGCTTTTTTGATTTCACAACAGGGGGAGGAGCTATTAATTTCAATACATTCGAATTTGATCAAGTCGGAGACCTTAATGAAATTGATGATGATAATTTCTCTGGCACTGTCGGACTGAATTACACATTGGAAGACGGTACACTTCTTTATGCCAAAGTTGCACAAGGCTTTAAAAGCGGTGGCTTTAACGCTGGATTTCTTGACTTTACAGATGGGGTGACAGTCAATGATGTTCCATATGAGGCAGAAGAGCTAACAGCGTATGAAGGGGGTGTTAAGTGGACGTCTCCTACCGGTGCTATTCGTGCCAATTTAAGCGGGTTCTTTTT
>CAZHPV010000091.1:0-6597 GCA_964534845.1 uncultured Caulobacterales bacterium
GCCTATGTGGGCGGGCAAGGTGGAGCGCCGTCGCATTCAGGCTTGTCGGTTTTTTTCTTATGTGCCTGTCTGGCCTATTTTATCAATTGGTTGGCTTATATACCTGCCGTCATCAACCAGACTGAGAAGTTTTATGACCTAACAGGATCGCTCACCTATTTGTCTGTTATTGCTCTGGCGATATATTTATCCGGGCCCCATGATTTGCGAGCCCTGATTGTCGGAGCAATGGTGTGTATATGGGCGTTAAGGTTAGGAAGTTTTCTGTTTGGCCGCATTCGTCGGGACGGACATGATAGACGGTTCAATCAGATTAAAACCGCCCCGCTGAGGTTTTTTCTGACATGGACATTGCAGGCGAGCTGGGTTGTGCTGACAAGCGCTTGTGCCGTTATAATCATAACGTCAAATATTTCAAAACCTCTCGGGTTTATCGGGATTGTGGGGGCTGTGCTTTGGCTGTTAGGCTTCGGGATTGAAGTTATCGCAGATAACCAAAAAGCTGCGTTTCGAAAACAGTCCCAAAATAAAGACCGGTTTATTTCGACTGGATTATGGGCTTGGTCTCGCCATCCTAATTACTTCGGTGAAATTCTGCTCTGGACGGGTATTGCGATTATGGCCATGCCGATTTTAATTGGTTGGCAATGGATTGTCCTGATCTCGCCCGTGTTTGTAACATTCTTGCTAACAAAGGTTAGTGGTGTTCCAATGCTTGAACGGATAGCGGATAAAAAATGGGCGGAGGATGCAGATTATCGGGCCTATAAAACCAATACGCCAACTCTCATCTTATTGCCTCCGAAAAGCTAATATGGTGTTTAAGCAAGAGGGCATTAAGAAAGAATGGCTGGAAACAACGCCTGTGCCTGTTTTATTTTTAACCGGAGAGCAGGACTATAATTCCACGGCCCAGATGTCGCAAAAACTGGCAAATATTCCGCCACAGGCAGATTTTGCGGTGATAGTAGAAGCCAAACATATGGTTCAATTAAGTCATCCTAAAGATACGCACGACGCTATTGATCGGTTTTTGAAAAAAGTCCAAACAAGTTAGGTATGACACAACCGCACTATAAGCTCTACATTAATGGCGATTGGGTCGGAGGAAGTGACTCTCAAACCATGGATAGTATCACAAAACTATTCGACCTTGCCGGATTTCCTAAAGGGGTTGTTTCGGTCATTACGGGGGATGCCAAGAATTGTGCGGTGCCTTTAACGTCCGATCCTGACATGGATCGCATTGCGTTTACAGGCGGGCCGGAAACCGCTTCGCATGTCATAGGTAATTCGGCGCATAATTATGCAGTTACAACGTTAGAGCTGGGCGGCAAATCACCTTTAATCGTATTTGAAGATGCGGATATTGAAAGCGCTGTCAACGGGTTAATAGCCGGAAATTTTGGAGCGTCTGGACAATCCTGTGTTGCGGGCTCTCGCGGGATTATCCATAAATCCTTAATGCTGACTATAATTGAACGTATTAAAAAGCGTGCCGAGGATATTATTGTGGGTGATCCATTGGATGCCAAGACCCATATCGGGCCGTTATGTACGCCTGAGCAAATTCGTCATATAACGCAAACCCTAGAGACCGCGCGCGGGCAGGATGGCATAATACATTGTGGCGGTATGACACTTACAAAATCTTCTCAGGCACCAACGGCTTCATTAGACGGTAATTATTTTATGCCGACTGTGGTTGAGTGCCCCAACCAATCCGGGTATGGGCGTGAGGCGGGTATCGAGGCGATATATGATTATACCCGTACCAAGACAACTTGGATTAATACATCGGACGGACCGATGGCAGATCCTTTTATAATGAGGTAAAACAGGTGAGTGAAGCAAAACAAGTTGAAGTAAAAACAGCAAGTAACGGTTTTTACATAGGTTTTAATAAAATTGTTGCTATATCCTCCAAGGTTTTGATGGGTATTTTTATAGTTTTGATCGCCATCTTTCCTAGTCAGGCAAATGCTTTTTTCCAAAGTGCCAAGGGGTTTGTGCTTTTCCATTTCGCGACGTGGTATATGTATATTGTCCTGGTTTTTATTGGGAGTTGTTTCGGGCTTGCCTTGTGGCCTGCCACCGGACGACAACGCCTTGGAAAGGTAGTCGATAAACCTGAATTTTCGCGCTTGTCGTGGTTTTCAATGCTCTTTGGGGCTGGCATTGGCATTGGCATGCTGACATTCGCGACAGGAGAACCCATTTATCAATTCAATAACAATCCCGATATTATTAAGGGCTTGGCCGAAAGTCGGAGTCCCGAAGCTGTAAAATCAGCCTATGAATGGTCATTTATGCATTGGGGCTTAACGGCTTGGTCCTGTTACGCGCTTGTCGGGCTGGCTTTGGCCTTTTTTGCCTATACCAAGGACCAACCCCTCACAATTCGTTCGGCTCTTTTACCTTTATTTGGTAATCGTTTATCGGGCCTATTGGGACATGTCATTGATATTGTCGCGGTATTTGCAACAATATTGGGTATTTCCGTTACGATAGGGTACGGCGTTTCACAATTTGCGTCCGGCTTGCACAATATTTCGGGTGCGAGTTGGATGATGGAGCCAGATGGCAAACCGGCTTTAATCGCGACCCTACTTTGCCTGCTGGTGATAGTGTTTGCTTCGACTTTATCGGCCTTGTCTGGCGTCGGACGTGGTATAAAGTGGCTTTCTAATCTCAATATGGGATTATCCTTTTTCGTCATCCTGTTTCTCATAGTTTTCGGGGCAACGGCCTTTGCTATAAAGACGTTTTTTGCCGGAATATGGGACTATATTTTAGCCTTTCCGCGGATGAGTACAGAGATTTGGAAGGATGTAGGGACGGATAAGTCAAAAGCTTTGGCGCAGTGGCAAGGGGATTGGACAATTTTCTATTGGGCGTGGTGGATCGCCTTTGCGCCGTTTGTGGGCTTGTTTTTCGCGCGTATTTCCAAAGGGCGGACAATTCGCGAATATATATTGGGCACACTTATCGTTCCGTCGGTTATGTGTTTCGTCTGGTTTGCAGCGGCGGGCGGTACAGCGATAGACATGGAGTTGCGCGGTATCGCGAATGGTCAAATAATTGACGCCGATATTTCGTCGCAATTATTTACAACGATTAATCTCATGCTTAGCCCAATTTTGGCCAAGCTGATGTCTCTGATAATTGTTATATTATTGATGACGTATCTGGTGACATCTGCAGATTCGGCGGTGTTGGTTATTACTTTGATAGCCTCAGGTGGTGTAAGGAGCGTGAACGTGAAGCAGCATATTGTTTTATGGGGCCTTATTCTAGGTTTGGCGATTGCGGCGCTTTTGGTGGCCGGAGGTCTTGATGCCATTAATGCGGCCATGATCGTCGCAGCTCTGCCGTTTTCTTTTGTAATGGGACTTATGGCCCTATCTCTGATTATAGGCGTGGTGAAAAACCGAGCCTGACATTATAAAGGAGATGTGGGGCTCTCATTTTGTAGTCTGCGTAGGGCTTGGGCGCTTGTGCCAAATCGGCGTTTGAAAGCGCGGGCAAAAACTGTTTGGCTTTTAAAGCCTGTCCGGATTGATATTTCCAATAAAGGGAGCGTGGTATCAAGAACGAGTTTGCGTGCTGCCTGAAGGCGTAAGCGCAAATAATAGGCTCCGGGTGATATGCCGAGATGTTTTTGGCTAAGCTTTTCGAGGTTACGTGTTGAAATAGATAAAGTTTTTGCTATTTCAGATATTCTAAATGGCTCTTCAAGTCGGTTTTCCATCAATCCTATAGCTTTGGCTAGGCGGGGCTCGATATCACGTATACGTCCTAAAGAAATAGTCGGTTGGGAATGGGTCGGGGGTGTAGTTTCATTATAAATAAAGACACTGGCCACATCGAGTGCGAGTGACTTGTTATGGGTCGTGCGAATATAATGTAGCATCATATCCATTGAAGGCGAAGCCCCGCCGCTACTCCAGATTTTACCATCAATTACATATCGGTCTTTTCTGACATCAAGGCTTGAATATGTCTGGGCAAGGGACTCAACGTCTTCCCAATGGGTTGTGACAGATTGGTGCGTGATAATTCCGGCTTGCGCCAAAACCCATGTGCCGGATTCAACTGCAAAAATTTTATCAAAGCGGGTGGCTAATCTACGCAATGTTTGCAGTCCTGAGCGCGTAATATGTCTTTGGTAATTAAAGCCCGCTATTACAATCAGAATTTCCCCTTCGTCGCGGTCATGCAATACGCCATCTATTGCGATATCAACACCGCAAGTTAACATAACAGGACGGTCCTCAAACGATTTTATTTGCCATTGAAACAAAGGCTTACGGGAGAGCCTGTTAGCGGCGCGTAGCGGATCGATGACAGACGCTAAAGTCATGATCGAGCTTTCGGGTAAAAGCAGGAGAGTAACCTCTCTGGCGTGGCCGTGTTTATTAGATTTGTTCATTCGTAATATGTTTATTTTTATTCGTAAATTGTAAAGCATTATTTCGAAGCTGTCCTATGGTTTGTTCTCTGGGAACCATTAGGATGGAGAGTGCGCTGTGCCATTAGAGATAAATAAGGATGTGTTTATTACCTGCGCGGTAACAGGGTCTGGCGGTACACAAGACCGTAGCCCTCATGTGCCGCGATCTCCCAAACAAATAGCCGATAGCTGTATTGAGGCAGCTAAGGCGGGCGCTGGGATTGTGCATTGCCATGTGCGTGACCCTGAAAGCGGCGCACCTTCGCGGGACCCAAAACTCTACCGGGAGCTAACAGAACGTATCCGCGATGCCAAAACAGATGTGGTGTTAAACTTAACCGCTGGAATGGGCGGTGACCTATATTTCGGACCGGCATCTTCTCCGCTTCCGTTAGCGAAAAATACGGATATGGGCAGTGCGCAAGATCGCATGGAACCGATAGCAGATTGCTTACCCGAAATTTGTACTCTTGATTGCGGGACAATGAATTTTGCCGAAGCTGATTATGTCATGTGTAATACACCTGGCATGTTAACCGAGATGGGCAACATGATGACAAATCTTGGTGTAAAACCGGAAATCGAGGCCTTTGATACCGGGCATTTATGGTATGCTAAAAAACTGGTCGAAGACGGCATTCTGGATAGCCCGGCTTTAGTGCAGCTTTGTATGGGTATTCCATGGGGCGCGCCAGATGATCTCAACACCTTCATGGCAATGGTCAATAATATCCCAAAGGACTGGAACTGGTCTGCATTCTCAATTGGACGTAATGAAATGCCTTTTGTCGCAGCAGCCGTTTTGGCTGGGGGTAATGTGCGTGTTGGTCTAGAAGACAATCTCTGGCTTGATAAAGGCGTATTGGCGACTAATCAAAGCCTTGTGGCGCGCGCGGTCACGATTATTGAATCTCTTGGGGCCAATATTATGACCCCTCAGGCTGTACGTGAAAAACTCGGTTTAACGAAAAGAGCACCGCGATGACCAAACACGCTGCGATTATTGGCGGGGGGGTTATAGGCGGAGGATGGGCTGCGCGGTTTTTGCTTATGGGGTGGGATGTCAAACTCTATGACCTCGACCCGCAAGCAGAACGAAAAATTAATGAGGTTTTGGCGAATGCCCGTCGATCACTGCCTGCGCTTTACGAGCATGTTTTGCCAAATGAAGGTACATTGGAATTCGCCCCAAATATCGCGAGTGCCGTTGCACAGGCTGATTGGATTTCTGAGAGCGTACCTGAACGCCTAGAGCTAAAGCAAAAAGTTTTAAGTGACATCCAAGATCATTGTAAAGAAAACGCTGTTTTGGCGTCTTCCACCTCAGGATTTAAGCCTTCAGAGTTGCAGAGAGGATCAAAAAGCCCTGCGCAAATCATTGTCGCCCATCCCTTTAACCCCGTCTATCTATGTCCCTTGGTCGAACTTGTGGGTAATGTGAGTACTATTGAGAGGGCGCAAAGTATTTTGCAAGAAATAGGCATGTATCCCTTACATGTCCGAAAAGAAATTGACGCGCATATCGCCGATAGATTGCTTGAAGCTGTTTGGCGTGAAGGGCTTTGGTTGATAAATGACGATATTGCGACGACCAAAGAAATTGATGACGCGATAATTTACGGATTTGGCTTGCGCTGGGCGCAAATGGGATTGTTTGAAACCTATCGTGTGGCAGGCGGCGAGGCGGGGATGGCACATTTTATGGCGCAGTTTGGCCCTGCGTTAAAATGGCCTTGGACTAAACTCATGGATGTTCCAGAGCTGACTGACGATCTTATTGATAAAATTGCCAGTCAGTCGGATGCCCAGTCTGGACAGTATTCTATCCGCGAACTTGAACGCATTAGAGATGATAATTTGGTCAGTATTTTACGCAGCCTGAAAGGACGAAATTGGGGGGCGGGCAAGCTATTAAATACTCAGGACAAAGCGCTTTTTTCTTATGATGATATTGATGCGTCCAAGCCTTTGCGCACGATAAACCGCATTATCCCGATTAACTGGACGGATTACAATGATCATATGAATGAGAGCCGTTACGGTCAGGTATTCTCAGATGCTGCCGACGCGGTTATGATTATGGTCGGCGCCAATGCCGATTATATCGCAAAGGGGCATAGTTATTTTACTGTCGAGACCAAGAT
>CAZHPV010000092.1:0-6426 GCA_964534845.1 uncultured Caulobacterales bacterium
TCATGATTTTGCAGCTCTCATACATTTCGTCGACGCGGCAGAGATAACGGTCATAGCAATCGCCGTTTTTACCCAGAGGGATTTTGAAATCCAACTCGTCATAAACAGAATAAGGCTGGTTACGGCGCAAATCCCAAGCCAGACCAGAGCCGCGCACAAGCACGCCTGAGAACCCCCAATCAAAACAGTCTTGCTGAGAGACAACGCCAATATTGACATTACGCTGTTTGAAAATCCGATTCTCTGTCAAGAGCGTCTCAATATCTTTAAGCTTTTGCGGGAACTGATCACACCAGTTTAGCATATCATTAATCAACGCGGGTGGTAGGTCTTGGTGGACGCCGCCGGGTCTGAAATACATGGCATGCATGCGCGAGCCGCAAGCGCGCTCGTAAAACACCATGAGCTTTTCACGCTCTTCAAAACCCCAAACGGGCGGGGTCAGCGCACCAACATCCATGGCTTGTGTTGTGATATTGAGCATATGGGATAAAATCCGCCCAATTTCTGAGAAAATCACGCGGATGAATTCCGCCCGGCGCGGGACTTCAATCCCCATGAGCTTTTCAATCGCCAAGCAAAAGGCATGCTCTTGGTTCATCGGCGCAACGTAATCCAGACGGTCAAAATAAGGAATAGCTTGCAGGTAAGTCTTATGCTCTATCAGCTTTTCTGTGCCGCGGTGCAAAAGCCCAATATGCGGATCAACGCGCTCGACAATCTCGCCCTCAAGCTCGAGCACAAGGCGCAGCACACCATGCGCGGCCGGATGTTGCGGGCCGAAATTAATGGTGAAATTACGATCATCACCTTCGAGTGTGGCTTCAGTTGTGGTCATGTTACGATTTAATAATCCTAGCTATTTTTTTATCCGACTTTTCCAACATTTCATAAAACAGTTTATTACACTCGGTCTCAGGTAAAGGCTTCACGCCATCGCTTTTTTGATGAAGATGTTTCAAAGAATATGACAGAGCTACATGTGTCCATATCCAAGGATTAAAGTCCACCCCGGTTTCTTTAAGCTCGATCATTTCCCCCCTAACAGGAGGAACACTTCCGGTAGCTCGTGAAAAAGCGCATTCTCTTAACTGGATTTTATTGACCCCTTGATCCATCAATACATCAACAAATGTATCCATGATTTCTTGCTCTTGGGCTTTCGTAACATATTCAGCGCTTTCCCTACGGAACTTACGTTCGATAACCGCGAATTCCCTTTCTTTTGCAGAACAAAAGCTAAAATGATCGAGCTTGCTGCGCTCTCTGTAAAACTCAAATGTGGACATAGAATGCCGATTAGAGTTTAGAAGTTCCAATTGTCTTTTTTTATCATTATGGAGTTTACTAATATCTACCTGATCCACATCAGAGAATTCTTGCGCCTCGTCCTCCAAAAACTTTATTCGCGACTTAACTCTTTTAACAACTGCAAGATTTTGCTTGCTTCCATCACCATCTAAAAACTTGGCCAACTGCGCCTCGTTATCAATTAGGCATGCTTTCAAGTTTGCGGCAGTTTCAACACGAGAATTATCAGCTTCCGCTAAAACAGTGTTAAAAGAAAACATTGCACCAAGCAAGAAAACCAAAATTTTTAGGTACTTAACAACCCGCATCACCCCTCCTCCACTTTTTCGTCACCAGGAAGGATATATTTCGCACCTTCCCACGGGCTCATAAAGTCAAAGCTGCGATATTCCTGGGGCAGATTGACGGGCTCATAAACCACCGCCTTGCGTTCTTCGTCATAGCGCACTTCGACAAAGCCAGAGAGCGGGAAGTCCTTACGCAAAGGATAACCTTCAAAGCCATAATCGGTCAGAATACGGCGAAGGTCAGGATGCTCATCAAAAATAATACCGTACATGTCAAAGGCTTCGCGCTCATACCAATCGGCATTTGGGAACAGGCTGGTAATCGAATTAACGGCCGTTTCCTCGTCGGTGGTAATTTTCACACGTATGCGCATATTATGGCCCATGGACAGCATGTGATACACAACCTCAAAGCGGCGCTCACGGTTCGGATAATCTACGCCGCATATATCAATTAGGCTTGAAAATTTACACAATGGGTCATCACGCAAAAAGGTGATGACTTTAACGACTTCTGCGCGCCGCGCTTCAATGGTCATTTCGCCGTTTGTTACATGAACAGCGTTGACGGCATCGCCCATCTGGTCCGTGATATGACTTTCTAAGCCTTCCATTAGCGCTCTATCGTCCCTTCGCGGCGAATTTTCTTCTGGAGCTGCAAAATGCCGTAAACCAAGGCCTCAGCCGTTGGCGGACAGCCCGGCACATAAACATCCACAGGCACAATACGGTCACAGCCGCGCACAACAGCGTAGGAATAATGATAATACCCCCCGCCATTTGCGCAGGACCCCATAGAGATCACATAGCGCGGCAGTGGCATTTGATCATACACCTTACGCAAAGCGGGTGCCATTTTATTGGTCAGGGTTCCGGCCACTATCATCACGTCAGATTGGCGCGGACTAGCACGGGGCGCAAAGCCAAAGCGTTCAAGATCATAGCGCGGCATTGAGGCTTGCATCATTTCTACCGCGCAACAGGCGAGACCGAATGTCATCCACATAAGAGAGCCTGTTCTGGCCCATGTTATCAGGTCTTCTGACGCTGCCGTGACAAAACCTTTATCGGCCAGTTGATCGGACAGACCATCAAAATAGGGATCGTGCTTTTTCGGATCATAGGCAGGCGTCCCAAGGTCACGGGCCGCAGATCCAGCAGGTTTGATAAGATTAGACATACACTAAGTGCTCCAGTCCCGCTTAGTTCCAGTTCAAAGCGCCCTTTTTCCAGGCGTAATAAAGACCGGCGACGAGCTCGGCTAAAAACAACATCCCGATAGCCCACCCATAAATGCTCATTGTGCCATTGCCAATGGACAAAGCCCATGGGAACAGAAAGGCGACTTCAATATCAAAAATGATGAATAGGATGGCTACGAGATAGAACTGCACATCGAATTTCATACGCGAGTCATCAAACGCATTAAAGCCGCACTCATATGTGGAGACTTTTTCGCTATCGGGGCTCGCGGGCGCGAAAAGCTTCGCGCCGATAAGCAAAGCCAGACTGAGGCCCAGCGCAATACCAAACAGTATAATAACGGGAAGATATCCAAGTAAGAATTCTGTCA
The DNA here is from genome assembly GCA_964534845.1 of uncultured Caulobacterales bacterium. Classification (GTDB taxonomy): domain Bacteria; phylum Pseudomonadota; class Alphaproteobacteria; order Caulobacterales; family Maricaulaceae; genus CALCKU01. Next base: position 3,172 of record CAZHPV010000092.1, read on the forward strand.
TAACAGCTTTAGCTTCACGTTTCCATTGTCCAAAGGACTCACTTTTACGCACCCCTTAATCGGGGCAAAACCTAGAGAGGTGAGACTGGGATTGCAATGAATAATTTGTCACGCAAGTCGCTTTATTTGCCGCCACTTCCCATTCTTGCAATTATCGCCTATGAAAGCGAGGATATTAGGCTATTAGGGCCTCGTTTTTCGGCAAATAATAGGACGATCATGGTAAAACTCATGTTTTTCGGTCCCCTTAAAGACCTTATGGGTTATGGGGAGACACACATAACACTTCCGGCGTCTGTAAACTCACGCGCGGATTTGATTGCATTTATTTCCGAAGGCAACCCGCACGTGAGTGAAGCCCTCAATGCTCCGACGGTCAGATTGATTATCAACAATGAAATAGCCGTCGAAGACGGCGATATTGGAGATGCGACCGAGCTCGCCTTTTTACCGCCGCTAAGTGGTGGGTAGAACACCCTAGGTAGTGACTATGATATCCGTTCAAGCTGAAATTTTTGATCCCGGAAAATGCCTAAACGCCTTTACCAAAGACCATACCGATATGGGCGCTGTTGTCAGCTTTACGGGGCATGTGAGAGATTATGCCTCGCGAGCGAACCATACGTCCGATGTTTCCATTTTACATCTTCAGCATTATCCAAATTATACGGATTCCGAGATATCCAAAATCGAGCAACAAGCCCAGAAACGCTGGCCGGGCATTCGCACCCTTATTATCCACCGTTATGGCGACCTATATCCGGGTGACCCCATCGTCTTTGTCGCAGTCGCCAGCGCACACCGTAAAACCGCTTTTGATGCGGCCACATTTTTAATGGACTATCTTAAAACAGACGCCCCCTTTTGGAAAAAGGAAAACCGCAATGACGGCGCATTCTGGATTGAACCGAAAGATAGCGATAGACAGGCCCGTAAAATCTGGCAAGAAACATCCTAACCACCAAGGCATAAGGCAAAGACGCGTAACAAAGATCGACTATGGCACACGGCATACAAGAAGAGCTTATTTTCAAACCCCTGAGCATCGCAATATTAACGGTGAGCGATACCCGCACCCAAGACAATGATACGTCGGGCGATTTGCTTGTCGAGCGCCTCACGACGGCGGGTCATAAACTCGCAGCAAGAGCGATTGTTCGCGATGATATTCCCAAAGTCAGGCGCACTGTGAAAGACTGGATAGACACGGTTGAAATCGACGTGATCATCTCCACAGGGGGAACGGGGTTAACCGGACGTGATATTACGCCTGAAGCGATCACACCCTTATTTGATAAGGTTATTGACGGGTTTTCCGTCATCTTCCATCAGGTGAGCTATCAATCCGTGGGCTTATCGACTTTGCAGTCACGGGCTATTGCCGGATTGGCGGGCGGTACAATAATCTTTGCCCTGCCCGGCTCGAACGGAGCGGTTAAGGATGGTTGGGATAAAGTCATTGCCGCGCAACTTGATAGTCGCCACAAGCCTTGTAATATGGTCGAGCTTATGCCGCGTTTTCTCGAAAGTTGATTATGTCGAACCCCCTCACCCATATAGATAAAGATGGCCGGGTTAAAATGGTCGACGTCGGCGATAAGGCGGTCACCGAACGCATGGCCGTAGCCACAGGTCGCTTGATTGCCTCTCCTGAAACCATCGAACTTGTACGGACAGGCACCGCTAAAAAAGGAGATGTCCTAACCATCGCCGAAATCGCAGGCGTGATGGCAAGCAAACGCACAGCTGACCTGATACCGCTCTGTCACCCTTTGCCTATCACCTCGGCCAAACTCAATATTGAAGTCACGTCCGATACAGAAATTAACGTTACCGCCTGCATTAAAACCAAAGGACAAACAGGTATTGAAATGGAGGCTTTAACAGCCGTATCTGTGGCTTGTCTGACGCTGTATGACATGTTGAAAGCGAGCGACAAATCCATGACTATAAGTGCAATCGAATTGATTGAAAAAACCGGCGGAAAATCCGGAACATATAAAAAGCAAGACGGATAATGGCCGAGCTGATATCCGTAGACACAGCTTTGGATAAAATTCGAAGCACGATTAAAGCCCCCAAAACCGAAAATATCCCCCTTAAGCAAGCTTTCGGGAGAACACTCGCAAACGATGTTAAAGCTGCCCTGACCCAACCACCCTTCAAAGCCTCGGCTATGGACGGTTATGCGGTGGGATTAGCAGATGCCGAATATGGGCGAACCTTAAAAGTTATTGGAAGCGCACCCGCCGGTCATATTTTTGAGGGCACGCTTAAGCCCGGGCAAGCTCTGCGTATTTTTACCGGCGGCGTTATCCCGGAAGGGGCTGAGCATATCGTTATTCAGGAAGATGTCATAGCCAATGGTGATAAGATTACGATCAATGATCTCCAAATCCCTCCAGCGCATATTCGGCAGGCCGGAATAGATTTTAAAAAGGGTCAAATCTTGTTTTCTAAAGGCACACGTTTGGATGCCATACATTTAAGCACAATAGCAGCGGCAAATATTACCCACCTACCCGTGACCAAACGCCCCTTAATCGGTATATTTTCCAATGGCGATGAACTTAAAGACGTAGGAACGACTGTCGAAGCGGGCCAGATTATAAGCTCCACGCAATTCGCTATTTCCGCCCTTGTGAAAGCGTGGGGCGGACAAGCCAAATTTTACGGCATTATCCCGGACGACCCATCCGCCTTGGCCGAAGTGATAAAGAAGGCCCAAGCCTGTGATATTATCGTACCCTTAGGCGGGGCGTCTGTCGGAGATTTTGACCTCGTCAGAGGGGCATTTAAACAGGCAGACTATGCGACAATTTTTGAAAAAATTGCCGTAAAGCCGGGAAAGCCAACGTGGCTGGCGATGAAAACCGTTAGTGGGCATCTTTCGCGCGTTTTAGGACTTCCCGGCAATCCGGCCTCCGGTCTTGTCTGTGCCTTTTTGTTTTTGCGTCCTCTTATAGAAGGCCTGTGCGCCACACAGCGCACGGAACCACTCTGGGTGAAAGCCAGTTTAACAAAAGCCCTTAGAAAAAACGGCGCGCGCGAAATTTATCACCGTGCAAAACTAACTTTCACCTCAACAGGCAAGCTCGTCGTTACACCCATGTCACGTCAAGACAGCTCACTATTAAGCCCATTTGCGAAAGCCAATGCCTTCATCAAACAGGCCCCGAACGAAGCCGCTAAACAAGAAGGCGAGAGTGTTGAAGTTTACAGGCTAAGCTCTGAATTTTAAACGCTTATTTATGG
>CAZHPV010000093.1:0-6337 GCA_964534845.1 uncultured Caulobacterales bacterium
CTTGCGGGGGATGCCATCTTCCCATTGAAGCCAATTGGAAAAAGCCCTCGCATAAATATGACGGCGGTGTGAGCCGAAATTATGCCACATATAACCCTCAAGTCGCGCGCGATCAGATGTTCCAGCTTGGCAAACATCAAACCTCAAAAGGCAATACAACAGCCCCTATCAGATCAACCTCGGCGCTCGTATTATCGTCAACCAATTTGAACCGTGAACGCATTTACGTGCAACAGCCCCCTGTCTCTGCTGTAGGATTTTCCTCCCAAGCCTTTGCCCCGCATTTTCCGCACACAGTACGAAAGGAAGAAACCAAAACCTGTTCGGACTGCCACCTTTCAGATCAGGGTGACAATAATGCCATAATGTCCCAGCTTTTATTATTGGGCACTAATTATGTAAACTTTGTCGGACTGCACGCTTATGTCGGAGGGGAAGGCAATCTCGAAGCCATACGGGTCACGGAGTGGGATGAGCCACAAAGTGTCTTTGGGTCATATCTACATAAATATGCTTATCCAGATTATTACAAAGCCCATGTCGAAAAAAATCAGCGCGAATTGATAAATTGGAAACGCGGCAAAATTTTCGATACCGAGAATAAATGGTCCGGTGAAACTGGCGCTATTGAAGAGATCGCAAATGTAACTCAGAAAACGGGCGGCGACGTAAACTGCCTACAATTACGCGGTGAATATTTATATGTCGCAGAAGGCAAAGGCGGCTTCCGCGTCTATGATGTAGCGTCTATCGCTAATAAGGGTATTTCGGAGCGTATTGTCGCCTCTCCTTTCTCCGAACTCGGACATGATACGAATGTTGAAACCCCTGATGCGAGTTGCATGGCTCTGCCAACCAATCAGCCTATAAACCCCGCAAAGAATACGCCTGAAATGCAAGAAGCCAATCAGGAACAGCCCTTTCACCCTTTATATAATTATGCGGTCGTTACGGATAGACAAGACGGGTTGATACTCGTCAATGTTAATACACTTGCTGACGGAGAGCCGCGCAATAATCATCTTAAACGCGCACTTACCTGGAATCCGGGCGGCGTTTTGAACGACGCAAGACATGTCACCCTCGCCGGGCATTTTGCCTATATAACCACAAAAGATGGTTTGGCTGTTATTGACCTTAACGACCCACTAAACCCGGTTCACAAGACAACGTTACCGCTTAATGACGCCCGACAGTCCGATATACAATTTCGCTATCTCTGGGTCACTGATAGTGAGGGACTCAAATTATTTGACGTCACGCAGCTTGACGCCCCCAAAGCCGTTCCACAGGCCTCATTTTCCATGAAAAATGCAAATGGCCTCTACCTAGCGCGTACCTATGCCTATGTCGCCGGCGGGGAAGAAGGGCTTGTTATTATCGATATTGAGAAGCCTGAAGCGCCCAGATTATATATGCGCGAAACCTTCAATGGCAGCATGACTGACGTTCGCGATGTGATTGTCGGAGCCACCAATGCCTCTCTCTTTGCTTATGTTGCCGATGGCGCGGCAGGATTGAAAGTCATACAGCTTACCAGCCCTGACAGTCAGCCGAATTTCTACGGATTTTCGCCTGAGCCCAAACCCGAACTTATCGCCTATAAACGGACTAAAAAACCGGCACTCGCTCTATCAAAAGGAATAGACCGTGACCGTGCAGTCGATGAGAGCGGTCATCAAATGGCCGTGTTTGGACGACTGGGGTCAAGGCCGTTTACCCGCAGTGAGATGGAAGGATTATTCTTAAAACCAAATGGAGACCCCTTTTTCGTCAACGATAAACCCTAACCAGAATACACCGTCGAACGGAGAAGAGACATTTCATTCAAATCAAATAAAGTGCTTAGCGTTAAAACCCTATGTTAATCGTTCAATTGACAGATATACATATTGGATTTGACGGCCCTGACAAATTCGATCGCAATGCCGCTCGGTTTGAAAAAGCCATAGCTCACATAAATGCACTATCCGTTAAGCCTGATCTAATTCTAGCAACAGGTGATCTGATTGAGGGCGGGAATGGCTGGGCCTATGGCCGCGCAAAAGCCCTGCTGGAGAAAATTGACATCCCGCAATATTACACCATGGGTAACCATGACGACAGGGACGCTTTTGAGGCGGTTTTTAAAACCGGGCTTATGGAAAACGGGTTCTTGAATTTCACGATTGAAGACTATGACTTGAGAATCATCGTGGTTGATACGCTCCAAGAAGGGTTACACGGTGGTGCGTTTTGTGAATACCGGGCCGACTGGCTTTCACGGAAACTGGCAGAACAGCCTAAGCGGCCAACACTTATCGCAATGCACCATCCTCCCATAGATACCGGAATTGGCTGGCTAACAGCCTCGCCCGAGGATAATTGGGTCAAACGCTTCAAGACCGTTATTGAACCTCACACAAATATCGTCCAGATAATCGCTGGCCATATCCACCGCAATATTACGCAGCGTTTCGCGCACACATATGTCACTGTGGCCCAACCCATTGCCCCGAAAGTCGCGCTAAACCTAGCCCCGATAGACCCTGATATTCCAGATAACCGTGTTCTCCTGACGGACGCTATAGGCGGCTATTGCCTGCATCAATGGAAAGAGGGTTCGCTAACAACCCATTTCGTCAATATTTCCAATGCCGAGCCAATTTTGCGGTATGACCAAGACCACGCATGGATTGTACGCCACGCTTTGGACATGGACTATTAGCCCGCCAGCCTGTGCCTTGGGCCAATAAGCCCCGCTTCTTACCATTTACCGTTATTGGCCATACTCGCCCACGGCTCTTGCGGCTCCAACCGCTCACCCGATTGTAAAAGCTCGATACTGATATTATCCGGGCTGCGTATAAAGGCCATATGGCCGTCGCGCGGGGGACGGTTAATCGTAACCCCGATAGCCTGCAACCGGCGACAAGCTTCATATACATTCTCTACGCGGTAGGCTAGGTGTCCGAAATTCCGTCCCTCGCCGTAATCCTCGACATTACCGTTCTCGTCAGGCCAGTTATATGTCAGCTCTATCATCGGAAGGCCTGAGGGCATGGCCGGATCTGAAGCGGTAGGCTTACGTCTCTGGACATCTTTTGGGCTGGCCAGAAAGACAAGGGTAAACCGCCCCTTTTCATTGTCTACGCGCCGGACTTCTTGAAGTCCCAAACCTTCACAATAAAATTTCAGGCTCGCATCCATATCCTTGACCCGAACCATTGTGTGTAAATATTCCATATACGCTATCCGTTTTAATTCTGTGTGCGCAGACCTACCACCTCTTTTACAGGGGTGCAAATTCGACAGAGATCAAAAGCTAAAGAGATAAAGCGATTATCCGGCGTGTGCCGCCTTGCGCAACATCAAGCCGCTCACCAGCAATAACACACCCGCCGTGCTCATAATATAAACGCCCAGAAACAGGCCCGCAGATACAAAGGTAACCAAGGCGTCGAGTAGCATCATAATCCCGAAGGCAATCAAAATCGCCGCGCAGGCTTTGGATTTATATTGCGCGAGTCCCAGTGATAAAAACCCGACAAACGCCCAATGCACAGACGGTATGGTCCACATAACGGGCAAGGTCATCTTGAAAAACTCGGACTCTATGCCGGACACGGCCGCCTTGGCGCCAGCCAGCCCTGTCATATGAAAGGCCGCACCCGCGATGAGGACAAGGCCGCCCAGCAGGGCCGTGATTTTAATGGCGGGTGAGGTCATGAGGTAAGGCATCCTTATTTTAGCAAGAATATACCATGCTTTTTAAACGGCGTCACCTGATAGGGGATGGCCTGAAGGCGCAAGCTCGAAAGCCCTAATCAGAGCCGCAAACCCCACGCATAAATCTTTCATGAGAGAGGCTACATTAAAACCGCGATGAATGGGGGCTGACTTTTGGGTTTACTCGATGGAGGTTTGGTCACGAGGCGAATCTGTATTACAGCATTTAATACAAAAAATTCAAGTGATGAGACAGACGAATGTTCGACAAGAAAACAGTGGTTATTGTTGGTGCAGGTGGAAGTGTAGATTTTGGCTTACCTTCAGGAGCTGAGGTATACACAAATCTATTAAATGAAAAACTTAACACCGATATTCCTAATTATAATATAGAAAGAGACCTCTTTACAGGAGGGTTTGCAAAATTCTTATTGGCGCACCAGGAAACAAAATTATTTAATCAATTAGATGAGTTTATAAAAGCTGTGGACGAAGATTCATATGCAGATTCAATTGACTTATTTGCATCCAGCTATCCGGCATTTACTGAAATATCAAAATTATATTCAACTTGGTCCATACATAATAAAATATATGAAAAAAAACTTCCAAGACATGTGAGTCGCGGATACCATCAAGATTATGACTCATCATATTTATCACCGACAAATATATGGCATCGCGAACCCATTCCAAGTCAGGGTGAAAAAAAGCCGATAAAAAATTGGATGTCGGCCTTATTAAGAAAACACTTGGAAGACGAAAGTGAGACCCCAAGCAATTTTAAAAATAATTTGAAAATCGTAACTTTTAATTATGATACAATAATCGAAGATTTTTTTTGTGAATCCATAAAAAAAATACCAAAATTTAAAGATATGGCTAATCAATTAATTCCTGAAATTTTTCACGTTTATGGCTCTTTCAATAAGCCCAAAGAGAGGCCATCGTCATATTCAATAATCCAACAGGCCAAAGAAATATCATACATGAATGATATTTCACCGAAGCAAAAAGAAAACCTGCAGTCAATCAGGGAAGTAATGCTTAAGGCGGAATGTATTTTTATAGTTGGTTTCGACGCAGCAAGACAAAATAGTGAAAGAATTGAACTAGAAAAATCTAAAGCATGGAAGTATGCTTTAAATTACAATGATGATGCAGGATTAAATAATAGGCTAAGAGACATAGGTGTTCCATCAGAAAACATAATGACTGGAAAAACATCTATCCCATGGAGCCAATCCTTTTTTCAACAAGCTGACGGAATAGCAAAACCTTTATTAGTCGCATCGCGATTGCGGCGTGAAGGGGCTAACAAGCCTAGCCTAAATTAATCAAAGACCGCCAAACCTAACTTAACCGCGGGCCGCGCCTCAATGCGCTTCAGCCAGCCGCGCACATTAGGATAGTCCGTGAGGTCGAAGCCAAAATAGTCTGGCGCGCGGCCCAACCAGCCGAAATTCATAATATCGGCGATGGAGTAGTCCCCCGCGAGATAGTCGGCCTTGGCCAAGGCCCCTTCCATGACGGAGACGAGGCGGTGGCTCTCGGCGTTAAAGCGCTCAAAGCTGGCGGTGTCGGATTGGCGCTTGGCATAGCCGGCCTGCCCCATATTCGGGCCTATGCCGCCCGTTTGGAAATAGGTCCATGCGATAGCCTCAATCCGCGCGGCAGGAGCCTTCGGCAGGAGCGCGCCAAAGGTCTCCGCCAGATAGAGCAAGACCGCGCCGCTCTCAAAGACGCGAATATCGCGGCCCTCTTTATGGTGGACAATGGCGGGGATACGGCCATTGGGATTGACCGCGAGAAAGCTTGGCTGCTTTTGCTCGCGCGCGCCTAGGTCTAAGATTTTAAGCGTATAATCCGCGCCGCGCGCAAGGCCCAGCTCCGCCAAAGCAATGGTCAGTTTCACCCCATTGGGCGTATTGGCGGTGTAAGCTGTAATCATCGCTAATCAACCGCCTCTGTGCGTATGCGTAAGGGCGTCCTGTTGATAATTATAGACCAGCTGTAAAAACGCGTCCGGTTTCATTTTCACATCAAACGGCCCGAGCGATATATTTTTAACTTTGCCTTTAACAATTTTATCGGCGGTCAATAAATAGGTCTTGCTGCCAGATGCGGATATTTTCCTATATCCAATATTTGAAAGCTCACTCCACTTATGCGTCATATTGCGCCCCATAGTCGATAGGGTAATATGATCGGCCTCCAAAATTACTTTCGGACGCTTAACCAGCATTAACAGAGCTATCAAAAAACAGGCGGGGAAAAAGAGTAAATACCAGCCCCTATCTCCCGTAGAAAACATCCAGACAGACGCGGCCGCAAATAATCCAGAAATCACGTTCAATATGATGATTTTTATCAATGAGCCTTTCAGCTCAACCGTTTCCGGATAGGGCGATCCACCCCCAGAGACGGCATTATTAGAGAGTGGGTTTTTGCTAGCGCAAGGATCAGTCGCGCCTGCTGGTTTGTTCGCCCACATGCTTTCGCGTAAGTGCGAATGTATGCCCTGAAAAACATTTATGTGCTTTTCTTTATCAGGCGTTTCCCACGCCTCATCCAGAAGCCGTGACACCATAGCGTCATAGTCACCACTAGAATCAGTCCCATATAAAAC
>CAZHPV010000094.1:0-6294 GCA_964534845.1 uncultured Caulobacterales bacterium
ATAATATACTCAGCGAAACCGTATCAGAATTCGGACGTTTGGATATCCTTGTTAATAATGCACAGGAAGTTGCCAGAGGCTCGTTACTAAAAATAAGCGATGAGGATTTTCAAGGAAATTTTGAGTCAGGGCCACTCGCGACCTTCCGCTTGATGAAAGCCTGTTATCCTCATCTCAAAGAGACAAAGGGGCATGTCATTAACCTGTGCAGTTCCGTTATGAAGCGTTGGGACGTCGGCACATATGGTGTTTACGCTGCTGTGAAAGCGGCAACACAACAACTCACGCGCGCCGCAGCCAATGAATGGGGCAAATACGGTATAAGAGTGAACTGTATAATGCCGCATGCAAAATCCCCTGCCTTAGCTGGCTGGATAGAGAGAAACCCAAAAGAGGCCGCACATTTTCAGGCGTCTATTCCACTTGGTTATGTTGGCGATTGTGAAGATGATATAGGCGCATTTGTTGCGATGATGTGCCGGGATGAAGCCCGTTACCTTACAGGTCAGACCATTGCTCTGGACGGGGGGCAGGTCTTTACGGGATAGCCGTTAAAAATCACGTTTGCACGGGCTCGAAACCGTCGGGCAGATTATGGAAATAGGATAATTCTTCGCGACGGGTTTTTATCCGCCAGTTCCCACCTACGCGCACCATTTCGTCGACATACCAAACCCCTACAAAAAAAACTTTTTGCTCGCCCTCCATTTCGAGAACCATGGGGTTAAAGCAAATTGTCCGCACATCCGCCACATCGCCCTCTATTTTTATCTCGGGCAAACCCAACATATGTTGCATGCCCGTAAACGGCACCAAAGCCGCAGAAAGATAGGCTTTTATTTCCGGCAATGTCCCTTTTTGCCCCCCGACTGCCGTATAATCAATAAAAGCGTCCGCCACAAAAATATCGTCCAAACCTTCAAAATTTTGGCTATCAATATGGTGGCTATAGCGCGTTAATAGGTCTTGGATCTCCAAGCGATCCGACATGTCCTGTAAGGTCATCATCATTTAAAGTCCAAAAATGCGTTTCATAAATTCAAGCTGTATGGCTTTACTTTTTTTATCGGCTTGCGCATTGCGTCCGATAGTATAACCCTGCCCTACACATTTTCCGGCTAAAGCCCCCAAGCCAGCCCTTACCGCTGCTCGTTGGGGCCGTGTCATATCAGGCTCCGGTTGAAATCCGGCTTGGCCGTCAACCAAAAACGTTCCGGTTTCCCGATCCCAGCTAAATTCACATCCGCGTACATAACCGCCCTTAAATTCTTTTAACTCACCCATCTCCCAAGCGTGACCTGCGCCTGCAATTAAATGCGCTTCGACCGGGCTACCGCCTTCTTTCAATTTTTCCTGAACCTTCATGCATTTATCAGGCTCTACCGAATTATCACTATCGCCGTATATTGCCAGATAGGGCGCCCCTGTCGTTTCCCAAGCCCCCGTATTTTGGTGACACGGCCCGTAAATATCCATATGCAACGCAAAGGCGGGGCTATCCGGCGCCATGATATTCTTAAGGCGCTTATCCAGAACATAGCGAGTGCCCATACCCCCATAGGAATAACCCGTTACACCAATGCGGGTCGCGTCGATTAAAGGATGAGTCCCAAGAATTTTTAAGGCTGAATAGGCATCTGATATTACATCAACTTCTGTTGTCGCCATTGTCTTCATGACATAGGGCGTATCTTTAGTCACACCCCGCGGGGCGTAATAATCTATAACGAATGCTGCAATGCCGTTTTCATTGAACAGGCGCGCATATTCATACTCCCTACCCTCCTTAATACCACCGCTACCATGTAAAATAACCATGGCCGGAACGGAGGTCCCCGCTGGGACGGTCTTTGGAAAACTGAGAACGCCCTGACCCGCATGTTTTTCTAACGCATCATAGCCTTTTAACACGCGGGAGAAATCATATGGGCTTGTAATCGGAAAATAAATAAGTCCGTCATCTGCTATATCCAGAGCGTGTTTTGGGGCCGGATAATCCGGGAAAGGGGGTAGAGGTAATTCGGTTAGTTGACTGGATTGTAAATTGGGCGCAACTGTCCCAGCTTCGTCCTTTTTAAGACTACTCGTCGTATCTTGCACATCACTCGTTTGTTTCTGACAACCCGCCAACATCAGGGTGCCTGATAAAATCAAACCCGTCCATAATTTCATAAAACCGGTTCCTTTTGTTCATTGGAAATTGATTCCATCGGCGGCGTAATACGCGTCAGGTAAAGATAGAGTGTTGGTAAGATAGAACAAAGACCGACCAATAAATAAAGTCCGCTTGGCGTGCCCGTTTCAAGAATTTGCCCCGCGATCTTACCTCCAAATATCATGGAAACACCAAAAGCCGCTGGCACTAACATGACGAGTTTGCGTGATGGATCAAATCGCGAAATTGCCGTCGTCATATACAGACACCCGAGTGTAAATCCAAACTCCCAGACCCAACTGGAAATCATGAAAGCTGTAAAATTTGAGGCTGTGAATAAACCGGCAACGCCCCCTAGTAAAAGCAATGCAGAAAGAAGATGTGGCAAGCGAAGTCCAAGCCGTGCCCCTATAAAGGCTCCGACCATGCCTGCCACACCCCCAAGCCATTTTAAGCCGCCAAACATGACGCCAAATTGCTCGGGATTGGGTTTAAAATCCTGCGCTATGACCGCTAAAAAAAAGAACAGTCCGACATTAGCAAGCAGGTAAACTAAAAATATCGCGAGAATGATCCAGCCATTAGAAGCCGTATCCCAGCTCGGGTAAGGAGAGTTATTTGATGAGGAAGAACCGGATTTACCAAGTTCAGCGCGATTAGGCATTAGAAAGGCTCCCACACCCAATAATAAAGTAAAGGCGCACAAGCCGTACATGGCGCCGGAAAATCCGGCCTTGGCAATAAAAACTGTCGGCAGAACAGTTAGAAACAGCCCAATTGAAATAAGCTCGACAGACAGACGCGTACCAAATGCACGTTCGGGTTCAGGCATTATTGCCAAGACCCGCATAGCTAAACCAATAGCCAGTGCACATAAAAAACCGAACAGGGCAAATCCTGCAAATAAAGCGACCCCAGAGAGCATAGAACTCAAACCAAAGGCCAAAGTCACACTCACGACGATCAGGCCTGCCATAGGTTTCCACTTAACGCGGTCAACCCAGAAAGGTGTGGTAATCGTACCCAGTAAGTATCCTATGCCGGCGGTTAAAGACAAGCTGCCAAGGGTTGAGGCACCCATATTAAAGGCGTCTGCAGCGCTGCTTAGCAGAAGCGGCATAGTATTAAAAACTAGTCCTCCAATTGCAGAAACCATCGAGATAGCGATTATAACGATTATGGAATTGGACTTTATCACGTAGTTAGTAAACCCGCGCAGGGTTTGGGGGATTGGGTGAACCCAACATAGACCGATGAGACGGGGGTTGTTTCCCATTTATATCCTTCATCCTATAACGCTCTTTAGCAATCTCTGCTCCGACTAAAGTATGGCCACTAATTTCTGCCGCTTTAGGATCCGTAGCAATTGCATAAAGTATATGGCCGGTAAATTCAGGTGTTTCCGCCATTGCTATAAAGTCTTTATATTGTTCAGGGTGTACCTTGGCCGCAATTAAGGCTCGCTCCGTTAGCAATGGCCCCATCCATATAGAGACGGCCTGTACGTTAAAAGGTTCAAGATCGACAGCCATATCATGGGCTAATTTATCCAGCCCAGCCTTTTGCGCCCCGTAAGCAGGACCGTGCATATAACAACTCGCCCCGAAAGAGGACCCCATAGCAATTAAACCGGACTTTTGCTTTGCCATAATCTTGGCGGCATGCCAGCTTGCGACATAAGCAGAGCGCAAACCCACATCAAGTATTTTTTGGGCGTCGAGCTCCTTTTCCCAAAACGGTTTTTGCTCAATTAATTGATGATGAATAAAGGCCGCGTTATTAACCAAAATATCCACTTGCCCTTGTTCATCCATGACCTGTTCGAACAGTGCCTTAACCTGACTATCGTCAGCGCTATCGCAAATAACCCCCACGCCTTTACCGCCAGCATCCGTGCAAGCCTTTGCCGTTTCTTCTACTGTTCCGGGCAAAGGCGTTCCGTCCCATCCTTTCGCTTTGCCAATTTTTTTGGTCCGTCCCGTTACATAAACCGTCATGCCCTTTTGTGCGAGCCCGACCGCTATACCCTTGCCCGCCCCTCGACTAGCACCTGTAACGATTGCAACTTTTGGATTTAGCATAAATACCGTTCCTCCCAATAAAAAGGATTAACCGACAAATTCATAATGCGCAATAAACTTGTATTTTTTCTACGCTTTCAGTGATATAATTCCTGTATATTATGTATTTTGCGTAATTTTATCGTCGAATTATGCGTATATGGAGGGGTTATGAACCCGGATAATCCACACTGGCACTCACAAATAGAAGCAGCCATGAAGCTTAAGTCCCCCAATGATATTTCGTGGGATGCGCAAGCCGACATTGTCATCATCGGTGTTGGAGGTGCGGGTATTTCCTGTGCCCTACAGGCCTTAGAACTCGGACAAAGCGTTATCGCTCTTGACAGGTTTAAGAGTGGCGGGGCAACGGCCGCAAGTGGCGGGGTTATATATGCGGGTGGGGGCACACGGTTGCAAAAAGAAGCGGGCATTCCAGACAGCCCGGATAATATGTTCAACTATTTAGAAATGGAAATCGGCGACATTGTGAACAAAGACACACTCCGACGCTTTTGCGAAGAAAGTGCGCCGACAATAAGTTGGATGGAAGACCACGGTGTCGATCTACGCTCCAGCCTCTGGCCGCATAAAACGTCCTATCCGGCACCCCAATATTTTTTGTACCACTCAGATAATTCCCTCGTTTCTCCCTATAATGAAAAAGCACAACCCGCCGCGCGTGGTCACCGAGGCTATGTCCCGATTGAACAAGGTCGTAAAGCAACTAATCTCGGCAACTCCTTATTTGACCCATTACGGGATGCAGCCTTGGATAAGGGATTGGATTTAAGAACTTACTACGAGGCCCGCCAAATCATCTTGGACAAGGAAGGGGCTGTAATTGGCGTTAAGGCCTACAGTTTTGCTGACCAAGAAACAAAGGAAACCTATCTTGCCTTACGTCAGAAAGCTCAGCGTCTATTAGCGATGTTCCCGCCAATAATACCGGGATCAAAATTTTTTATGAAACGCGCTTTGCGACTATTTGCCCAAGCCAAGGCTTTAGAAAAAGACCGGAAAGAAACGTTTATCCGCGCACATAAAGCCGTCCTGCTTTCTGCGGGTGGATTTATTTTTAATCGTGAAATGGTTTCACATTATGCGCCAAAGTATAAGCGCGCCTTTCCGCTTGGTACTGACGGCGACAGTGGAGCAGGCATAAGGCTGGGGCAAACAGCCGGCGGTGCAATTGGCAATATGGACCGGATTACGGCGTGGCGCTTTATCAATCCTCCCCTTTCCTTTGCCAAAGGCATGATTGTCAATCTGTCGGGCAAACGCTTCATAAATGAAATGGTTTACGGGGCCACTCTGGGCGTTGAAACCGTCGAAAATCATAACGGGGAAGCGTGGCTGATACTGGACAAGCCAACCGTTAAACAGGCCCTAAATGATGTGAGCGGCGATAAAGCACTCGCCTTTCAAAAAGCCTTGGCAAAACTCAACATTTACTTCGGCGCAAAAAAAGCCGCAAATCTAAAAGAATTGGCGAAAAAGATAGGCGTCGCCCCTGAAAGCCTAGCCACGCAATGTATACAATATAACCGCTACGCAACAGACGAAGCCGATGACCCCTTTGGTAAAACATCCGATGACGTCTTCCCCCTCCTATCTCCGCCATTTTTCGGAATAAATATCGGCCTATCAGCCAAGCTCTATCCTTGCCCTACTCTCACTCTGGGCGGACTGAAGGTTAATGAGAAGACGGGGCAGGTTCTGGATGAAAAGAACAACGCCGTGTCAGGTTTATACGCTGCAGGACGAAATGCGATCGGCGTTGCCTCGTGGAATTATGTAAGTGGTCTGTCTATAGCTGACGGCGTTTTCTCGGGTCGGCGTGCCGCCCGCGCGATTGCAAAACTCAAAACGGGTAAGACGAGTCGAAAAACTTAAGCTGAGACTATTTTCGCTATTCGGTTATTATATTTGATGACATCAACAACGACAGTTGTTTCAACGAGACGTACACCTTTAACATCAAGGATTTTGTTACTGGCAACCTTATGGACATCGGCTAGTCCTTCAAATAAGCCAATCGCCAAAATATCAAACCGTCCCAATAAAATAATAACAGCA
>CAZHPV010000095.1:0-6226 GCA_964534845.1 uncultured Caulobacterales bacterium
CATAAGAGAGGTGTTTAAGTATTACTTTTATCTTAAATAAGCAAAGGCTTATCGGAAATTATACGCTACACGCGCTCCAATAGTCCGAGGACGTACTGGCGTTACACGTTGTACGTCATTACCAAAAGCACGAGATATTTCGCCCTGACTATTCAATAAGTTATTGGCGTATATTTCACCTGACCAACTATCAGCAGATACACCTAAAGCCAGTCCAACTTGCGTAAAACCTTGAACACGATCAGTGTTAAATTGCAAAATATCAGAGTTCGACGCTGATGAATACACAATACTCGGTTGGACATGACCGATTAGCTCATTAGCCAAATCCCACTCGTAACGTGCCCGCAGATTGCCTTGGAAAGTTGGCGCAAAGGCAAGCTCATCACCCTCAACAACGTCGCCTGTTGGCGTGATGACTTCAGTGATTTCACTATCGAGTATAGAGAAGGCTCCGTTAATGGTAAGACCTTGAATGGCTTCAGGCGCATAAGTAATATCACCTTCGATACCCAAAACTTCTGCATCTGCTGCATTATCAGAGAAGAAAAGGTTCACAATATTCGGGTCGAAAATCGTCGTCTGCAAATCGGAAATGTCGATGAAAAACGCAGCGCCGTTAAAGCGAAGTTGGTTATCAAGCAATGTCGTTTTCCAACCCAGTTCGAAATTATCAACATCATCCGTATCAACTTCTGCAGGGACCGTAAATGGCGGAGGTCCCTCAGCGCCCACAGGACGGTTCAAAATACCAGGTCGGAAGCCCTGAGAATAGGTACCATAGAATAATAGATCATCATTCGGTGTGTATGTACCTGTGACTTTTATGATAACGCCATCAGAGATAGCCTCATCCACATTATTAACACCATCAAATAAATCGTTCAAACTCCGCCCAACGGCGTTCGTATCAACCACTTCAGACCCTCTAAATCCGAAGAGGTTACTAAACCCGCCTTCAAGGTCAACGCGAACATCAAAATAACGCGCTCCTAATGTCAAAGCAAATTGCTCATTAAAATCAAATGTAGCCTCTCCAAAGACACCAAATTGTTCGTCAGTTCGTGTTATATCATTTCTGAAAATCACGCCTTCTGGAAAAATCTCATCCGGAAAAACTAATGTGGAACCCGGAGGCGATGTCCCCGGTCCGAAGCCAGTCACAATACCGCCTAAACCATCAGGTGCTGTCGTAAGTTCAGCCCCAGGGTAGGTAAAGTCTACAACCTCTTCCAGTATCAAATCACTATAAAAGACACCTGCTGTGGCTCGAAACCGTTTATCAGAGTCTGTCGTGAGACGGAATTCATGCGTTTCGACTTCAATACTCGATTGTGTCGGAATAATGGCCAAAGGCGCTTGGCAAGTACCCGTTGGTGGATTTGGTGAGCCATAAGTTCCAACAGGCCCATCATAAGTGACACCACGATCACAAATATAATATGGGAAATATTGCCCGACAAAGAGATAATCCGTATAATCACTAACTTGATCAATATCACGGTCTGTAAAGGCACCCGTATAAATCGCCTCAAGTCCGGCAATCCGTCCTTTTACTGTCCAGTTAAAGTTGTCAAAATCGTCATCTAGCTCTTCATTGGCAAAACGTTGAATATCAAGGTCATCACCTAATGTTGGATCAATGAAAAATACGCCGTCTGAATCAAGCTCTTGATGCGCATATCCTAAACTCAATGACCAATCCTCATTAAATTCATGTAAAGCACTTATACGAAAACCAAAATATGACGTATCGTTAAAATCATTTTCTACGAGATCATTGTTATCAAGTACAAGAAAGTTCACATTTGACAAATCTGCGCCTGCTTGAAATCCATTCCGGAAAGGTTCAACAACTGTTCCGTTATCCCGTACTGTTCCGGATGGGCGGAACCGTGCAGACTCCTCAGCAGTCCGTGTACCGGCAACATTATCAATGTAACCACCTTGTTGATCATAGTAAAATACACCACGAATGGCGGTATTCTCACCAATCGGCGCATTATATACAGCTTCAACATTAAAGCTCGCTTCGCCACCGTCCGTGAAAGATGATCCGGCTCTAAAAGTCGCCTCTTCAACACCAATTTTTGGTTTATTCGTAATTAGGCGAACAGTACCAGCCTGTGAACTCGCCCCAAAGAGCGTACCTTGCGGGCCAGATAAGACCTCAACACGCTCCAAGTCAGCTGCATAAACATCAAGATTTCGACCAGGTTGAGCGAGAGGTTGTTCGTCTAGGTAAAACGCCACGTTTGGCGCGAGGCCCGCAACACCCGCCACAGATAATGTGGGCGTTGTAGAGGCGACACCTCGAATATATATTGTACTCGTTCCGGGGCCAGAACCACCAGCAGATACACCCGGTAATTGAACCAAATAATCTGTAAAGACATTAACGTTAAGCTCTTCGAGGGTATTTTCCCCCAAGGCGGTGACAGCAATCGGAACATCCGCAGCGCTTTCCGCTCGCTTAGTTGCCGTTACAATCACTTCGTCTTCAAGCTGAGCATGAGCCGTTGTCGACATGGTAAAGGATACCACCGCTCCCAACGCTGTACAGCCCAGTAAATTAAGTTTTTTCATTATATTCCCCTTCATAGCTTGGTAGCTCTAAGTGTGGCGGCACGCCACGTGTGCACCCTTAATACGATAACTACATATTTTATCAATACTAGAAGGCATCGGACTTGCTAATACTACTCACTGTACTAAATTTTTTTATAAATTGTGACAATTTCACAACAATATCATGATTATACGTCGCAATATTAGTCTGACTAATTAAACAGCATTATCTTGAGTTATTGAAGATTTGAAAGATCAAGTCGCTTGTTTTGCATGAGACCGCGAAATTGCATCAATTTAATTTAACGTCAGTCAACATTATTTCTGATTATCCGAATCAAACAACAGAGACTTTATAAGGGAAACCGACATAAGAGCCATAACAATGGAGAAAGGTAAAGCGCCTATAATCATGATGGAGCGCAAAGCATCCAGGCCCCCTACTTTCAACAATACCGCAACAATGGATGTTAAAAACAGCCCCCAAACAATAATATGCTTAGCGTGCTTTTGCGCGCGGTCTCCCGCGGATGAAATTGTATTGATAATGAGAATGGCCGAGTCTGCTGACGTCACTAGAAAGGTAAGCAATAAGATAACAATTATCACCGACATCAAAACAGCTAATCCCGGTGAAAGCATCAAATTGATAGTCTCAAACAGCTGGGCGGAGATATCTGCTCCAATAATCGAATTATTTGCAATACCCGTTAATTCTAAATTCACAGCCGTGCCGCCAACAAGTGCGAACCATGTCAAGCACATCACTGTCGGGACCAGCATAGCCCCCAGCACATATTCCCTGATAGTTCTGCCTTTAGAGACCCGCGCCAAAAAAAGGCCCACAAAAGGCGCAAAACCAATCCACCAAGCCCAATAAAAAACAGACCATGCCGCTTGCCATTCTGAAAGAGCCTTTTCAGTCTCATTCCCGGATGCACTCCAAACCGAAAGCGACATTTCAGGAAAGGCTAAAAGATAATCCCAAATCGAGAGGAAAAAAGTTTTGAATGCGAAAAAAGTTGCACCGAAAATCAGAAAAAACAAAAGGAGGAGGAATGACAAGCTCATATTGATATTGGAAAGCCATTTAATGCCTTTCCTGACTCCGGATAAAGCCGAAACCGTTGAGGCAAGCATAATGATTACCAGGGCAACAAGCTGCGCAGTGAGAGTCGGCTTACCTGTATCTGTCGTTATCCAATCGGCACCTGTAATATTATAAAGGCCTGAAGCGGCCTGAGACACACCATACCCTATTGTCACGCCTACTCCAACAATAGTGGCAATAATAGCAACAATATCAACAACATGCCCCAATGGCCCCGATAAATGCTTGCCAAATAAGGGGGCTAAGCCAGACCTAATTGTCAGGGGAAGGCCACGATTATAACTGAAATACGCAAGCGCCATCCCTACGATTCCGTAGCAAGCCCAAGGTGTAAAGGCGTAGTGAAAAGCGGCCCATTTATAGGCTAGCCGAACATTTTCTGCAGACTTTGCCTCTACAAAACCTTGAATGACATCCGGATTATTTGCGAAATGGAAAATCGGTTCCGCCGTAGAATAGGTCAGCATACCAACGCCAACACCCGCACCAAACATCATAGAGAACCACGAAAAATTAGAGAAGTCTGGCTTAGCGTCAGGGGGGCCTAATATTGTCCGACCTGACTTTGGCCACAAAGCAAGTCCAAAACAAACAAGAACAAAAAAGAAGGTCACATACATATACCAAGCCGAAAAATTATTTACGGAAAAGGACTGTATATTAGCCAGAATGCGCCCCGCGCTTTCCGGACTTATAGAAGCCCATAAAATCAGCAAAGCGAGTATGAGTTTTGATCCAATGGCGACAAACCGATTAAATCCAGTGTAAAAACCTGTCTTAGCAACAGATATCGACAGCCCGTCAGACAAATCCATGTTTTCCCCAAATATTTTTATCGTCTTATCTATGAATCATCAGAACAAGAATATCAATCGACTTTGTTGGAACGACTATAAGTTCATAATACGTATAAGTGATATCACTGCTACAATTACCAAACTTGATGCTAACACATTGACTATCGACGCACTAGATAGCTAAATCTAATCTTGAACACATCTAAAGAGGTAACACAACATGCCGGCAACTCTACCTTTTCCCAAAGAGCGCCCTAAGTCTTATGTGAAATATAACGACGAACCTGAATTTTCAGCTGAGCGTCATTTAGATTTAGGGTATCCTGAAACACAGCTTTCCCTCAAAGACCTTGGATATTCAGACGCAAAAATTGCGCAATGCCCCTCAGCGTTTGGTGTAAGTTCAGCGTTTAAAATATTTTCTGACGAAGGCCTCTCTATCATGCGCGAGATTTGTCTTAAAATGTATGACAATCGTAATGTTAGCGTTGGCACTGGTTTAAACCGATTAGGGTCATACTGCCGCGGCGCAGGCTATAGATCCACCTTTATCAAGCAGTTTTGTGACAGTCCTGAACTTGCCGGTCACCTATCAAATTTAGCTAAAATCAGTTTAGCGCGACACTCCGTTCCCGCTGTCGCCTGCGGCGTTAATTATGCACCACATGATATTCGCAATGCTGTTGATACATGGCATACAGATTCAGTTTCGTTTGATATGGTCATAATGCTCTCTGATCCTTCTAAATTTCTTGGTGGCGAGTTCCAATATTTTCACGGGACTAAGGAAGAAGGCCAAAACCTTCTTGGAATTTCAGGTGAAGAAGGCAAAGATGCCGAGTTGCCCAATGACAGGGTAAAAACCATCCCCTTCCCGGCTGCAGGTTATGGCTTCCTTCAGCAAGGCAATATGATATTCCACCGCGCTTGCCGCCTTCTCAAAAAAGCCGAACGCATGACGATGATACCATCTTTCGTTGTGTCTCCAGATACGGCAAATGATGCGACAAACTCTGTCAATATGGCTGGATGGGATGATCCCGGCATTACCGCTGAATTAACGCGGCACGAAGCTTGGCGAGCCTCGGCGCGTCTTAGTCAACTCGTTGACACAATCAGTCTGCATGACGACGATACCAAGCTCGCTAAGGATATAGATAGAGCCTTGGGGCCACTTATAGCTTTCCGGAAAAGGCTTGGTAGTGACGTCTGATTTGAAAAATAAATCTGTCCTTGTAACAGGCGCAGCGGGCTGCATCGGTGCTTGGGCCGTCAAGCTACTAACTGAAATGGGCGCAAACCCTGTAGTCTATGACTTAACGGAAAACCGGTCCCGATTACACCTCGCCATGGAAAACGCGGATAATGTTAAATGGGAATTAGGTAACATCACCGACTTCAAACGTCTCACAGACGTGATTGAATTACATAATATAAGCGCGATAATTCATCTAGCTGCCCTGCAAGTCCCGTTTTGCAAAGCTGACCCTATTGGGAGCACACAGGTAAATGTCATGGGCAGCATCAATATATTGGAAGCCGCCCGCCAAGCCAGCATTAAGCGCCTCGTCTATGCCAGTTCAGTTGCGGTACCGGCCATGGGTAAAAATGATTATTTGGCCACACTCTACGGCGCGCATAAAGTCTGCGGTGAGCAGATGGCGGCCGTTTATTGGCAAGACTGGCAAGTCCCTAGTATCGGTATCCGCCCTGGTATTATTTATGGCCCTGGCCGTGACCAAGGCATGAG
>CAZHPV010000096.1:0-6039 GCA_964534845.1 uncultured Caulobacterales bacterium
GCCGCCGCCGTATGGTCGGGGGCCAAGAAGACATGATCGTCGATGTGGCTCTTGACCTAAAGAAAAGCCAGGAAGCGTCTTAGGTTAGGGTTTATGATATCTGTGCAAAATCAGCCAAAGACATCTGAGTCGATTGAATTGCAACCTTCTATCGATTTTCTGACTGATTTGAAAAACACTGTAAACTCTGCTCAAATTTTAACAAATCAACGCCGCGTTAAACCCTATGCAACGGGTATTAAAATCGGCAGTGGCAAGGCGGAAGCTGTGATTTTACCGCAGACCCTCGTTGAAATGTGGCAGGTTTTAAAAATTTGCGTCGCGCATAATAAAATCATTATCTTGCAAGCAGCGAATACAGGTGTAACGGCGGGGTCGACGCCTTACGGTGATGATTATGACCGTGATGTTGTGATTATCAATACGCTAAAAATTGACAAAATTTTTCTGCTTAATGGCGGAATGCAGGTTTTAGCCAGCGCGGGTGCAACGCTATATCAGCTTGAAAACAAACTTTCAAATATAGACCGCTCGCCTCATTCTATAATTGGATCTTCTTGTATCGGTGCCTCCATTGTCGGAGGGATTAGCAATAATTCCGGCGGGAATCTTGTAAACCGCGGTCCGGCCTATACCGAATTATCTCTTTTCGCGCAGGTTAATGGAGACGGGCAGTTGGAACTTGTCAATCACCTCGGCATTGATTTGGGGGAGACACCGGAGACTATTCTCGGTAATTTAGATAATGGGCGTTTTAATGCGCAAGACGTTCCTAAGAGTCCGCGCCAAGCATCTGATCATGAATATTGTCACCGTGTCCGGGATGTAGAGGCCAATACGCCAGCGCGGTTTAATGCCGATAAAAGACGACTTTTTGAGGCGAGTGGCTGTGCGGGTAAGCTTGCTGTTTTTGCTGTCAGACTGGATACTTTTGAAAAGCCTAACCAAGAGGCTGTTTTTTATATCGGAACGAATGACCCCAAAGAATTAACTGCGCTTCGTAAACATATACTCACGAAATTTGATGAGTTACCCGAAATGGGCGAATATATGCATCGTAGTTATTTTGATGCCTCTGCTAAATACTGCAAAGATTCGTTTTTGATACTTAAATATTTTGGTACCGGTGCTATGCCAAAATTATGGGCGCTCAAACGCTTTGTCGATAGCTATTTGAACCGGCTACCTTTTCTGCCAAATAGTATGGCCGATAGAACTCTGCAAGGTCTCGCCGCGCTCTGGCCCAAACATTTACCCAAGCGCATCCGTAATTTTCGTGATCGTTATGAACACCATTTAGTTATCAAGTCCAATGATGAAGCGATTTCAGCGACCCGCAGTTTACTGGACAATTTCGTGACTGATACGGGCACTAGCGGGAGTTTTTTTGAGTGTAGCAAACGGGAAGCAAAAGCCGCAATATTGCACCGATTTGTTGCGGGTAATGCTTCTGGCCGAATTAATTTGATCCATGCAAAGAAAGTCGGCGGCTTACTGCCATTTGATATCGCTCTAAGGCGGGATGATGAAGACTGGCATAACCTTTTGCCGCCGGATTTACTTGACCAATTAGCCGCACCTTTATGCCTTAGCCATTTCTTTTGCCTCGTGATCCATCATGATTTTGTCATCAAAAAAGGAGTGGATCCCGAGGCCTTTAAAACCCAATATTTGAAATTACTCGACGCTCGCGGTGCGAAGTACCCCGCAGAACATAATGTCGGGCACCTATACAAAGCAGAACCAGATCTGCGGCAATTTTATCAAACGCTCGACCCGACTAATACCTTTAATTCAGGCGTCGGGAAAATGCCTAAAACCAAACATTACGCTTAACAGAGAAAGCTGGAAGAGGAAAATACGACATGGCCTTAGGGAAGAACACGACAGCACTCGTAACGGGCGCGTCAAGCGGAATAGGGGAAGCCACAGTAAGAGCCTTGCGCACGCAGGGGGTAGTTGTGCATGCTGCGGCGCGGCGTCTGGATCGCCTAGAGAAGCTTGCGGATGAAACAGGTTGTATTGCGCATCAACTCGACGTTCGCGACCGGGCTGCGGTGAAGGCGTTTGGTGAAAATAACCCCGTTGATATATTGGTCAATAATGCAGGCTTAGGCCGGGCTTTGGGCTCGTTCTGGACAGCTGAAATCGAGGATATAGAAATGACAGTGGATACGAATGTTATTTCAGCCCTTCATATGGTTCGCTCTGTTCTGCCTGGTATGGTGGAACGCGGCAAAGGCCATATCGTCAATATGAGTTCAGTTCTCGCGCTTTATCCGGCGCCTGCAGCGCTATACGGCGCGACGAAGGGCGCTATGCACAAGTTCTCACGTGATCTGCGTCAAGAATTACAGGGTACGGGTATTCGCGTTACGGAGATCAATCCGGGCCGTGTAATCAGTGAGTTTTATAATGTTGCAATTGATGATGCCGACCAATTGAAAAAGACAACAGATACACGGGTGGAAGAATTAAAGGCGTCGGATATTGCGGATGCGATTGTGTACTGTGTGGGCGCGCCGTGGCGTGTCAATGTGAGTCAGATGGAAATATTGCCCACGGAACAAACATATGGCGGATCGCAATTTACCCCGACTAAAAATAGACGTTAAAAACAGAACTAGAAGAAAAGCCAGAAAAGGAGTGAGGCATGAGCCAAGCAGAAACTAAAAAATTCGACGTTATTTTTACAGGCGTCGCGCGCTCTAGTGGAAAATTAAGATGCGATATTGATGTTGACTTCGTGACAACTGGCGAGAGCTTCTCTTTGGCCACAGATGAAGGAAAAATTCATGGCGGCGCAAATACAGCACCGCCCCCGCTTGCCTTATTTACGGGCGCGCTTACAGCCTGTTTGATGACACAAATCAGAGCCTTTTCTAAGCGTTTGCGGATTCCTATTCGCGACGTTGTTATTTCAACCAAATTGCATTGGGAAGGTGAGCAAATTGGCCGGGAGCCCTATGTGGGACAACCCATAGCGTTTCATTTGGATATCGATATTGATACGGATGTGTCCGCAGAGGATGTTCACCGTCTTTTCGAGGCGGGACGTAAGGGGTGTTTTCTTGAAGCCACGCTGGAGCGCTCCAATACAATCACTCACCGTCTGAAAGTGGACGGCGAGTGGGTTGATGTTTAAAAGCTTATGAGATTTTTCGAAAAATACAAAAACGCTTTAAAATGCGGTTTAATGACGACGATCGCTACTGCCGCATTGACGTCTTGTACCGCTGTTAATTCCAATACATATACGCTTAGAATTGGGGCAGGGCATCCTTCTGGACCTGCGGTTTACACAACACAGCTTGAAAAGTTTTTTGTGCCAGAAGTCGAAAGACGCGTCGCCGAAGAAACAGATTATAAAGTCCAATTTGTTGAAGGGTATGGCGGGTCAATTGCGACGGTTTCCGAAACGTTGGAATCCGTACAATCGGGCATTCTCGATATTGGGGCCTATTGTGTTTGTTTCGAACCGTCCAAACTCTTCTTGCATAATTTCATGTATTTTGTTCCCTTCGGGCCACAGCAGGCAGAAACCTCTGTGCAAACCGCTCGGGCGATTTATGAAAACAACCCGTGGCTGGAAGCGCAACTCACCGATCACTACGGGCAAAGCCTCTTAGCGCTTAATGGCTGGGATAATTATCATCTTGGCACAGTCAAGCCGTGGGATAATATCGAAGATTTAGACGGTGTTAAAATCGGTGGGGCTGGGCCAAACCTGCCATGGCTTGAATATGCCGGCGTTATTCCGGTTCAGTCTTCTTTGCCTGATGGCTATTTATCATTAGAAACGGGAGTCTATGAAGGCTGGCTTATGTTTCCCTCGGCTTATTTTAGTTTTAAATTTCATGAGCCTGCGCCGTTTTATACCCAAATAGGATTTGGCGCCATGGGCGGCGCGGTTGTTGTGACCGCTAATGATAAGCGCTTTAATAAACTGCCCGTTGAAATTCAGACAATCATTAAAGAGGTTGCCTTAGAATATGAAAAAGTCGCCGCTAGGGATTTGGATAATCGACAAAAAAAGGGGCTGGAGAATTTAAAAAATTCAGGCGCAACAGTACGGGCTCTGCCTGAGGAAATACGTCAAACTTGGGCGAATTCATTGGGGGGCTTTCCAAATGATATGGCCCAAGAAGCCAATAAAAGAGATATGCCGGGCACTGAAATTTTAAAAAGCTACATTCAAGAGGTAGATAAAAGCGGGTATGATTGGCCGGTTAAATATAATATTGAGCAGTCGCTTACTACGGGTAAATAGTAAGGACGCGAGCGTTTGCGCCTAGCGCCGTATTGACGGTAAGGTTTAAACCTAGATTATTTTGTCAAACGGACTTCGGCGCTTTCGCTAATATTATCAGCAATCTTCAAGAATGCGTCTTCTAACTGTTGGGCATTGCGTGCATCAAAGAAATTGGTAGAACTATTCGCGCAAGAACTCAGCATATTTCTAGTATTAAAATCACTCACTTCAAATGCTATTGTAAAAACTTCAATTTTATCATTCTTAATATTTTGACACAGTGTAGATGTGTCTTGATTTGTTCGTGCAAGTTGCGCTGGCCCCTCAGGTCCTCCATGATCGATCCGAGGATGCGTACGTCCCAATCCTTTATACATGGAATTCGCGCCATCTGTCATAATGATCATAACTTGTTTCGTATTGGCCCGCCCGCCCGTAAAAGGCGCATTCGGGGTCAGGACACGCCATCCCCATACAACACCGGCAGGCATGTAGGTGTCTCCATCGGCGACGAGGGCGTTAATGCTCGCTTTTGCATCGGTAAGTTGGTTCGTGAGCGGTAGTAGAGGACTATTCCCACACATCCAATCATTACGATTGAGCGTTGATACAGGCTCATTCATCCATTCATGGTCGTTCAGATGAAGTGTACTCGTGTAATTTGTTCCTCTGTTGCGCGACAATACGCAGCCATGCCATTTTTCTTCTTTTGTGACGGCGATTAGAGGGCCGTCTTTATATACGTCGTCAACCTTGTCATCACACCCTGTATAGGTTTCTGGCACGCCATCTCTATATCGCGTTAAAGTCGCCTTTGGGTTGCCGCGGCAATAGCCAGGGGTGACAAGAATTTGCTCGTGCTCCATTGTCGTTTCTGATTTTTCAGGTTGAACATCAAGCCAGGGTTCATGCCTATTGTTAAGTCCCACATTTACATAGGCTGCAAATGGAACGACCCCCATCTGCACTTGATTGCCGCCGGACAAGCCATCAATTAACTGATTTGCAGATGATTTTAGCGCCGCAAGTTTGGTGCCTTTCATGGAACCCGTTGTATCCAAGACTAAGACTATATCAATCGGGTCCGCGACTGAAGCCCCCCCTGCAATCGCAGAAGATTGCGCTTTGATATTCATTGTTTCTTTATTAAACAACCCGCCTAAAGCGAGGTGGTATACCGTTTGACCCGTAACATGTATTTCGCCGTTAGGGGCTGTTTGAATGGTTAAATTTGCGGGGTCAATATTATATTCATTGGCTGCCAGAAGGTCTTGCGCCAAAGCCTTTTGCTCGTCTGCGTTTGCAATGCCAGATGTCGCGATAGCCAGTGAAATGCCATCCAGTTGATCTTGAAGCTTTTGTTTGGAACTTTGGGCCCCCATCACATCAAGAGCCAGGCCTGTGGCGGTTGCGAGGGTTAGCCCGGCTACGGCCATCATGATTGCCATATTGCCGTCCTCATTCACTTTTAATCGTGTGAATACAGATTTTATGTTCTGGAAAGATAGCATAACAGGGCCCTTTTTTTATGCATTTTTTATGAAGCCTGCCCACACAGGGTGTTATGCTGGATGCACTAACAAAATTTGTTTAATTTAATATGAAAGGGTTTGCGGGGGCATGCTTGCCCTGAAAGGGACGTAGCAAACCGTCACAACGCTGATGAATGACATGCATTCGTAGGCACTGCGTGAGTTATAAACCCCTCAATGCAGGCATTGGGCGTGTGACTATCTAGCTGGACTGATGCCTTGCTATGATAAAACTGGCGGGATGTAGTCCAAGGG
>CAZHPV010000097.1:0-5971 GCA_964534845.1 uncultured Caulobacterales bacterium
CCTATATTGTCATCTTCATCATGCAACGCGGAGAGCGTGCGCTCTATCTCGTTTAAAAAATCGCTTTCCGCTAAACCCAATGCGATTTCTAAAGCATTTGCGAAACCAACTTTATCGGTTCCGCCGTGGCTTTTCACCACTATACCATTAAGACCCAAAAACACCCCCCCATTTACGCGCCTTGGATCAATTCTCTTTTTAAGTTTAATCATGGCGGGTAGATTGAGCCATGAAACGAATTTTGACCACGGATTGCCGGCTAGCGCTTCAGAGAAAAATTGTCCGATCAACTTTGCCATACCCTCAGAGGCCTTCAAAGCCACATTGCCAGTAAAGCCATCTGTAACAATAACGTCGATATCGCCTATCGAAATATCATTGCCTTCCACATAGCCAATGTAATTAAGGTCTAGATTGCTCTCAGAAAGCCTTTCATGTGCGGCTTTGACAATAGCATTACCCTTTACCTGCTCCACGCCCACATTTAACAACCCAATGCTTGGCTTTTCTTCTTTGTAAATAGCCCGGAAATAGGCCTCCCCTAACACAGCAAATTCAGTTAATTGTGCTGCATTGCAGTCAATATTTGCACCGACATCCAATACTACACTCATACCATTTTTTTTGGGCCAAAGCGCCGCCAAGGCGGGACGCTGAACGCCTTCTTTCATACGGAGTTGAACCATAGACATGGCCATGAGCGCCCCTGTATTACCAGCAGAAACGGCTAATTTGGCTTTCCCGGATTTAACCGCAGCTATCGTATTCCACATCGAGCTGCCTTTACCTCGCCTGACAGCATGTGAAGGTTTGGTCGTCATATCTATGGCCAACTCCGTATGCTCTATCTCAGAGCGTGCGGAGGTTTCTGGTGTTTTTGCCAATAACGGCTTTAAAACCTCTTGATCACCATGAAGAATAAATCGCGCAGAACGCCCTTTACCAGAATGTTTCAGGAAATATTCTATGCCATTGATGACGATGTCTGGCGCGTTATCACCACCCATAGCGTCAATTGAGAGTATGCGGCCTTGAACCATTAATCTGCCTTTTTTGATAATGGTGATGCCTCTGATCACGCTTTTGAGGGTTGCTATAACAGATTATAGCCGAAGTGCTAAAAAAAAATCAGATTTTTCAGCTTTCAGCAAATTTCGCTTGGGCAATAAAAGCTAAGGATTGTCCTTTTAAGGCCCGATCAAAATTATTGATATATGCAATGACTTCCTGAATGAAGCTTTCGTCACTTTCTGCTAACAGCCCGCGTGTAAGGGCAGCTTCTAGTGCGTCCCCATTTTGATCTTGGGAAATAGCGTCATCATATTGTTTGAGCCGTCCATAAAAAAACTGCATTATAGGTTTTATCCGCTTTGATACGCCTTTATCAGATAGCCCCTCTTCTCTTAGGGCTATATCGAAATCATCTTTCATGACGTCAAAAATTGCTTGAGAAAGCAATTTAGCGTTTTTTTGCTGCGACCCCTCGGGAAAAGCCCGTAAGGCTTTGAAAACAATAGCAATATGTAAGGTGAGGAAATCAATACGACCGTCATAGTTATCCGCTATGCGCCCGGCACCGAAAAAACGTTTTTGTCTCGATTGCCGCATAACAGCCTGATAAATGCGTTCGGCATCCTCAATTTGGGCTGGCCGTCCACCTGTTAAACGGGAAAGAAAACCCATTATGAGCACTCCATTAATTTTTACACATCTAGACTTGCCAGAGCTCGCTGTATTAGGTAGGGCAATGTTTGAGAGATTGCAAATGAAAGACACAATGTCCGATAAGCTTTTGAAACTATTTTGCTTAGCTGGCCTGACAATGGCAATATCTGCTTGCAACCCTATTTTACGTACACATGGATATATCCCGACCGATGAGAAACCTCAGGAGGTTGAGGTGCAATCCGACACAAAAGCAAGCGTTTTGGCTAGGCTTGGCAATCCATCAATCGAGGGCACTTTTGACGAAGAGCTTGAGACAGATACATGGTATTATATGAATAGCGTTCGCCAACGGGTCGCTTATTTACGTCCTTTGGTTGAAGACCGTTCGATTACTGCGATTTCCTTTAACGAGGATGGTCAGGTGATGAAGGTGACTGAATATACGGTTGAAGATGGACGTTACGTCAATTATAGTGATCGCAAGACACCGACGCGGGGTCGTGAATTATCGGCTCTTGAACAGATTTTTGGAACAATAGGCCGACTACCAACAGAACAATTTGGTGGTCAGCGAGACGTCCCGGGGGGGAGTGGAGGACCAGGCGGAGGTTAGTCTTCGTCTTTACCTTCAAGGTAAAAGCCCGATTACAGGTTCATATAGAGCCTTAATCGGGCTTTTATTTTAGCGTGAGTTTGTCAGCAACGCATGGATAAACAAAAGCGGTTTTAGTAGAGCTTATGCTTATAACCTGATTGAATAGCGTCTAGTTTTTTCCCGTCCCCATTTATAAGCTCTATCGATGGATGTTCCAAGGAACGCGGACTGACTTGCCCGATTTTACTTAATAGCAGACCCGATTTTTTGGCAAATTTTTCAATGTCCGGCCGAACTGTTTGGGGGGCGCTAAAGCCAATTTGATAGTCATCGCCAGCGCTGATTAAGTCTAAAATACGGCTCTGTCTATCCGGCTTTATCCATTTTTTAGCTGCTGATGAGAGTGGTATGGCCTCAAATTCAAGCATTATGGAAACATTGCTGGCCTCGGCTATATGGCCAATATCTGCCAGCAAGCCATCAGAAATATCTACGCTAGCCGTCGCATATTTTAGAAGGACATCAATGATATCTAGGCGCGGCTCGGGACGATAATATGCGGATTTCACCGTTCTTTTTTGCTTTATGCTAAGGCCGGATTGCAAATCCGGATCGAGAACATGTAACAGGCCGAGATAGCCGTCACCAATAGTTCCGCTCACCCAGATATCCTCGTCGGGTTTGGCGCCTGAGCGTTTGACCATGTCCCCTTTTGGAACTTGACCTATAAAGGTTGCACTTAGCACCATAGGCCCTTCAGTCCTAACGGTATCCCCTCCAAAAAGCTTGAACTCATAGGATTCTTGTAGGGCTTCAAAACTATCACAAAATAGTTTCATCGTCTTGGGTATATCGACTGTGTCGGGCCATGCAATCGACAATAAATAACCAATAGGCTTTGCGCCTTTTGCAGCAAGATCGGATAGGTTTGTGCGTAGGAGTTTATGTGCAGTATGCGCGCTATAATCTTGTTTAGGGAAATGCACACCCTCGACAAGACTATCCTTCGTTATAACGAGATCACAGTTTTCCGGCGGCGTAAACAGTGCAGCATCATCTTGCAAATTTAGACCTTCTGGCCCTGCGAGTGGCGCGAGGTAAGTTTTGATAAAATCGAATTCATCCACAATCTGGTTTAAACTTCCTGTGTAATGGCGCTCTAAGTGTTTTCCCCGACAATTCCGAATTCCGCCTGTCGTATTTTCTTGGCAATTTTCTCTATAATACCGTTCACAAAGCCGGCTTCTTTATCATCGAAAAAATCGACGGCAATTGAGACATATTGATCAATAATGACGAGGGCTGGCACATCAGGCCGCCGACTTAATTCAT
Organism: uncultured Caulobacterales bacterium; assembly: GCA_964534845.1. Lineage (GTDB taxonomy): Bacteria > Pseudomonadota > Alphaproteobacteria > Caulobacterales > Maricaulaceae > CALCKU01. Next base: position 3,596 of record CAZHPV010000097.1, read on the forward strand.
AGACCCCTGCCCGCATGAGCGAGCGGAGCGTTTTATCGATACGCGACAATCTCCAGTTTTTAGTAAGGTGGTCGGATATTTCATTATCGATATTGTCTTGAAATTCTATGACGCCATGAACCAAGTCGATAAAAAATTCTTCATCAGCTTCCACATATCCGATTTCATCCGAGCCGCCAAAGTGGTGATTTTGAAATTCACGGATAACGGTTTGGGAGCTTACTTCGCCAACATCCATTTGATATATGGCTTGCACAGCCGCCAGTCTGGCGGCACGTCTGCGTTTTGAGTGAGTCGTGTCAGACATTACAAATCAAATTCAGACCGAATTTTGATCATTTTCAATACGGCATTAGCGGCAAAACCGCCTTTGTCTTTTTTGTCCTTCGATGCACGTGCTAAAGCCTGCGCCTCATTTTCGACCGTAATAATTCCGTTCCCGATAGCCAACTGATGGTTAACTGCAAGATCCATTAAGGCGCGCGCAGAATGATCGCAGACATAATCATAATGCGTTGTTTCGCCGCGAATGACACAACCCAAGGCGACATAGCCGTCATAATGGGTTTTTGATTTATGCGCGTAAGAAATAACGTGCGGAATTTCCAGTGCGCCGGGTACGTTAACCTTGGTTATTTCTGCGCCCGCTTTTTGTAAGACAGACAAAGCCCCTTCTAATAAACCATCAGAAATGGATTCATAATAGCGGGCTTCAATAATGAGTATTTTCATGCCTTATCTCGCCCTAACTTTAGCGGTGTAATACCGCAAAGTTCCAGATCATAAGCCTCCAAGCCAATCAGTTTTGGCATTGTATTGGTAATCAGGCGCATTTTTTTGACACCCTGATCTACTAATATTTGCGCCCCGACTCCGTATTCGCGAACATTTTGCTCTTTACGATCAACCTGACTTTTATGCGCCCCTAAACGTTCCAGCAAAGTATCAATACTCCCTTCCCGAATGAGGACGAGAACTGAGTGCCCTTCATGTGCGGCGAGTTGCTGCATGGCATCCCAAATCAAACCTGATCGCGGGCTTTCCTCATAAAGAACATCGCCCGCGAAATCGATTTTGTGAACACGAACAAGACTTTCCTCTCCGGATTTGGCGGCTCCCTTTGTAAGGGCGACATGTTCTTTGCCATCTAGAAAATTACGGTAGACATGGATTTTAAAGTCATCGCCAGTTTGTGAGGTGAAATCACTTGAGGCGACATGTTTTACGAAATGGTCCTTGCGCATACGATAAGCCACAAGATCTTCAATCGTTCCGATTTTTAAATCGTGATGCTTGGCAAAAATCACAAGATCGTCCAACCGGGCCATAGTGCCATCATCATTCATGATTTCGCAAATTACAGCCGAGGGATTAAGGCCCGCCATGCGGGAAATATCAACAGACGCCTCCGTATGGCCGGTTCTTACCAAGACACCTCCATCTTTTGCGATTATCGGAAACATATGGCCGGGTGAGACGATGTCGTCCTGTCGGCTATCAGGGTCAATAGCCGTCTGAATAGTATGGGAGCGATCACCGGCGCTTATGCCGGTCGTTACGCCCTCACGAGCTTCGATTGATTGTGTAAAAGCGGTCTCAAAACGTGATCGGTTATCAACTGACATATTACGCAAGCCCAACACATCCGCTTTGTTAGATTCTAAGGCCAGACAGATGAGACCGCGTCCGAATTTAGCCATAAAATTTATTGCATCAGGTGTTGCAAATTGGGCGGGAATAATCAGGTCGCCTTCATTTTCGCGGTCTTCAGCATCGACTAGAATATACATACGCCCATTACGGGCATCCTCTATAATCTCTTCTGGGCTCGCCAGATCATAGGCTTTATGTTTGGCGGTTTCGGTCATGTCAATTTTTACCATTCTAGGCTTTCATATTCTCTAGATACCGGGCGACATAGCGCGCAATAAGATCAATTTCCAGATTTACTTTGTCGCCTATTTGTAAATTACGCAAGGTTGTTACCTTCCAAGTATGCGGTATAATATTTACCGCGAAAACATTCTTTTTAACGTCATTAACGGTCAAAGAAATCCCGTCAATTGTAATTGAACCCTTCGGAGCAATCCCGAACGCCAGATCGTTAGGCGCTTTTAAGACCAGTTTGTGAGAGCTTGCAATCTCTTCTATCTCTAGCACCTCTGCTAAACCGTCAACATGACCTGTAACAAGATGCCCGCCTAGCTCGTCGGCACCGGTTAAGGCGCGTTCGAGATTTATGTCTTGGCCTGCTTCCCACGTCCCCATTGTCGTCTTCGATAAGCTTTCATCCGAAACCTCGACGACAAAACATCCAGCACCATCAACATTATGGCGCTCGATAACTGTCATACACGCTCCTGATAAGGAAATGCT
>CAZHPV010000098.1:0-5878 GCA_964534845.1 uncultured Caulobacterales bacterium
TCTCAGTGTTTTATCTGGGGAACTCGCCGTGACCGTAGGGACTGAACGCAAAATCGTTAAAACTGGCGAGACATTGCGTTACCGTGCGGATCAAGACCATATTATCGAAAATATCGGCGATACAGACGCTCATGCCACCATGGTAAACATACTGGCCCATTCTGTACGCATGAATAATTAGCGCCTAACAGCCATATAATCTCTCCCCGTTCCTAAATTCCCCTTTAGTCTGGCGGGTATGTGCGATTTATCTTGCGATTTATATGGATCGGGGTAGAACGTCCCCGAAAACCTACGTGGCCTATTATGAATTATCACTCGCATAAAAATCCCGACGTAAAAGCCCTCTTTAGTGAAGCTTTATTGGCAAGCTTGGCACCGGATGGCGGCTTATGGATGCCCGATAAAATTCCGGCATTTGATGACAAGGCCCAAGCTAAGATGGCCGCCATGTCTTTTGCGGATTGTGCCGCCTCACTGGCGAGGTTTTTTGTCGATGATAGCTTTTCTAACGCCGATATAGTCCATTTATGTCGGGATGCTTACGATTTCGATGTCCCGTTAAAAACCGCGTCAGGCCAGATACTTGACCCCGCCACTCCGGAAATAGCCGATAGCTATTTCCTTGAACTCTTTCACGGTCCCACACTGGCTTTTAAGGATTTTGCTGCCCGTTTTATGGGGCGTGCCGCCAGCCATCTTATGGGAAAGACCCAGCAAGAGAGAACTATTCTCGTCGCCACTTCAGGTGATACAGGCGGGGCTATCGGAGATGCTTTCCTTAATCAGGAGGGCATTAAAGTCTATATTTTATTCCCTAAAAACGGCGTTAGTCTCGTTCAGGAACAACAACTCTGTACTATGGGGTCAGCGAATTCAAATGTGAAAGCCATCGCCATAGACGGTACATTTGATGATTGCCAGAAGCTGGTGAAAGAGGCTTTTGCAAACAAGACATTGACTCAAAAACACAACCTCATGTCGGCAAATTCCATTAATGTTGGCCGGGTTATCCCGCAGAGCTTTTATTATTTCTGGACGAGCCTGCAATTAAGGGCTGCTTTTCCGGGCCTACCTATCGCCTATTCAATACCTTCAGGCAATTTAGGCAATCTGACAGGTGGATTGATCGCGCGCAAAATGGGCGCACCAATAGACCGCTTCATTGTCGGAAATAATGCCAATGATCCTTTCGTGGATTATCTCAAATCCGGTGATTATACCCCGCGAGCGTCAGTCCCGACCCTTTCAAATGCTATGGATATCGGACGACCCAATAACTTCCCGCGGATTTTATCGCTTTTCAATAATGCCTATAAAGACATTGATGCGATATGTTGGGGTGCCTCCTTTACCGATGACGAAACCGAACGCCATATGCGCCGCTTCTTTAATGAAACCGGCTACGTAATGTGTCCCCATACCACAATTGGCCATTTGGCTATGCAGGCTTTCGCCGCAGATATTGATGTCCCCTTCCTGCAAGTCACCGTGGCAACAGCGCATGCTGCAAAATTCGCCGATAGTGTCGAACGTATTTTACATGAAGATATCACATTGCCACCCGCTCTGGCAGCGGTGATGGATAAAACCAAACGTCAGCATGTAATGGAACCATCGATTGAAAATCTCTCGGATTATCTGGACGCAAACGCCTAATGCAGCTTTCGGAACAGGATTTTCATCAACGTTTTAAAACCGGCAAACTCAGAATTGCTTTTATTGGCATGTCCAATATTGGCAAAAGCTACACAGCCAACCGATTAGCGAAACATTATGGGTTTGAACGTATCGAGGTTGATAATCTCATCTGGCAAAGCCTTGGTTACCGTTCAATGGCCGAACTCGCCACCTGGCAGGGCCAGCCCTATGAAGCCGGTTATGCTGAACGCGAAGCAAAATCCATAGAGCTCGAAAGCCAAGCTCTCAACACTGCCATGGATCACGCCCAAAGCCGCTCGGTCGGGAATGTCATCATCGACACACCCGGCAGTGTGATTTACACCGCGAAAACCGCACTGGAGCGTCTGAAGTCCGAGTTTTTAATCGTGCATATCAAAGCGGGTCCAAATGATATTGAGCGCTTAAAACAAGACTATTTTGAAAACCCGAAACCCCTTGTCTGGGCAGGCCATTACAAGGCCAATAAAAACCTGTCCGAGCAGGAAAATATTCTGGCTTGCTACCCCGACCTACTGGCGTCACGCGCCAAGCATTATGCCGAACTTAGCGATATAACATTAGACTCTGGATTTATTATAAATCCAGATTTATCACCAGAAGCCATTTTTACAAAAATTTCAAAAGGTTAGAACCGGGTTTTAATTGTTTTTGACTCTACACGAATAATCTTTCGCGGGCAATTTTCGCCAAGAGTTCAATATGGTCATTTTGCGTATTCAAACAGGGAATAAAGCTGAAATTCTGCCCGCCATTTTCTAGAAAAATATGCCGTCCTTCAATATTGATTTCCTCGAGTGTTTCGAGGCAATCAGCAGAAAAGCCGGGCGTTATCACGCAAATATTTTTTACCCCTTGCGAAGGCAGAGCCTCAAATGTCTTGTCTGTATAGGGCTGCAACCATTCTTTAGGACCGAAACGGGATTGAAACGTCGAACGCAATTGCTTTTCTGAATAGCCCAGATAATCACGCAAGAGCCTTGATGTTTCCAGACATTCTTCTTGATAGGGATCGCCTTTATCCACATAGGATTGGGGTAAGCCATGATAGGATACTAAGACAAGATCAGGCGTCCATGTCAAACGTCCCAAATGCGTACGAACACTTTCGCCCAATGCCGCAATATAGTCAGGGTCTTCATAATAGTTTCGTATAAAGCGCAGCTCAGGTACGTCTGCCTGCGTTTTCATAGCTTTCGCGACGCCGTCAAAAACAGACGCCGTCGTAGCGCCGGCAAATTGCGGATAAAGCGGTAGGACACCGATCTGGCTTATCCCCTCAGCGCTGAAGCGCTCAAAAGCGGACGCAATGGAGGGTTGACCATACCGCATAGCCATTTCAACATGCACATTCTCACCTGCCAATAAATCACCAACGGCTTTGCTTTGCGCGCGGGTAATCCGCACGAGAGGCGCCTCTCCCCATCCCGTCTTAGCATCGCCGCCCTTCCCGTCCGGCTCTGTCCATATACTGGCATAAACTTTTGCCGTTCTCGCAGGCCGCGTGCGTAAAATAATACCGTGCAATACTGGGCACCATATCCAGCGGGACGTATCGACAACGCGGTAATCATGCAAAAATTCAGCAAGGTATCGACGCACGGCTTTTTTAGTCGGCGCTTGCGGTGATCCTAGATTCACCAAGAGTAATCCGCGTTTAGCTGTCATCTTAATGCCTTAGCCATTAATCCGGGCCGATAATAGCCGAAAAATTCAGCCCAACTATTGACGCCCTTATGAGGATGTTTACCAATGGATTCGGTAACTCAAATAGTTCATATTACTTGGAACCCTATTATGCAACGCTTCCTCATGACAACGGCCGCTATATCGACACTTTTGCTGGCGGCCTGTAATCAGGCGGAAACAGACAATCTCACGCCGTCAAATACCGTCTCGGCAAGTAACGTAACGGAACTCACCCAAGAGCCGAAAGAACCAACAGTTCAGGAAGCTAAGGAGTTTCTTGAACAGGCTGAGAGAGATATTGTCGAGCAAGCTGCTTATGTCTACCGAGCTGAATGGGTAAAGGCGAATTTCATCACTGAGGATACAAAATGGTTAGCCTCAAAATTAGGTGCGAAATATTCTAAGTTGAGCACCCGCCTTTCTAATCAAGCTAAAAGATTTAACGATCTGTCCTTACCCGTTGATATGCAACGCAAAATGGACGGCCTGAAACGCGGCAGCTATTTCCCGGCACCTGACAAGGAAGGAGCCGCGGAAGACCTTTCCGATATAATGACCTCTCTGGATGCAAAATATGGCACAGGAAAGTTTGATTATAATGGCGAGACTATTTCATTATTTGAAGCCTCGGACTTGATGGCGAAATTGCGGGACCCGCAAGAACTGCAAAAAGTCTGGGAAGGCTGGCGAACAATATCACCTGATATGAAAAGCGAATACGCCGATATGGTCGACATCATCAATGAAGGCTCTCGTGAACTGGGTTATAAAGATACAGGCGCATTATGGCGGGGCGGATATGATATGGAGGCCGATGCCTTTACCGAAGAGTCAGACAGATTATGGGGGCAAGTTAAACCCCTATATGACGAGTTATATTGTCATGTTAAAACCAAGCTAAATGACAAATACGGCGATGAAATCGTGCCCTTGGACCAGCCAGTTCGCGCAGACCTCTTTGGTAATATGTGGGCGCAGAGTTGGGATAATATTTACGACATAGTCGCCCCCGATCTGGGCGGCGAAGATGTGGACTTGACCAAGCTCCTTGAGGAAAAGGAATATGACGCTATTAAAATGGTCAAGACGGGTGAAAATTTTTTCTCGTCATTAGGCTTTGAACCGCTGCCAGAAACCTTTTGGGAGCGTTCCCTCATCACTAAACCCCGCGACCGCGAGGTTGTCTGTCACGCCTCCGCATGGGATATTGACGACAGAGATGATATTCGCATTAAGATGTGCACAAAGGTCAATGCCGAAGATTTTGTAACCGTCCATCACGAGCTGGGTCATAACTATTATCAACGCGCCTATAAGGACCAACCTGTCTTTTATAAAGACGGCGCCAATGATGGTTTTCATGAAGCTATCGGGGACTTAATTGCCTTGTCGATCACGCCTGACTATCTTGTGAAAATCGGACTGCTTGATGAAAAGGACGTTCCGGGTGAAGACGCGGAGCTTGCTCTATTGATGAAAGAGGCTCTGGATAAAATTGCCTTCCTGCCTTTTGGACTACTCGTCGATCAATGGCGTTGGAAAGTCTTTAGCGGCGAATATAGCCCCTCTGAATATAATTCAGGCTGGTGGGCGCTAAGGGAAAAATACCAAGGCATTCGTCCTCCGTCGCCGCGACCAGGTAATGCGTTTGACCCGGGCGCTAAATACCATATTCCCGGCAACACTCCCTATATGCGATATTTTCTCGCCCGTATTTTACAATTCCAGTTTCACAAAGCAGCCTGCGATATGGCGGGTTACGAAGGCGCGCTGCATAAGTGCTCCATTTATGGCAATAAAGATGTCGGTGAACGCCTTGATGCCATGTTAAAACTGGGGGCATCAAAGCCATGGCAAGAGGCTCTGGAAACCTTTACAGGTACGCGCGATATGGACGGTTCGGCTATCGTTGAATATTTTGCGCCGCTCATGACATATTTGCAGGCAGAAAATAAAGACCGCAATTGCAATTAGCGTAAAGGCAAATCCATCACAGTTAACGGATCGGAAAGACTTTTAACCCAAATATGGCCTATGTCGACACCATTAGAATCACCTCAGAATTCTGCTCTAGGTTCCAAAACCGAGAGTCCGCATTTTGTTTTGATCGTTACGGACAATCTTGAGATTTCAGTAAATGTCGCAAAAGAGCTTCACAGGATTGGCCATCATACAAAACTGGCCCTATTTGACGGCGAAACCCTTGGCGAGCTCCCCGCAACAGCCCCCAGTGCTACGCTTTTCGTATTCTCTGACTATATCGAACATTTAAATGAGCTGACCCAAAATATCAGGGACACGTTTCCCCGTAGCAACCAGCCTATCATAGCGATGATAAATCGTATTGGCGATCTTAAGAATAATACATTTGATTCCGTTTTGTTTGCACCAGCCCATCCGTCGCAAATATCTACCCGCGTCAACTCCATGATCCGGCTTCAAGAAATGGAACGCGAAATTACATTGCGCACACAAACTCTAGCCGAAGATTTTGACATCACCCATACAT
>CAZHPV010000099.1:0-5820 GCA_964534845.1 uncultured Caulobacterales bacterium
AGCCTTAGCAGAATTTGACGAGCAATTCCAAAAATTTAGAAATGCCCATATGCAGCTTATTTATCGTTCTATTGGCGTCGAAGCGAACTCATTGAAAGGACGCCCGGTTGAAATTTTAAATGAAGGTTTACGGCAAAAGTTCTTTCCTGCTCTTTGGCAGGTACGCGCAGAAATGACAGATCGTTGGGGCGGCACTTATGGTCGCAAACGCGAAAAACTGGATAGTACTAACGGTGCGTGATTTCTTTGAAGTCCCTGAACGTTATTTCCTCTCCCATAGCGTGGGGTGCATCCCAAAATCTTCCCAAAAAGCAATTAGTGATCACTACCTTAAGCCTTGGGGGCAATCTGGGGGCAATGCTTGGCCCGGTTGGCTCTCAACCTTACAGGAATACAGGTCGAAAATTGGCGAGATGCTCGGTGCGTCGTCCGAAAGCATGTGCCCACAAATTAATGTCTCCAGCGCCCTGACCAAAATACTGTATAGCTTACCATGGCAGACGTCGCGGAACGTCATTCTCTTATCGCCACATGATTTTCCAACAAATGGCTTTGTGTTTAAACAGGCCGAACGGTCTGGTTATAAATTGAAATTCTTAGAAGGCGAAATAACTGATCCTCAGGTCTGGAATAAAGCCATCGATAGTGCGACAGCAATTGTTCACGTAACCCATGCGCTGTCCAACACATCTCATCTTTTACCTGTAAAAGAAATCTGCGAGATGGCGCGTCAGAAAGAGGTTGTTAGCATCGTCGATATCGCGCAATCTGTTGGAGTTGTGCCGATTGACCTCATAGATTGGAAAGCAGACTTTGCAATCGGCACAGGTGTAAAGTTCCTCTGCTGCGGACCAGGAGCATGCTTTCTCTATGTTTCAAAACAAATGCTAGAAAATTGTAGACCTGTTGATGTGGGGTGGTTTTCTCATGAGAGCCCTTTTGAGATGGATATTCGCGACTTTCGCTATGCTGATGACGCGATGAAGTTTTTCGGCGGAACACCATCGCCAGCACCCTTTATTCTCGCTAATGAAAGCCTATCTCTTTTGCACCATATTGGACTGCAGGGTATTTATGAAACCATCCAAACATCCCTATCGTTTTTAGTCGAAGGTCTACCAAAGGCAATTTTGAAATCTCCACAAGCTAATCACGCGCGTGGTGCTACCTTGGTTGTTGCCCCGTCGAACAGACAAGGACTGCGTGAGGCTTTAAAGATTAAGAATATTTTGTATGATGAACGAGCTGAAGGTTTTCGATTTTCAGTTCATGCCTATACGAGTTCATCAGATTTAGATGATTTACGAAAAGCCATTAAACATTCATGAAAAGGTCTACTAAAACCATTCAATGTGATTCAGAACTGCGTTCAAAGAAGGTATATGCGAGCGGCTTATTATCGCCCAATTATGGCCGCTGGGCGAGAGGCTTATAGCGCCTAAAGAAGGCCGCTCGCATTTTGTCTAAAGCATTACTAAATTGACCCTGGTTCGTCTACAAAATCAGTTTCTCTAGACTTTCCATAATTGCCGCTCTCCAATCCATAGCGGGCATTAATTGCACGACGCTATGACGCTTAAGGCTAACAAAGCCATGCAGCATAGCCCATACCTCAATCGCCTTTTTTTGCTTCATTTCTGCGCTTGCATCGTCAGGAAGCAATATTGAAGCAAAGGACAAAAGCCTGCCGAAAGCCTCTATACTTGCGGTGCGGGCTGCATCTGATGGCACGTAATCTGCGCCCGCATCTCCAAATATAAGTTGATAATGAGCCTGATTGTTCTCAGCTATATCCAAATAACGCTCGCATGCGGCCAGAGCAGAGCCCTTCGGATCGTTTGGGTTATCAACTTTCATGGACTCACGAAGTAACACAAAGCCTTCGATATAAAGGGCCTCTAACAAGCCATCTTTGCCCTTAAAGTGGCTGTAGATACCGATGGTTGAGACACCTGCTCTTTCCGCAATTGCTCTCACGCTGAGCGCGGCTATTCCGCCACTTAAAAACAAGTCTGAAGTGGCACTCAAGATTTTAGCTTTACTAGACGATTGCGGTTTTTTGGCCGGCATGTCGTTTTCCTCTTGACTTGATATAACACTGTTATGCTACAGATGCATAACAGCGTTATATATCAGGATTGAGCTTAATATGAAACATAAAACAATAAAAGCTGATTATGTCATAGTTGGGAGCGGCGCGATCGGCATGGCTTTTGCTGATATACTCCTGAGCGAAACCGACGCAACAATTGCGATTATTGATCGGTATCAAAAACCCGGCGGGCATTGGAATGTAGCCTACCCCTTTGTGACCTTACATCAACCTTCAGCCTATTACGGCGTATCCTCGCGTGAGCTTGGCAGTGGATTGAAAGATGAAGTCGGCCTTAATAAAGGCTTGTTCGAGGTTGCGACCGGCGCAGAGGTAAGCGCCTATTATGACAATGTTATGCGTCAAACATTTTTGCCTTCCGGCCGCGTCCAATACTTCCCCATGTGTAACTATAAAAGCGATGGTGTTTTTGAACACATGCTCTCGGGCCAAAGCTACCATGTAACAGCAGAGCTCAAGACCGTAGACTGCACCTACCTCAACACGTCGGTTCCAGCCACTCACACACCAAACTTTTCGATTGCCGAAGGCGTGAAATTCATGCCGCTTAATGACTTGCCCTCTATCACTGAGGCTCCAGACGGATATATTGTTATAGGCGGGGGTAAAACAGGCATTGATGCCTGTCTTTGGTTGCTGGAGCATAATGTTGACCCGGATAAAATTCAATGGGTTGTGTCGCGTGATGCTTGGCTACTGAACCGAAAAAACACCCAGCCAACGATGGAGTTTTTTAACAATACTATTGGCGCCCAGGCCAACCAATTCGAAGCTATCGCGAAGTCTGAATCGATTACCGACATGTTCGACCGCCTTGAAGGCTGCGGGTATTTTTTACGGCTAGATCCAAATGTTAGGCCATCAATGTTTCACGGTGCAACCATTAGTGAATTGGAACTTGAGCAACTCCGCCGACTTAAGAATGTCATTCGTCTTGGACGGGTTAAGGATGTTGGACTGAACAAAACCGTTTTAGATATCGGCGAAATTACCACGGGCCCGAATTACATACATGTAGATTGCTCAGCCAGCGCTCTGACAAACCTTGAAACGAAGCCTATTTTTCAAGGGAATTTAATCACGCCTCAAATGGTACGGTCTTATCAACCCGTATTCAGCGCTGCCTTTATTGCACGCGCTGAAACTGCCTATGATTCTGAAGAAAAAAAGAATGAAATGTGTGGGGTGGTGGCTATCCCAGACAAAGATACGGATTTCATCAAATTCACGGCCGCCTTTATGAAAAACCAGTATCTTTGGTCTCAAGACACTGACCTACAAAAATGGCTGTTTGATAATCGTCTGGATGGTTTTAGCCACGTCGTGGCAACGATAGATAAAAATGATGATAAGAAAGTGGCCATCATGAAAAAGCTTAGAGATAACGCGTTCCCTGCCATGGGTAAGTTAACCCAATATATCACCCAAATTTCTTAGAGATAATTATGACTGAAATTCAAACTCGTAAAAAGAACCTGCATGAGACTCAAATAGTTGAAACCAGCATTCCTGAAATTTCTGAGGGCGAAATATGCCTGAAGGTTGATCGTTTTGCCTTCACTTCTAACAATTTCACTTATGGTGTTGCAGGTGACATGCTGGGCTATTGGCAGTTCTTCCCGCCAAAGGCCTCTCAAAGCCAAGGCTGGGGCATTTTGCCCGTATGGGGGTTAGCAGATGTCATAGAGAGCAAAACGTCAGGCATACCCATTGGAGAGCGCATATTTGGATATTTCCCCCCGGCCACCCATTTAAAAATGAAACCTGTCAAAATCACTGATGCCAACTTCGTGGACGGTGTTGATCACCGTTCGGCTTTACCCCCAGGTTATAATCAATACTCAAGAGTGGCGGGCGAATCTGGCTATAGCCCAGCCATGGATGATATGCGGATGTTATTATTTCCGCTCCATGTCACATCATTTTGCCTGCATGACTATATATCGAGTGCAGATTGGTTCGGCGCTGAGCAAGTCATTATTGTAAGCGCGTCCAGCAAAACCGCTTTAGGCCTCGCTTATGCGCTCCATAGTGATGACACCGCTCCGAAAGTGGTAGGGCTCACCTCCTCGCGTAACCTAAATTTTGTTAAATGCATCGGGTATTATGATGAAGCTGTACCCTATGACGCGTTAGGCGATATTAAAAACGTACCGACCGCCATCGTCGACTTGTCCGGAAATACCGCTCTCATTAAGACGCTTAGGGCGCAGCTAGGCGATGATATGAAGCATTGTGTCAATGTGGGCCTCACCCACTGGGAAGAGATAGACGCAAGTGCTTTGATTGAGCAAGATGAGCGCACATTTCAGTTTTTTGCACCCGGGCATATACAAAAACGTAGGAGCGATTGGGGAACCGCAGAGTTTCGCAAGCGCTCTATGGGCTTCATGATGAAATCCATGCAATCAAGTCAAAGTTGGCTCAAGGTTAAAAACGTCTCAGGTATCAATGAGTTTTCAAATATCTATCAAGATGTTAGCGATGGCCGCATTCCTGCCAATGAGGGTGTCATCGTCACCATCTAAGACGGCCTTTGCAAAGTTGGGGGCAGATTAGCAGACATAATTGAGATACATCAGCGGCATAAAATCGCCCAAAATAAGACACTCGAAATATTTCTTAGGGCAGGCGATCCAGATAGCGCATGCGAAACCTTAAGCAAGTTTCTGGCGTTGCCATTCGATAATGGTTTCCCAAAGATCATTGAAGGTTAAATGATCGGCATCTAATTTCAAAACCTTGCAGATAATAGGGAGCGTTGTTTCAAATTCGCGGTAGCGTTTTGTGATGTAACGCGCCCCTGGCAGGGTTTTGGAGCGCGAGGCGGTTTGAAGCCAATCGCGTATGCAGCGTATGGCCGTTTCCTGATTGCCTTTGTGAGATTTTATATCTTGTCCTGATATGTCTGAAATGGATTTCTGGTAACGGTGACGCTCCTGATCCAGCACGATTAGGCGTTTCTTCTTTTGGCGGCCTTCGCCGTAGCGTTTGGCCCCCAAGAATAACCCGAGCTCAAGTGGCATGTTAAAGCGGGGCAGACCGCTATCTTTATCCAGCTCCATATTTGAGAGATCATGGATGCCATACATGGATTGCTCAATGATGCGTTCTATTTTTTGAAGGCGGATATCGCCGCTATCTACGACTTCGAGCGCGCTGCGCGGTGTGTAGCCACAATCAATAACCGCGAAGACAAGCGCGCGAAACATAGGATTGTAATCATCTGTGAACGGACAATTTATGAAAATGGACTTGGAGTAGGCGGCTTTCAACCGGTTTTAGCTTTGCGTGGCTTTTGCGATAGGGCCGATTGCACGGCGATGCGAATCTCTCGCTTGGAGAAATTACCGCCAGATGGCGGTACGGAGAGTTTTCTGCCATCACTTAAGGTGACGGTTTTACCAATACCCTTAGCTTTAGGCGGGGGTTTTCTATGGGTCGGCTTTTTGCTCATAAATCCTACATAGCACCAAATGGCGTCAATGTGAATATCTCAACGCTGGATTATTTCAAAGAAAGCCTGTGTTGACCTATCTGTCATGTTGGCTTTCGCTTGAGTTATGTCAACTCTGGGCCTAACTTAATCCTGCACGCCTGCCAAATCAGCGTGTGGAGTTCACCAGCTCCCTGTGAAGTGAGACGGCCCAATTGGGCGCGTCCTGTATTTGCGTGTCTCCGGTTACGGCCGGAGGGCGTAGGAATGT
>CAZHPV010000100.1:0-5775 GCA_964534845.1 uncultured Caulobacterales bacterium
GATCCGTGCTCACGCTCGGGGTCTTGGTTAGGCTAAAGGACGGGTTCGGGGTCTCGAGAGAGACAGAGGCCGGGGCTGTAATCGGGGCCAGCGTGCCCTGGGCCGGGTCTGCGCTCGCTGTGGCAAGATTGGTAATATCCACACCCGCATCAATATCGGCCTGTGTAATTGTATAGCTCGCTTCAAAGTCCTGGCTGGCAAGCGGGGCCAGGCTAACAGGGCCAGGCGTGATCGCCGAGAGGCTCCCTGTACCCTCATGAACGTCAGAGACACTGACATTATTCAAGGTCACATCACCCGTATTGACCACAGTATATGTATAAATCACCACATCACCCAAGGCGAGATCCGTGCTCACGCTCGGGGTCTTGGTTAGGCTAAAGGACGGGTTCGGGGTCTCGAGAGAGACAGAGACATCAGAGCCCGGTGAGCTGACCGTATTGGCCGCCGGGTCCTGCCCGCTCGCCGTAGCCGTATTCTCAATATCCACACCCGCATCAATATCAGCCTGCGTAACCGCATAGCTCGCCTCAAAGGTCGCACTCTGGCCCGGGTCAAGATCAATACTGGTATTGCTCGTGCCTTGCACAACAATGCTCGAGAGCACGCCAGAGCCGGAATGGGTATCAGAGACAGAGGCATTGGTCAGGGTGACATTCCCGTCATTGCTCACCTCATATAAATAGGTAATCACATCGCCAACAGAGACCGGACCCGGGGTCGAGGCCGTCTTGTTAATCTCAAGCACAGGATTAGGCGCGTCAACCGTAACGCTTGCATTGTCTGTCGGCGGGGTATAGGTCCCCCCCGCCGGACTCGCATTTGCTGTTGCCGTATTGGTAATAGGCACGCCCGCATCAATATCAGCCTGGGTAACCGTATATGTCGCTTCAAAAGTGGCTGTTGCATTGGGGGCAAGGTCTATTGAGGTATTGCTCGTGCCTTGAACAACAATGTTTGACAAAGTACCGCTTCCTGAATGGGTATCGGCAATCGTCACATTTGACAGCAAGACATCCCCGTCATTCTCGACAACATATGTATAAGTAATATCATCATCAAGTGAGGCAGGTCCGGTCGGCGAGGCTGTTTTGACCAGAGTGGCCGACGGATTGGGGCTGATAAGAGTAATGGTTTGAGTGGCTTGTAAAGGCGCTAGCGTTCCAGAGGCAGGGGTCACGTTGAGTGTTGCCGTATTAATGATAGGCGCATCAGCAGCGAAATCGGCGGTCGTAATAATATAGTCAGCTGTGAATGTCGCGGTATCGTCCGGAGCGAGAGAGGCGATCGTTGACGGGGTAATATTTAAAGGCCCAGACCCGCCATGGGCGTCCGAAATCGAAAGATTTGTGAGCGTCACATCCCCTATATTTTCTACACTATATGTATAGGTAACGGTATCACCTTCGGTGAGGCCGGAATCAGGCGTGGCCAGTTTTGAAAAATTTGCCTCAGGCGTGACTTCCCCCAATGAAACGGACGCACTTGCTGGCGGGACGGTAAGGGTCCCCCGGCGCGGGGTCACATTGGCTGTTGCCGTATTGGTAATATCCGCACCTGCATCAAAATCAGCCTGTGTAATCGTGTAGGTCGCTATAAAGGTCGCGCTATCGCCCGGGGCAATGTCGATAGATGTATCGCTCGTGCCTTGTACAAAAATGTTTGACAAAGTCCCCGAGCCCGAATGGACGTCTGTAACATCCACTTCAAGGGTAATATTTCCGGTATTTGTCGCAACATATGTATATTCAACATCATCCCCAACCACGAGGTCAGATGTTGGCGAAGCCGCTTTTGTGAATGTCATAGAATTATTGGCGGGGGGGCCCGGTATTGTGAGCGTCCCGGAAACGTCCCCCAAAGCGCCTTCTGTGGGATTTGCGGTGACCTCTGCCTGGTTTACAAAGATATCATCATCATCAATATTGTCTTGGGTAACGATATGTTGGCCGGTACATGTCATGACATTATTCGTAAAAGCCGTAAGCGACGTTTGCGGGCACGAAACTGCACCGGTGATGAAGCTGTCCGTCACGACAATATTGTTAAGCGTCACTGTACCAATATTAGTCACCTCGAATGAATAATTTATCACATCGCCAACGGCGCTATAACTGGGTACATCGGCGGTTTTATCAATTAAAATACCGGGCGCCACTTCCGGTGTGCCGGTGGCATCATTACCATCAGTAAAAAACCAGAAATTATCGCCATTATCACAAGAACCGCATAGTCCGGGGCCATCATCATCTGTTATAAACGGTGTTGTACCGCCCATAGATAATATATCCGCTCGCACATTCGCGGGCAGATCGATCCAGGCCGTACTCGTTTCCGTTGTGCCTTGGTTTCGAAAACAATCTTCAAATCCTACAGAGGTTGTCCCTGTTAGATTGGTCCGCTCTACCGAATTCGCCGGCAGGCCCGAAAAGCTCGAAACCGTTAAGCCATTTATTTCTAAACTGATATCATCAAAATCAAAATTGCCCGGACAGGTATCGCCGTCGCGCGCAGTAATGCGTACGTAACCTTCAGCAATCGCCCCGCCAAAATAGTCGGTACAGGAGACAATGCCACAATTAAGGCTTTGAGTAGGCCCTAATTGAAAAGTCGGAATACCCTGAAAAGCCGCGGGGGCGCCGCTCCCCTGAAAACCCTCAAATTGGGTCGACGGGTTAACAAATTGATAATATATATTTCCGTTGGTACCGATAAGCACAAACATTGTCCCGCCCACAGGGGGATAGGTATTGGGAATGGCCCCATTACCATTAGGCACAGTTTCGGTATAAGGCGTCGCAATAGCCGTTATTGGCAATGAAAGCGCCAATATTGACAGTGTGAAGGTCAGCAGCGCACGCACTAAAGGCATAAGCCGCGCAAACCTCCGGCCTGCACAACGCCATAAGTTCCAAAAAATAACCAAACATGCGGTAATCATCTGTATAGGTCCGTGTATATCCATAATCACGAAGCTATAATTTTTGGGTGAAAACTGATTTAAATGGGTGAAAGTTTTTGGTTAAAAACACCTTAAAGGAAAAGGTTAACCGTTCATCTACAGTTCATGTTATGAACAAAAAGCATGACCTCACTTAAGTTATTGATTATATTATGTTTTACCTCTATTTTATGGTTAAAACACCATAAAATTTCATAGAAAAAATAGTTAATCTGGCCTAATAGTTACTTTTAGTAAGTTACGCGCATTTCACCTGTATTTCGTCTGCAAAAAAAACCCTTGGCACCAATAAGAACAAAGTGGAGCATGCTGGAAACTATTTAGTTACTATTGCCATTTATGAGATAATCACGGGTGTGATTTTTAAGAGGACAAAACGGTCGTGACCAAGAAAAAAGTACCCAATATAGCCCCGTCTATTTTTTATAAAACTGAGCAATGTCCTATTCGTTCCGTTATCTCTCGTATATCGGGCAAATGGCCATTGCTTATCATCGCCCATTTAAGCTTCGGCAAACACCGTTTTTCTGAATTACTCGGGGGCATTCCGGATATTTCACAACGTATGCTCACGCAAACCTTACGAGTATTGGAACGAGACGGTTTCGTCAGGCGTATCCCAACGGCGTCGATACCCCCGCGCGTGGATTATGAATTAACAGATAGAGGGTTTGACTTTGTGCCCCTTATTCAGCCCCTTATGCAATGGGCACTAGAGACACGAAAAGATATTGAGCAAAGTCAGGCAGATTACGACACAGAGGATGCAAGCTCGGCGGCCTAAGCACCGAGCGCCACATTATTGGCGTAAACATCGCTTTGGACGGCACTCAGTGTAATGTACCCTGCCTTGCCTGGCTAAATTATCGCCTAATCCTCTTCACGATGCGAAGGCGCAAAAGCCGCCAGAATAGCCATTTGCGTGATCTCGGACGCTGTTGCACCCAAAGGACAGATTTGCACCGGCTTTTCAAGCCCGGTTAAAAACGGACCTAATACCGTAGAGCCGCCGACCGCATTTAAGAGTTTCGTACTGATAGACGCTGAATGTATGGCCGGCATAACCAAAACATTAGCCGCCTCTGTTAAGCGAGAGAAAGGATATGTCAGCGTGTGAAGCGGGTCGAGCGCCACATCTGCGGCAATATCGCCCTCATATTCGAAATCTGTCTCCCGACCATCCAAAATTTCAACAGCGCGGCGGACCTTTTCCATACGTTCGCCGACAGGATTGCCAAATGTTGAATACGATAAGAACGCCACACGCGGTTCAAACCCGAACTGACGGGCAAATCCGGCCGTTGTTTCTGCAATATCGGCCAAATCTTCCGCCGTAGGGAGTTCAGTAATATTTGTATCTGCTATAAATAAAGTCCGTTGTTTATTTACAACCACAGACACACCCATTGTTCGCTCAGCGGGCTTGTGACCCAATACCAAGCGCACATCCCGTAAGGCAATATCATAGCTACGTGTTACACCCGTCACCATGCCGTGGGCCAGACCATGTTGTAACATCAAAGCAGAGAAAATATTGCGGTCATTATTGACGAGCCTCTGGGCGTCACGACGCAAAAATCCCTTTCTTTGTAAGCGGTTATACAGATATTCTGTAAACTCAGCATTCCGGTCAAATAGACGCGCATTTAGAATCGTAAAATTATCCTGATTTTCTATGCCCAGCATTTTCATATTATCTAAAATCGGCTTTTCTCGCCCGATCAAAATGGCTTGGCCCAAATGTCTATGCTGATAAGCTTGGGCGGCCCGGATAACGGCAGGTTCTTCGCCCTCAGCAAAGACAATGGTTTTCGGGTTTTCAACCACAACTTGGGAAATGCCTTGCAAGATAGCCGCCGTCGGATCCTGACGCCGCGCGAGGGAGCGCCGATAAGCCTCCATATCCGCAATCGGTGTCCGCGCCACACCGGTATCCATAGCGGCTTGGGCAACATAGGGAGGTATGTCGGAAATCAGGCGCGGATCAAATGGCGCAGGGATAATATAGTCAGGGCCATATTTTGGACGTTTGCCGTGATAGGCCGCCGCAACTTCTTCAGGAACATCTTCCCTTGCCAAATCTGCCAAGGCCTGCGCACAGGCCAATTTCATTTCTTCATTTACATTGCGGGCGCGCACATCCAGCGCCCCTCTGAAAATATAAGGAAAACCCAGAACATTATTGACCTGGTTTGGATAATCTGAGCGGCCTGTCGCAATGATCGCATCATCTCTGGCCGCTTTAATCTCTTCAGGGGTAATTTCAGGGTCCGGATTCGCCATCGCAAATATGATAGGGTTCTTTGCCATGGATTTAACCATATCTTGCGTCACAATTCCGGCCACAGAAAGGCCAAGAAACACGTCTGCACCGACCATAGATTCCGCGAGAGTGCGCTTATCGGTCTCAACAGCATGCGGAGTTTTCCATTGATCCATTTGCTCCTTACGGCCTTTATAAAGAACCCCGGCACGGTCAAGCACAAGGCAGTTCTCATCCCTTACGCCGAGCCGTTTAATCAGTCCCAATACGGAGAGCCCGGCCGCCCCAGCGCCGGATAAAACAACTTTTACGTCTTCAAATTTCCGTCCCGTAAGATGGCAGGCATTTATCAGGCCTGCTGTCGCGATAATCGCTGTGCCGTGCTGATCATCATGAAAAACCGGCACATCCAGAAAGTCACGCAATTCCTGTTCAATGATAAAACATTCAGGAGAGCCGATATCTTCAAGATTAATCCCGCCAAATGTATTGCCTATACGCTTTACACATTCGATAAAGGCTTGGGCATCTTCTTCCTCGACCTCAATGT
>CAZHPV010000101.1:0-5707 GCA_964534845.1 uncultured Caulobacterales bacterium
TCTTGATACATCCAATATTTCCGGATTGCTGCACGATTTCGGCATTAATCGATGTTGCGCTTTTGAGTACTTCAAAGGGTGTTTGGACTTCAGCCCGCATCATTAATTCTTCTAACTGTAAGGAATGCATTTCTCCTAAAAGATCAGTACCAAAACCTAGCTTCACACCTGCTCTTGAACAGATTTCGACGGCTTCTTGGCCCTTTAAACGCACATCATCAAGCTTGTCTAAAATATGTTGAGGTATACCGCCCTCATCCCCAGTACGCGCAAAGGCATCATAGGTAATAAGGGTTGGAACAACATAAGCCTCATGTTTTGCGACAACTTTCGCGACCTCCTCAGTAATAAGATTGCCATGTTCTATTGTGCGTATGCCAACCTCTACAGAGCGAAGAATAGAGTCTGCCGTATAGGCATGGGCGGCGACATAACGCCTTTTGCGCCTTGCTTCCTCAACAACGACTTCTAGTTCTTCCTTGGCGTATTGCAGCATCCAGACAGGGTCTGATGGTGATGAAATACCGCCGCTAACCATCACTTTGATATGGTGTGCACCTTGGCGCAACATTTCACGAACCTCTTTACGCAGGTTATCAATACCGTCGACAACTGCACCAATGTTTCCAGCCATGCTAGAGCATGCACACGGTTCAATATGGGCTCCGCGAATATCGGCATGCCCCCCAGTCTGGCTTAACGCTCGACCTCCGTAAAACAGACGCGGACTTGGGATTAATCCCTCTTCAGTCGCCCGCCATAAGCCATAATCAGCCCCGCCAACATCCCTGACAGAGGTGAACCCGCGCTCCAACGCCCCGCGGAGTAATTTAGCGCCTTGGTGGGCCATGTAGCTTTTAGGTAAAGCTTCAAGTTTAGAGAAATCACTATCGGACGCATAAGCATGAAAATGGGCATCTATAAGGCCCGGCATAATTGTACTGCCTTTCAAATCGAAAGCGTAGTCACAGCGAGAGTTCGGTTTTTCACGCCCTATATAGGTGATTTTATTATCGGAGACTTCGACATAGCAATCCGTCTTCAAATCCGGCGTTTCACCATCAAATATTTGGGCGTTGGAAAAATGCGTTATGGTCATAAATGAACTTTCAAAAAATCACATTAAGGCGTGACGGAAATCACCACTTTACCATGGGTTTTACGTTGACTTTTCATATAGTCCCATGCGTCTATATAGCCTTCCATAGGATATGTTTTGTCAATGATAGGCTTTAAGCTACCCGCCGCAATGTGCTTTTGAACAAAGGCTTTACCGCGTTCGCATCGATCAGGATCTCCGACATAATTAAAGAGAGAATAAGGGTGGAAACTTGCATTTTGGACAATCATATCCAGCAACGGAACGCTTGGTGCTTGTGCATCGAGCCATCCATAAATTATAATTTTTGCATCTTTGGCTAAAGCCTTACTATAACGATTTATCATCCCTGCACCGATCGGATCAAAAGCGGCATCTATGCCTTTGCCGTCAGTATGTTCCATAATAAATTCGGCTATGTCTTGCGACCCGTCGTCAACAAAAACGTGATTAGCCCCGCATGATTTCAAATAGTCAATATTGTAAGCATAACGAGTCGTCGCCAGCATATTAGCGCCTAACATACTTCCAATCTGTAGGGCCGCAGTGCCTGCTGTCCCCGTTCCTGCCGGGATAAGAATATTTCGACCCGGGCCAGCCTCAGAAATTTCCGCCATTGGAAAATAAGCCGTCATATACATCATCCAAATGGAAGACGCCTCTACGGCGCTCAGGCCCTCAGGCGCTTTGACGAGGTAGCGGGGTTCAATGAGAATAGATTCTGCACTCGCGCCGCGGTTAAAATAAAAATACGGGAGTGTGCAATAACGCTCCCCGACCTTTAGATCTGTTACGCCCTCTCCAATTTGGTCAATAATACCGCAGGCTTCCATCCCGATACGGGCAGGAAATTTTGGAAAACTAAAGGAATAATTATCGAGCATAAGGTCAGCATCGCCCCAATTAAGGGCAAAGGCTTCGATACGCAGGCGAACTTCGCCCGGGCCAGCCTCTTCCATCTCGCAATCTTGAAGGACAAGGCCTTTATATCCAGAATAACTCTTTATGACCCATTCACGCATTTATCCCTCCTATCGATTTCTTATCATCCCGCTAAGCAAGCTTAGCGGAGAGAATTTTAATTTCATTTTTCATAAATTCTTCAGGCTCTGCTCTTGAAAAGATTTTCTCTGCCACCTCAAATCCGCCGCTTAACTCACCAAAGGCTGCAAAGCCGTGACCATCAGGGTGACGCGGTCCGCCTTCGTCTAATACGGGTTCATCACGCATACAGATAAAGAATGAAGGGTAGTTTTTATGAAGGGCAAAACGCGCCGCAGAGACAGTCCATTTTTTGTGTTTTAGACCTGTGACAGTGGTCGGTTCATGAAGAATATCGTGATTGGCTTGCTCTTCGGGCCAGTTCACGCCCATTTGTATAACTTCAATCTTTGCATTTTGCCGCATACTCGCATTCGCCTCCGTAACAATACGAAAAATGGAACCGCCATCAAAGGTTCCCTTTAGCGCTTCTTCGGCAAAATAACCGGCCGTGTGCAAGGCTTTTTCATAATTAAGCGCGATGGTTAAATCGCCAAGCTCAGTCGATATGATTAAGGTTTTCGCCATATCAATTTCCTATATTAAAGCCTACAAGCTTAGTAAAAAAACCCGCACGAGGCGGGCTTTTAGTAAATTCATGCATCTTCGAGATTAGAAGTTATAGCGAAAATCAACTTTAAACTGACGCGGAGGTGCTGCGTGGGCAAAGCCTGGCACAACAAATTCAGAATTATATTCCAAATCTGTTGCGTTATCGACAGAACCAATAACAGACCAACGACCATCATTGTCTTCGATACCTAATTTCAAATGCAGTAGGTCAAGACGGTCGCGTTCAGTGGAATTATCAGGATCCCAAAATTGTGGACCGCGGCTTTCAAAGTCTACCCGCGCAAACATTCCGAAAAAGTCTGAGACAGGAAATCTATATTGCCCACCCACATTAAAGGTGCTGCTTGGCACATAAGGTGCATCATTACCGACTGTACCTGGCTGTAGAACATTTTCATCTATCTCTGAGTCTGAGAAGGCAGCTCCAGCATAAACATAAAGGTCATCATTTAACCTAGCCGTTAGCTCCGCTTCACCACCTTGAATCGAGACTTCATCAATAGGCACAAGGATTTGGGCTATGACTTCAGGTACAAAGACAAAGAAAGGCGCATTGGTGACCGACGTGTCATAAAGAGCCGCATTGAAATCGATTGTATCACCAAAGCTAGACTTAAAGCCAATTTCAAATGTTTCAGTATCTTCTTGATCAAGAATATCTGGCGCACCATCGAAAGCGCCGCCTGCTGCAGCGCTAGCTGTTCCGCTCTGGTTAAATTGACCTGATCTAAAACCTTCACCCCAAGAACCATAAACAGAGACAGAATCTGATAAAAGATAACGTAAGGTTACTTTAGGCTGGAAGGCACTAAAATTAGCTGTGTCAACTGCCCCAGGATTAGTCGCATTAACACCATTAATTAAGTTGAGTGAATCTTCAGAAACAGTACGAGTTCTGTCGTCCTCATCATAGCGTGCACCAAGACCAATTTCCAAACGATCAGTTACAGCGTAGTCAATATTAGCAAATAAAGCCCAAGCTTCATTGTCATTATCGTCAGCAAAGAACTGTGTAACGGGGTTCGTGTCATCAACAAAATTAATCCGTTGCCGGGGTACAATGCCTTGTCCAGTATCAGTACCGTTAACTGTATTAATAAAACGATCTGTATTTAAGTAATAACCACCGACAACCCAGCGTAACGGGCCATCAAGAGTTGATGTCAAACGCAATTCTTGACTGAACGCATCTGTATTAACATACTGGGTTTGCGTGCCATCAGTCAAGCCGGCTGAGTAGGGTGGTCCATCACCTGTCGTTTGTTGCGTGAGTGTGTCATAAGCACTCGTACTTGTTAGCTCTGCAAAGCCAAGATCATATTTTAAGCGAAGAGAAAGCTGGCCGACGTCACGATCATCACTACCCAGATTGTTTGCGAAAAAATCACGTTCTACTTGATTGGCATCATTTATGAATTCGAAATCTCCCGCTAGACCTGTAGCAGGATCAATTGGGAAGAGCTGAAATCTAAAATTCAAAGCTCCCCCATCAACCTCTGAATAGCTACCTCGCAAATCAGCTTCAAGTTTATCCGTTACGTCCCAATGTAGGTGACCCCGTAGTGCGATTTCTTCCGTAAAATCAACCGGCGTGTTAAGTGTGAGGTTATCAAGCTGGCCGCCACGATCACGATATTTAGCTGAAAGCCGGTAAGAGATATCGTCTGAAATCGGTCCAGAGATTGAACCTTCAATCGCGAAATCATCGCCTTCGGCAGCGCTGGCTTGAATGTAACCTTCAAATTCGTCTGAAGGGCCTTTCGTATTGATAATAATTGCGCCTTGTGTCGCGTTTCGTCCGTATAACTGGCCTTGCGGTCCTTTTAGAACTTCAATTGATTCAACATCAAATAAAGGTTGATCGAAAGCACGGCCATTAAACTGTAGAACCCCATCAACTAGAACAGCAACAGGTGGTTCACCGTTACGCGTATTTGATACCCCTCGAATTGTAATAAAGTTTGATCCAGAATCCTGAGAATTGGCAATTGTAATACCTGGCGTTAGTGCAATGAAATCGTCAACACGTTCAATTTGTGCGTCTTGAATTTCTTGCTCTGTGAATACTGTAACGGCAATCGGGACTTCGACTTCGTTCTCCACACGGCCCCGCGCGCCCGTAACGATAATCTCATCTAAATCGTTAGCTGTTGGTTCAAGCTGAGCAAATGCCGTGCCTCCCATAAGACTAACACTTAATAATGATGTAGACGTCATGAGCGTTAAAATTTTAGTGTATTTGGTCATAACTAATTCCCTTTAATTGTGTTTTTCAGCTCCGGATCCAAAAACACCCTCGCTATCACTCAAGCCATCTGATCAGCACCAAATCCGCCAAATCACATGACTTTAAAATATTAATAAAACTATACACGCTGAATTCCACCTACCCTTAGGGGTAGGAAGCTAATCCCATTAATCAAGCAGTTTCATTTTCCTGGCGACAATAACGGCCTGTGCGCGGCTATTAACGGATAGCTTTTTATAGATACTTTTAAGGTGAAACTTCACTGTATTTTCCGTTAATTCGAACCTACGCGCGATTTCTTTATTAGATTGCCCCTGTGACAAATGCTCAAGGATTTCTCTTTCACGCACACTCAATAAAGTGCTTGATTTAATGGGGCGTAACTCCTCGGACCTGATAATTATATCTGTAACGAAATTAAGGAGAATAAGATCGTCATTTTGATATCTCAGCCTGTCTCGTGACGCCCGCAGCAATTTTCTACAACCATTTGCATAGAGAAAAGGCCCCATAATTTTTTGATCACATGAGGCTTTTAAAGTATCAAGAAATACATTTAGACTGTCGTCATGTCGACCCCGCATATCCAAAACCAAAGCCTTCGCTACATTGAGTTGGATATGATAAAGTTTAGCAGAAGACATCTCTGAATGCTCAACTGACAACCGAATGACCTCGGCCCCTAAAGCATCAGAAATAAGCATGTTACTCGCAAGCGTTATCGCCGCTTGATAATAGGATTGCCA
>CAZHPV010000102.1:0-5660 GCA_964534845.1 uncultured Caulobacterales bacterium
CTAGTAAATTCAACAAATATTACTCGTCTCGAAACGGTGAAAGATTTTAAACTCGTAAGAAATTTGCCTCTCGGTTTTTGTAGGATTCTGAAAACTTTAGGCCTGAAATTTGCTGAATATCCTAATTGCCTCTCGACTATTTTTCTTTTGCTGGGTTTGAGCGACTGTTTATCAAAGAAACACCACTTACCCGAAGCTAAGAAATAATTTTACAACACGCCTAGACTCTCCCTGTTAAATCTGAATAATTAATGTGAAGATGATAACTAACGGGGGCATTTAATGTTATTTCAGGCTGTATTTTTATTTATAATGATGTTGTTGCTTAGTAATATGGCTAAAAAACACGCCCAAAGATTACGCGATGAAGCGGAATTGGAAAAGAATCAGGAGCTACGTGATGTCATCATACAAACGGCTATAAAAAAAGAAAAACATACTAAGGTATTCCTTAGCTTAGCTGTAATTCTTCCGGGCAGCATGCTTTTATTTATTGTGTTACTTTTTAGTGATGTCTTTTACTAGAAATGCGTCCGGAGAATTACAATAATGGTGGTGGCTGCATGCCAGGCATTATCGTACTGATTGGTTTTTGTTCTATTATATACTTGCTCCCGGAAGGCGACTACGAAGACGCCTCAACCGGAATAAATATAGTGCTAACTATAGTCTTTGTCATTATAGGGTATGCTCTACGTGCAGTGTTTAAAAGCAGTGAGCACTTAATGCCCGGCGCAATTGAAATGATGGAGCAAGATAAACGCTCACCGGTATTATACTTACGCGCATTCGATGCAGACCAGGACAAGCTGAACACTCAACAGCAAATTCATAGATATCAAAATCCCCAAGCTTTCTTTCTAGCATGGGCTATGCCTATTATTAGCTTTGAACAAAGCTTAACCATACGGCTCAACCGTGTAGGGCCTGTTGTTGCTCTTTCAAAACCGGGCGCTGAGGACGAGCAAGGCGTGGCCAAATTACCAGAATTTCCAAATGAAAAATGGAAAGAAGCCGTGCTCGATTTAGTCAATGATAGCCGTATTATTGTTTTGCGAGCGGCATATGCTGGTTCTGTCTTATGGGAGCTGGATAAATTACAAACAAATCGGAATATGAAAGGAGTTATATTTTGGATTCAGTTTGCGGGGGCTCAAGACAAGAAATTGATTCATGCGAGATATAAACATTTTGCAAATACAATTGAGGGAATTAGTGGAAAACCTTTACCTAAGACTGCAAAATCGGGATCATTTATAGCGCTAGACAACAAAGGCGAATTTCAGGTTCAAAGCCTAGATGAGGCGATTAAAGTTGCGACAGGTACAAAAGGGGACGGTATTCGAACGTACCTTCAGGCAATGATGCCTTTGGCGGCGCCTACTATAGAACAACGCTCCACCCTATCACCAAAACCTAAAGCTGGGTTATTTTGTTTAGTCGCAGCATTTATATCAATCATCAGCATGATTTCGGGTCTTGTTGTTAATATACCACTTCCTATTATGATTGCGATACCATTACTTATTGGCGCGTGCTTGGCACCTTTAAGGAGACACTGGGGCATATATGGTCGTCTATACGATGTCATAACTTTTTTTGTTATGATTTCGCACCTTTTCTACATAATGGTAATTTTATCCGGGCTCTTTGATACTGAATACTATTTGGAAGACACAGGAGCATCGATGATTTTTCTTATAGTATTCGTTCTCTGGGCTTGGTTGATCAGTTTCGTATATAGCGTTCCAATAAAAGAAAAATTCTTCGCCTCGCTGCCAGATTATAAGGTATCGTCAGAATCTAACCGACAGCATTAGTTTGGCTTTGTCACGTTAATGCCTTTAATCAAACATTCCGCTAAGACATAGCGATGAAAACCTCTATCTATTCTCGTCATCGCTTTCATTCAGATGTAATCAAACGCGCCATATGGATGTATTTTAGGTTCAATTAAAGCTTCCGGGCGTGATTATATTAAATATGTTGACTTGCCGCATGTATTAAATGATATATAAATATACAAAATGTGATCATAATAATTGTTCTGTTATTTTAGTTTAAAGTGTTCAGAATAATGGTGTGTTCACGGCGAAGTTTATCACGCAATCGAGGGATAAGATGAAACTTAATTACACAACTCATATTCAAGAGATTGATAATAAGCATCATTTGCACCCGTTCACTACGCATAAAGCTTTACGCGAAAAAAAACCGCGCGTTATCACCTCGGCCGAGGGCGTTTATATATATGATTCAGAGGGCCAAAAGGTTTTAGATGGAATGTCTGGACTATGGTGCGTTAATCTTGGTTATGGTGTTGAGGCTTTGTGTGAGGCGGGGAGTGCAACACTCAGAGAACTTCCCTTTTATAATACCTTCTTTCAGACAACAACGCCGCCAGCGGCTCTTTTGGCGCAAAAAATTGCGTCAGTGACGCCCGAAGGCTTGGACCATATCTTTTTTGCCTCCTCGGGATCGGAAGCCAATGATACGGCGGTTAAGCTGATTTGGTATTATAATAATCTGCGTAATAAACCGAATAAAAAGGCGATTATAACGCGCCACCTTGCCTATCACGGCTCGACGATTGTCGCGGCGAGTATGTGCGGGCTGGGGGGGATGCATGAGCTCTATGATCTCCCGCTTGACCGGTTCCATCATATCGAACCGACGCCCTGTGCTTACCGCTATGCTGAGGAGGGCGAGAGCGAAACGGACTTTGCTATGCGCTGTGCCAAGGCGTTAGAAGATAAAATCTTGGAATTAGGCGCGGATAATGTCGCGGCCTTTGCGGGCGAGCCTGTCATGGGGGCGGGCGGATTGATGATGCCGCCAGAGGGCTATTGGGCGGAAATTCGACGTATCTGTACGAAATATGATGTTATCTTATGGGCCGATGAAGTGATTTGCGGCTTTGGCCGTACTGGGAGCTGGTTTGGCTCTCAGACTTATGGGTTCCAGCCTGACATTATCACGATGGCAAAGGGGCTATCCAGTGGATATCAGCCTATTTCAGCGGTTGCGCTCAATGAAGACATCGGCGCTATGATCATTGATGCAGATGAGGAAATGGCACACGGATATACCTATTCTGGCCACCCAGTCGCGGCCTCAGTGGCGATAAAGGCAATCGAGATTTATGAGGAGATGGGCTTTTGTGAAGGTGGCGGAGAGAGTGCCTATTTCCAAGAGAAAATAGGTGAACTGGCCTCGCATCCAATGGTAGGTGAGGTTCGCGGGCTTGGCTACCTAGCAGCCGTTGAGCTTGTCAGTGATAAGGCCACAAAAGCACGTTTTGAACCAGATGGTAATGCAGGATATGTTTGCCGCGAGCACTGTTTTAAAAATAATGTCATTATTCGCGCGGTCGGTGATGTGATGATTATTGCCCCGCCTCTTATTATATCGAAATCCGAAGTTGATGAACTTGTGTCGAAATTTACAAAAAGCCTTGATGCGGCATATAAGGATCTGACGTTGAAGGCCTGATATGAAAACAGATAAATTCTACATTAACGGGGCGTGGGTTACGCCGTCTGGTCAGTCGAGGCACGCTGTGATTAATCCAGCGACTGAGCAGGCCGCTGCTCACATCGTTTTGGGCGATGAAAGAGATGTCAATGCGGCGGTCGCCGCGGCAAAAGCGGCTTTTCCGTCTTTCTCGCAGACAAGCATAGCTGAGAGACGCGCGCTTTTGTCTGACATCAATGCAGAATTGATCAAAAGAAATGATGAAATTGCGGCGGTGATTACCGCGGAAATGGGCGCGCCTGTTGGGCTATCTCGCGGCGCGCAAGCTCCGTCAGGACCGCAACATTTTGGACAAATTTTAGATGTGCTCGATAATTTTCATTGGGAATCTAAGATTGGGAGTTCGAAGGTCGTTAAAGAGCCGATAGGGGTTTGCGCGCTTATCACGCCGTGGAATTGGCCGATGAACCAAATGGCGACCAAGGTCGCGCCTGCTATCGCAGCAGGTTGTACAATGGTCTTAAAGCCTAGCGAAAATGCCCCGCTTGATGCGATTATTCTGGCGGAAATATTACATGATTGCGGTGTGCCAAAGGGAGTATTTAATCTCATACATGGTGATGGTATGGGTGTCGGGCAGTATTTAACATCTCATAAGGATGTTGATATGGTGTCTTTTACGGGTTCAACGCGGGCAGGTATTGCGATTTCGGAAAATGCGGCCCCGACTATTAAACGTGTTGCGCTAGAGCTCGGCGGAAAATCACCGTCCATTATTCTTGAAGATTGCGATCTTGAGGCGAGCGTTGCGGGGACAATATCGGGCTGTATGGGAAATACAGGGCAGTCTTGTAATGCGCCGACGCTCATGTTCGTGCCCGCAGGCCATTATGAGGCGGCCTGCGCTATAGCGGCAAAGACAGCTAAGGGCTTAAAGGCGGGAGACCCAACTGATCCGGAAACAAATCTCGGCCCTATTGCGAATGGTAATCAGTATAAAAAGGTAAAACAGCTTATTCAAAGCGGTATTGATGAAGGGGCGAGGCTAATTGCGGGCGGGGATGAAGGCTTGCCTGAGACCGGGTATTTTGTGGCCCCGACTGTCTTCGCAAATGTCAACGAGTCTATGCGTGTTTTCAAAGAGGAAATTTTCGGGCCAGTTATCTGTATGGTGTCCTATAACACGATTGAGGAGGCCGTCAGCCTGGCGAATAAAACCGAATATGGTCTCTCAAGCTATATTTGGGGCAATAGCCAAGACGAATGCGGTGCTGTCGCGCGCCAAATCAGAGCGGGCATGGTTCACATAAACGGCGCCTCACTTGATGCAGCCGCGCCATTTGGGGGCTATAAAATGTCTGGTAATGGCCGGGAATGGGGTGTGTTTGGGCTTGAAGAGTTTCTGGAAACCAAAACGATCTACGCCTCTTAAACCGCGCTTGATTTTAGGTGCTGAGTATCTGCCTGTTTAAAGCGTAATGCTTGTGCGGATGTCATTTGCAATGGCGTCTGCAACGGCGGTAACATCCCGCGCTTTTAGAGAGTCTATGATATCGATATGGTAATCATGCTCTAAGCGATCGGCTGTTCTTGCGGCTTCTTTGAGTACAGGGCCAATTTGCAACCAAACACTTTCAATCATTGGCATAATGATTTGCTCAGGATTGCTTTCGTAAAGGCATGAGTGAAACTCTTGATTGGTGACAACAACCCGCGCGTGATCTTTTTTTCTAACGGCTTCATTGGCTTGCTCATCAAGCTGAATAAGCGTTTCTATTTTTTTATCGCTTAAGTAGGGGATGGCTCTGACCGCGGCGTGTGTTTCGAGAGAGACGCGAAGCTCGATTAATTCTTCTAATCGACTGCGGCTCAGATCGGGGATCATTATGCGGCGGTTTTCCAGAACTGTGAAAGCGCGCTCGGCACTTAGGCGCCGGAAAGCTTCACGTATAGGGGTCGCACTCATATCTAACCGCGTGGCGATTCCACGAATGGTAATAGGCTGTCCCGATTTAAACGTTCCAACCATAGCCGCATTTCGCAGTGTGAGGTAAGCGGTCTCTTGCGCTGTGCGCCCTTCAATGAGCTGTATGTTTATGGCTTCGGTCAATTGATATTATTTCTCGTTTTTATGGGTTTAAGGCGCTATTCTAATCGTTACGACATTGACATTCCAATCATCATAT
>CAZHPV010000103.1:0-5647 GCA_964534845.1 uncultured Caulobacterales bacterium
AGCCCAACTGATGGAAGGGGAAACGGGGAGTTTTTATACATTGGAAGCTTCTGCCCCCGACGGAGGGGCCGTTACGCTCTCACTGGTCAATAATACTGACGCTCAAGCTTTCAGCTTTGATAGCACAACAGGCACGCTTGCACCCTCAGCGGCATTGGATTATGAGCAGCCTCTCGATGAAAACGAAGACAATATTTACAATCTTGCGTTTGATGTATCGAATACCTCAGGTCAGACAACACGGTTTAATCTCGACGTGTCTGCTGGGGATATCCGCGATGCGTTTCAATTTGGTCTCAGGCCAGATGTCCTACCATCCGAGAATTTCGAACTGATTGATTGGCGCTTGGACTTCCCACTCAATGAAGACGGAGAACTGACGGGTCAGCAAGATGCACCGAGTGAACAAGAGCTTGACGCAGGCTTCACCCATCCGCTTTATTTCCGAACCGGCGCTGACGGCGGCCTTGTTATGCGAGCGCCTGTGATTGGTGCGACAACATCGCCCGGCGTCAGGTTTACGCGCACAGAATTCCGGGAAATGTTACGCCGCGGGGACACGTCTATCAGCACGAATACGAATAGTACGACAGAGCGCCCGAATCTCAATAATTGGGCCTTCTCCTCGCAACCGCAAGACGCGCAAGATGAAGCAGGCGGTGTCGACGGGACCTTGCGTGTAACGATGTCGGTCAATGCCGTAACGACAACAGGCCAAAATAATCAAATTGGCCGCACTATTATTGGTCAAATACATGCGCGTAATGACGAACCGACGCGTCTATATTATCGTAAATTACCGGGCAATACCCACGGCTCTATTTACGCCTGTCATGAAATCCGTGACGGTGATGATATTACCTTTAATATTATAGGCTCTATTGATGACGACCAGCCTAACCCGGAAAACGGGTTTCTATTAGGCGAAATATTTACCTATGAAATTACCGCGCGGGGTAACTTTATTGATGTGATTATTTCTCAGGACGGCGAAGTCGTTGGTCAAACCACAATTGATCAAACAAATAGTGGTTATGATATTGCCGCGGATTATATGTATTTCAAGGCTGGGAATTACCACGTCAATAACACGGCTAACCCAGACGAATTTGCCGAGGTCACACTTTATGAGCTTGAAAACAGCCATGAAGGTTATGATTTTTAAGCCCGCCAAAACCTGCATGGCATAAACTTTTTTCAATGAAGTTACCGCCGCAAATGGCGGCGCGGACGACGGCGAAAAATGGCGGCTTAGACACGCCTTAGTATTTTTAGATTTTCGCTTGCTCTGCAATGCAGATGTTTTTTGCGCTGATTAACCCAAGACCAAAAATTTCATCTTTTCCTTTTGGACCCAAATCTGTTGCAGAACTAGAAAAATGCCGGATGATGTCATCCCGGTTTTTATAGTTTTTCATGGCTGAAGATGACGCTATAGCCGCTGTTATAAACGGCGCTGCGATAGAGGTCCCTGAAATATATCTGCTTTGGCCTTCAACATTGATATATATATCAACGCCGGGCGCAGAAAAATCTACATGATTGCCTTGTACTGCCTTATCATAAATATCGCCTTCAACATCAACTGCGGTTGCAGCCAAGACAGTGTTGTAGGCTGCAGGAAATTGAGGGGGAGAGCTTTGCCCTTGGTTACCAACGGCAGCGACAACGAGAAGACCCTTTTCAGCGGCCACATCAAGGGCTGTTTCCAAAACCTTATTTGGCGGGCCAGAAAGACTAATATTGACGACCTTTACATCATTTAACACCATCCAGTTCAGCGCCTTAAGAATAGCGATGGGACTAGAGTAATCATTTCCATTCTTGTCTTGTTCTACTACAGCCGCAGAATAGAGTATAACATCTTTCAGTCTGGCAGGATCTGTCAAAATGGCAGCGATAGACGTTCCGTGACTTTCGGCTGTTTCTGACGGAACCGTATCAATGAATGAGCGCGTATAAACCTGCGCGGATGTTTGTTCTGTAAACCTTTGGGACAAGCCGCCGTCAATAATTCCAATTTTTACGGGCGATTCACACCCGGACTCAGGCCAGCTTAACATTTCATTTGCGAATGTCTTAGGGGTTTGTGTTTGTGTCTGTATCAAAGAAACATTTGAGCTATTGAGCAAATATTTGTTAAATTCCCCTACTGAGGATTTAGGTGAAAGCCGCTCAAGCTCGAGCGATGCATCTTTAGGGCTAACGCCCGGGGGGCAATCAAAGGTGAGTAGGTACAGGTTGAGCCCGTCCAACTTTTCTTGCTTATTAAGCGTATAGCCCCATTCCAAAGCCTGGCGTTCTAAATCAACAGCAACGGCCTTACTTTTAACTGTAGCGACAACCTGCGAACGATTGACCAATTCTGAAGACCCGTCAAACCCTTGCGCGCTTTCAATAGAGTTTTTAATTTGCGCTGTCTGCACGCTCTCGGCTTCTGGTACGCTTGCACAGCCCGTCATAAACAAGGCCAATACTGAGCTTACCATTAAAGGGGATTGAAAAATTTTCATAATTTACACCTGCTTTAATTACTTAGACGTATCGCACAGCAAAAGGTTCAATCAAAATTAAATTCCGTCGATAGAATAAATACCTGCGCATCAGAACTAAAACTATCCGCGTCATAATCTGCATATTCTAGACCAAATCGTATATTTTTCCACTTTCCACTGAGCTCGATGTCGAGTTCTTTGCCGAAGTCTTCATTTCCTTCATCAGACTCGAACCAATGATATCTTGCTTGCGCGCGTACATCCTCAAATATTCCTATATCTCTAAGTTTATAGCCCGCTGAAATAGAAATATCCCGAAGCCCCTCATCCGGCGTCGTCAGAAATTGATCCGCCACCCCGTTTAACCTATGCAATGTGCCAAGGGGCGTCTGTACGGCTAACCCATTATCACTTCCTAGCAATTCTCCTTTTACAGAAAAATCAAAATTTCGATATTCTACGCCGAGTTTAGCGGCCGCGTAAATTGCCGAGTAATCATTGGGATTATCTGCAAAATCCGTTTGTTGCGCAATGGAAGCATCCCAGTTTAGGCCCCAATCTGTCCATTTATAGCGTCCATTGATCCGAACACCTGCTGTGGCCGAACTTAAATCCGATTGTCGGTCTTCGTCAGGACCCGTTTCAAGATCAAGCCCATAATAAAACGCCACAAGGCGCCCAACTGTCGTGACAAGACCGTAATTCAAAAGAAAGGAATCGCCATCAAATTCACCCACGGGACTGTCATTTCCAAATTGCCTTTCAACACCCCCGACATAGGCTGCATCTAAAATTCCCGGCCCAA
Source organism: uncultured Caulobacterales bacterium (assembly GCA_964534845.1). Classification (GTDB taxonomy): domain Bacteria; phylum Pseudomonadota; class Alphaproteobacteria; order Caulobacterales; family Maricaulaceae; genus CALCKU01. Next base: position 3,301 of record CAZHPV010000103.1, read on the forward strand.
TTTTGGTTTCAATCCTCGCGGCATCAAAAGTTTGTTCATTTTGCCGAAAATTCCAATGTCCAATGAACCGCCAATCATCCAAAGCAATCCTTTGACGCCCTAAAGTTATCCGCGTATCCGGTATGACGTTAGTCTGAAATTGAAGCCGGTTAATATCAAAGTTTTCCGGATCAGAAATCCCCGGGAGATCCGTTTGGCCATTGAGGGTATCGTTGAAATCTTCAATGAAATTTTCAGACCCTTCAAATTCGATCAAGACTGTAGAGTTTTCAAAAATATTAAGTTCCAACCCCAGCTTGATGCGTAAAGATAACGCTTCAGCGGATTGTTCAAATGCGTCCTGATCAATCGTATGATATCTCAAACGGACGTCACCAAAACTATTGATGTTAAAAGATTTAAAATCGTCTTGTCCAAAAACAGGTGTGGCACTCAATAGCAAAGCGAATAGGCTGGTAACGTGTAAGCCCTTAGTCTTTTGTACTCGCGTGACAAGATGTGTAGGTTTCAACAAATTGCTCTTTCGATATGAGGGCGTTTATCGCAAATTGACACTTTTCTATATCAGAAAATGACAGTGTATAAATGCCTAAATTACCCGGACCCGATATAATTTGCGAGTCATGATCGACTAAAAACCGAGATATTTCATTCAAACTTAGGTCGGCTTCAAATCCAACTTGTAAAGTAATGGCAGCTGCATCTTCTTCACTTGCAAGCTGATAATGTTTCTCTGTTTGAGAGTTTGTAATATAAACAGCTTGTCCGATTGAAAAACAGGCGAGCGCTAGAGCCGCGACTTTCCAAAAACTTTGAAACCGTGCTGGGGTTGGAAGCTTGCTTTCGGCTTTTAAATCGGCCGTATTTTCAGACTCTAAACTATCTATGCTACGCGATAGTCTCGCCCAGCCAAATTCAAGCCCTGACGTGTCAAGATCATCAGGTCTTGCGGCCATAAGATTGCGCTGAAACTCTATATCGGCTTGAAATTCAGGGTTCTCATTTAAATACGCTTCAAATTCTGCCGTCTCCACAGCCGAAAGCTCACCGCGCAAATAGCGGGGCGCAAGCAAAGAATATGTTTCTTCTTGTGTCATTAATCGGCCTTTTAACTCAGTATATTATCTATGACGTTTCGGTTTTAGAAAAGGTTCAAATTTAAATTATTTTTTCAGTGATTAGCGTTTCGTCTCCACTATCAGCGTTCTCATACGCGCAGTCAATGTTGCCATAAGATTACGCTGGAACTCTATATCGGCTTGAAATTCAGGGTTTTCATTTAAATAAGCTTCAAACTCTGCCATCTCTATTGCAGAAAGCTCTCCGCGCAAAAAGCGAGGCATAAGCAAAGAATATGTTTCTTCTTGGGTCATTGATCGGCCTATTAAGTCGGTACATTAACTTTGACGATTGGTTTTTAGAAAAGGTTCAAATTTAAATTATTTTTCTAACCCCTGTAAAATATGATACAGACTCCGTTTTGCGTATAATATTCTCGTTTTGATGGTCCCAACAGGACAGCCTTCAATCTCGGCAATCTCTTTATAGGTTAAATCTTCAAAAAATGAGAGATGGATTGCACGGCGATGATCCGGTTTTAACTGAGCCACAGCTTCGCGCACGATATTTGCCTGCTGAGAAACGGCTAAAACATCATCGGCAATCAGCGTTTCGTCTTCAATATCGGCATTCTCATCCGTATAATCGATGCGGGAATGTTTTCTGTTTCTATCAATTGATTTATTTTTGGCGATCGAAAATATCCATGTTTTAAGAGAGGAGCGACCTTCGAACCGGTCTGCTTTGCGCCAAACGTCAAGCATCGTATCATGAATAATGTCGGCAACATCATTGGGGTCTGCAAGAAACAACCGAACGAAACCGTTTAAAGCGGGTACATAGTTTTTATAAATTTGGTTCATGGCATCTTTATTGCCATTTACAACACCGGCCATAAGAGCGTTGTCGAATTCTCGTCTTTTGTCTGGGGCCATTTCTTGCATGAATAGAGCACTTTATCTTCAGAGTGAATTATCTGCACAGATACATGAAATTGCTTCGCCGCAACATCAAGAGTTCGTGAGCAGCCCGTAATCACCCATCAAACTCAAACGGCCAATTTGCAATAAAAACACGTAACTCAAAACATTTTGAAAAAAACTTTGAACCTTTCCTCCACCTCCCACGTCTTAGGAGAGCAAGGCCAAAATTACTCCCCTTATTTAGTCTTCACCCCAAACCAAGACCTGCGAAAGGTCAAAACGAAATGAAGGACATTCAAATGAATATCAAGAAAACATTACTCTATAGCGCAACATGCTTAATCACAGCAGCTGGCCTCGTAGCC
>CAZHPV010000104.1:0-5514 GCA_964534845.1 uncultured Caulobacterales bacterium
CTTTGAAAATCTATAACGACAACATGCGCTCTGGCGCCATAATTTTGGCGGCAGATACGGTTGTAGGCGTTGGCCGTCGTATCCTGCCTAAGGTAGAAACGCGTCAGCAGGCCGAAGACTGCCTGCGCCTCATGTCTGGACGTGCTCACCGCGTTTTTACAGGTGTGGCGGTTATCAACCCGCAAGGCGTGTTGCGCGACCGGGTGGTTGAAACCCGGCTAAAGGTGAAAGTTTTAAGTGATACGGAATTGGAAAATTATCTAGAGAGCGGTGAGTGGAGCGGTAAAGCTGGCGGATATGGGATACAGGGACGGGCCGCGGGCTTTATTCCTTTTATGTCGGGTTCGTACAGCAATGTTGTCGGTCTACCATTGTTTGAAAGCCTGAAATTGCTGCGGGCTTCGGGGTATAGTCTGTGAAACGCCGATGTGTGATCGAAGCGGCAATCGGGGAAGACCGCGCGGCAATTTATGAAGGTAAAAAATGCGTCGAACTTTATACGCGGCGTTGGACGCAAGCAGCTAAACCGCACGCGGGTGATATCTATAACGGACGTGTCGGCAAAGTGGATAAATCAGTCGGGGCGGCCTTTGTAGATTTAGGCACCAAGACGGACGGCTTTCTCAAGTTTTCTATGGCCCCCAATGCCCCGCGTTTTCGTGAAGGCCAAGCTATTGAGGTTGAGGTCGTACGAGCGGCGGAGGCGGAAAAGGGGCCTGTGCTTAAATTTCGTGCAACGTCTGAGACGCAAACAGTGTCTGAGACGCAAAAAGTCGGACGTATTGCGGGAGATGACCTTCAAGCTTTCATTGCAAGACGGTTTTCGAATGATGTGAGTTTTGAGACGGCAAATGTCAATTCCGTAGAGATGGCGTGTGACCGCGAAATAGCTATTCCCGGGGGTGGGTCGATTGCGATTGATTTTACCCGCGCTTTAGTGGCTATTGATGTTGATAAAGGCGCCTCTAATAGCGGATTTGCTGTCGGTCAATCTGTTGCGCCGCTTATTGCAGATCAGTTACGCTTACGCGGGATTGGTGGATTGATTGTAATTGATTTGCCAAATGTCAGACAACCGCGCCAGCGTGAGGCTTTGCATGCGACAATGATAGAAGCGTTTAAAGACGATCCGCATAAGATCAAGATCGCGCCCATGTCGCGCTTTGGAACGGTTCAGATGACCCGTTCCAAAATGGGTCCGTCTCTGGACGAGACAATCAATGACAGGTTCGGACGCCCCACAGTTGAGACACGCGCGCTAACCGGTTTGCGTAGACTTGTCCGTGAAGGTGAAATTCAGGGCGGTGCCCGATTGACTTTATTTGCGCCCGAAGATGTTATGGCATGGTTAAAGGCTGGGCATATAGATTGGGAGACGGCCATGACGGAGCGTATTGGTGCGCGATTTAAACTTGAAGCCGGACCGCATTTGGACGTAAAAGCGGATAGATGAGCACTAAACCCAAATGTCCTATCTGTACGAAACAAGCTGGGCCAAATTACACGCCTTTTTGCTCTAAGAGATGTTCTGATATTGATCTTGGGCGATGGTTGAAAGGCAGTTATATCCTGCCGGGTATCGACGGGGATGCTATGTTGCCGGCAAATGACCGCGACGACGAATCTAATCTATAGTGCTTCAAAAACAGTCTTGTTATCAATCATATAGAGATCAACGTTAAAAGCGTCTTTGTGGTGGTTTATCACAGACATGTCAGTATATGAAAATGTACTCACGCCAATTTTATCTTTCTGATAATTTTTAACAAGGTCTGCTGTGACCATATTCGCCGGCACACAGATGGCTCCTTTGGTCTTTCTTAAAATCTCTCTTAGCTTACCGCTTACGGGGCCATCAACAAACCAGCCCGAGCGCTCGCCGTGCACATATTTGCGCGGATTATAGGCGACATGTCCTTTCTTGGCTTTATAGACCTTGTGTATAGTGCGTGTATGGGTATCCGGATTTTGACACCAATGACTAAAACATAAAGGTGTTTTAGGGGTAAGGGCATGCATCGCGTAAAGACATTCCGCTACCCAAGATACATAAATCACCCGGTCTTGAAGGGTGTTTGCGCAAATCAGGGCGTGGATTTCGGTTTCAAATCCGGCATCTTTTATATCAACCCAAAGCCTAACATCTTTATGCTTATGCGTGTTTATGGCAGCAAATAGCGCGTCTGCGCTTGGCATATCGGCGAAACGCCCGCCTAATGTTTTAAAATCCCGGGCCATGACGTCTTTAATGAAATGTGACTTGCCGTTTTTATCAGTCGCATGTTCGTCGTGATAAATCATAGGCGTGCCGCACCGGGCGACACGAATATCGAACTCGATATGTTTTACGCCAAAATCAAGCGCGCCGCGTAAGCCGTCCAATGTGTTTTCCTGTTTAGAAAACCCGCGGAAACGGTGGGATATAAGCGTGTCTATCTGAATCATGTCTTAGTATAGGCTTATTGGGGGTTGATATTCAATCGATGTATTGACCGAAATTTCCTAGCACCATAGACATGAGATAATTCGCGAATTTAAAGGTTGTTGTGTGTTATCATCTACTATTGAGGATAAAGGTGGGATTGAGGGGCTTGCAGCGAATATGAGATACAAAATTGTAGATATGATCGCTATAGCTGTAAGCACGGTTTTAATTGTATCATGTCAAAATTCTTCCCTGGAGATCAGGCCGGTAATGGATGAAAAAACCAAGCCCGATATACGGCCCCGCCGTATAGTCAGTCTTGATTTTTGCGCGGATCAATATGTCCTTAAATTTGTTGAACCTTCGCGTATTTTGGCGCTTTCGCCCGACGCGGCTAAGCCTTTTTCATATATGCGCGAGAATGCGAAGGGCCTTAAAACTGTCAGACCTCATGCCGAAGATGTGCTGGCATTGGAGCCTGACCTTGTTGTGCGCTCTTATGGAGGCGGGCCGCAAGCCGAACGCTTTTTCCAAGCGGCAGGCGTAGAGGTATTGAATGTAGGTTGGGCTGGCGACATGGACGGTATTATGCGGGTTAGTCGTGAGATGGCAGAGGGGCTGCATGCCCCTGATAAAGGGCGTGTCCTTGTATCTGAGATCGAAAGGCGTCTGGAAGCCGTGAAGAGCAAAATAGGGGGAGATGTCCGTCCAAAGGCGCTCTATCTTACCCCTTCCGGCGTTACAAGCGGGGCGGGTTCTTATGTTGACGCTTTATTGTTAGCTTCCGGACTTCAAAATTTCGAGGCGCGCTCTGGATGGCGGGCGATACCGTTAGAACGTTTAACAATGGAACGTCCCGATATGGTTGTCGCCGGATTTTTTGATAGTTTGAGCTATCAAAAAGATGCATGGAGTGCGATGCGCCATCCGCTGGCGAGGGCGCAAATGACTGATTTACCAACGGTGTCAGTCAAGGGTAGCTGGATGTCCTGCGGGGCGTGGTTTGCCTTGGATGCCATTGAGGCCATGGCGCAGGGTAAGACAGACGTTATAGAGGGCGATGTAGACGAGAAAGCCGATAATGCCGGGTTATAATCGGTTAAATATCGGACTGGTTTTAATCAGCTTTGCCAGCTTGTTCTGCGCGAGTTTGATCGGTTCAACATCCCTATCTCCCCTACGAGTTCTGGCCGCCTTTACGGGGCAGGGAACACCGTCAGATAGTTTGATCATATGGCAAATCCGACTGCCTCGTGCTTTAGCGGCATTTTGTGTCGGAGCGGCTTTAGGCATGAGTGGGGCGGCCTTGCAAGGCTTATTGCGTAATCCGTTAGCCGAACCGGGTGTACTAGGCGTTTCGGCGACGGCCTCGCTTGTCGCGTCCTTTGCCCTTTATTACGGTTGGGTTGGCTTAAACTCTTGGGCGCTGCCAATTGCGGCCATAATAGGGGCCCTTATTGCTACGGCGATTATCGCAGCCGCCGCAATAAGAACAGCCTCGGTTGTCACACTCATTTTAATTGGCGTGGGACTGTCAAGCTTTGCAGGCGCTTTGATGAGCCTTTTGCTCAATTTAGCCCCCAATCCCTTTACTTTGGCGGATATGATAAACTGGACTTTGGGGTCGGTGGCCAATCGAAGCTTTCAGGATATTTTGCTTGCCTCCCCCTTTTTAGGTGTTGGGCTTTTGCTTTTATATTTTAGCCGCTCGGGCCTATCAGCGTTAACGCTGGGCGAAGAAGCGGCCAGTGGTTTGGGTGTCAATCTGAGGGCGCAACGCATTTATGTTGTATTGGGAGCAGGACTTGCGACAGGGGCCGCTGTTTCAATTGCGGGGGCGATTGGTTTTGTTGGCATAGTCGCACCGCACATTATACGGCCTTTTGTGGATCATGATCCAGCCCGCGCCCTGATACCCTCCGCACTTCTGGCAGGAGTTTTTCTGGTTCTCGCCGATATCGGGGTTAGGGTTATTCCCACTCAAAGCGAATTGAAGCTCGGCGTCGTTGCCGCGTTAATTGGCGCTCCGGCTTTCATCTGGATTGCTATGCAGCGGGGTGGACGCTCATGACGGAATTGCGTTTGGAAAATCTCTTTGTCTCTGTAAAGCAGGCCGATCTGTTGAGCGATGTTTCCTTTAACATGAAAGCGGGTGAGCTCGTCGCAATATTAGGGCCAAACGGGGCCGGAAAAACAAGCCTTCTGCGCGCAGCTCAGGGATATATCACCCCGCGTTCAGGCCAAGTGATACTTGGCGGGCGACCTATATCGTCTTTCTCGCCGATAGAGCGGGCGCAATATCTTGCCTATCTGCCTCAACAGCGCGAAATGGCCTGGCCAAATAAGGTCCGCGATGTGGTGGCCTTGGGACGTTATGCTTATGGTGCGAAAATGGGGCGCTTGAACGCCGGTGATGAAAAGGCGGTGGCCTCGGCCATGCAGGCTTGCGATATTGAGGCCTTTCAGGACCGACGAACAGATAGTCTCTCGGGGGGAGAAATTGCGCGCATGCACTGTGCGCGGGCTTTTGCCTCACATGCCCCGCTTTTATTGGCGGATGAACCTGTTGCCGCACTCGACCCGCGCCATCAATTTAAAGTCATGGCTTTACTCAAAAGCTATGTTGAAAGCGGGCAAGGTGTGTGTGTGGTCTTACATGATGTTTCCTTGGCCGCACGGTTTGCTGACCGATTGGTATGGATGAAAAATGGTCGCATTATTGCCGATGGCACTGTTCAAGAGACCTTATCAGCAAAACGCTTGGAGGATATTTATGGTATCCACGCTACGGTTGAAGGCCATTATGTTCAGATAAACGGGGCTTTGTAAGTTTAACGTGCTTAAAATACCTTGGCTAAGTATCTAGTTTTGTTATGTTGAGTTTTCCCGAATTTGGAAGACATATATTATGAGCGAAACATCAAAATCATATCCCGTGCCCCCCGCATTTGCCTTAGAAGCGAATTTGAACCCTATTTCCTACGCTTCGATGTATAAGGCTTCGATCTCTGATCCTGAGGCGTTTTGGGGGACTATGGGTCAACGTCTTGATTGGATGACCCCTTATAAGACGGTTAAGAATGTTAGTT
>CAZHPV010000105.1:0-5206 GCA_964534845.1 uncultured Caulobacterales bacterium
CAACAGGATTATGCGTCGTGGCATTATTGCCTAATTCTAAAAAATGTGTAGCTATAATTTATACTAAGATTATACCAAAACTGTAAAATTGCCTTAAAACGACCACATAGCGACTTTACCAATGTGGAGAGTCGGGCCATAAGGACTTGAATTTAACTCAGGTGAGCGAAATGGATTTTATCAAACGCATTTTCACGTGGTGGAACGGGGCGACTTTTGGCACGCTTCTGGCCGTGCGCAAAGGTGAAAAAATCGCGACAGATGAATTCGGCAATACTTATTATGAGCAGCGAGGTGAGGGCTATGATGGACGCAAGCGCCGCTGGGTGACATATAAGGGCTATGCTGATGCATCGCGTATTCCGCCTGAATGGCATGGTTGGCTACACCATACCTATGCTGACCCACCCACTATAACGCCTTTGAAGCGGCAGTCATGGGAAAAAGACCATCAACCAAACCTTACAGGGACCGTTTATGCTTATAAGCCTAAGGGCAGTCTTGACCGAGGCGGCGTGCGCGAAAAAACATCGAGTGATTATGAGGCTTGGAAGCCAAATGGCTAAGATGCCGCAATATATAGGGATGCGTTTTCCCTTACTGGCAATTTTAGCGTTTGGCTTGTCTATGCCGGTCGCTGCCGAAAATCTTGTTGGTACGTCGGTCAAGCTAAGAGCCCTTGATAAGGTAACAGCGACGACAGAGGACTTTACCGTAAATTTAGGTGAGAGCCTTGAATATGGATCTTTGCGGGTTGATGTTAAGCACTGCGAAAAAAAACCACCTGAAGACATACCGGAAACATTTGCGTTTTTGCAAATTTTTGAAGCCCAATCAGACGGGAAGGGCACTTCTGCCCAACAGGAGAAGGTATTTTCAGGCTGGATGCTCGCGTCTAGGCCCGCCATTTCGGCATTGGATCATCCTGTTTATGATATATGGGTGCTTGGCTGTAATGTGCCGAAAGTCGAGCCTGCTGCTGACCTCACTTCCGATCTGGACCAAAGCGGAACACCCAAGCTTAGGCCTTAGGGTTTTCTGTTTCGGATTTTGGGTTAAACTGCGCGTCCCGCGCAATAGCCTCATTTAACTTTTCGTGATATTCTGCGCGGGTGATTTCCACTGCGCCCATAGTTTCGAGGTGATCGGTAATATATTGCGTATCCAATAATGTATAACCACCTTTATTAAGACGTTCGACAAGTTTTACGAGCGCCACTTTAGATGCATTGGTCCGGCGCGAAAACATGCTTTCTCCAAAGAAAGCGGCACCAATGGATACGCCGTAAAGCCCTCCGACCAAATACTCGTCTTCCCATATTTCGACTGAGTGGGCATTGCCTTGATCAAATAGCTGTCCGTACAGATATTTAATGCCTTCATTTATCCATGTGTTTTCCCGGTCAGGCGCGCTCTCGGCACATAGGGCCATGACCTCTCGAAAGGCTACATCAAAACTTACAGTGAAAGTCATGTTTTTAATAAATTTTTTTAACGACCGAGATATGTGTAAGCCATCAAGGGGGATGATGCCGCGCATGTCAGGGTCAAATAAATATAAATGCGGATCGTCCTGACTTTTCGCCATAGGGAATAGGCCATTTTGGTAGCAATCAAGCAGTTCTTTAACGCCAAATTGGCTCATGATTTAATCCGGCAATCCTATCGTCGCAACAAGGTTGAACTCTATACTATATATTACCCATTTTTTCAGCAATATCTTTGGCCAGCTCCATCAGTTCCCGGTGATCATAGCGATTTGTGGTATCAATTGATTTATGGCCTAGTGTGCGTTTGGCAAAGTTTATATCACCGCCGGCACGCAGATAATTTGTTGCAAAAGTCGCGCGAAACGTATGGTTGGTAATCCGGGTTGTTTTCGTATCTATTCCGCTTTCCTCGGCTCTTCTTATCAGCATTTTACGGGTGGCATTGCGGGTAATAGCCTGCCCTGAGAGGCGCCCACCCTTAAAGATGCGTTGGAACAAAAAGTCAGCAGGGGAAAGGGCGCAATGTTCGATATGGGCGTCTATATAGGTCAAGCATTCGGGAATGACCGGTACAAGGCGTTCTTCCTGTCCTTTTTCTTTGACCGCGAGAACAGCGTAACCGTCCTTTAGCCGTGTAAGATCAGAGACACGACAGCCGAGCAGGGCACTAATGCGCAATCCCGTATAGGATAGGGTGGCAATAAGGCATTTATCGCGCGAGGCCTGCGTATTAAGCGATTTTAGTTCTCCAATGCTATCAAGCATTCTTTTGACGTCCTCCATTGTGACGGGCTGTGTGTAGCCATATTCCGGTGTGCGGGATTTAATAGCGATACGGCGCGTTGGATCGCTGTCTATTATTTCGTGCTCTACATACCATTTCATAAGACGTTTGACGGTTGAGAACATAGCTGTTGGGTCTGGTTCGCGCGAGCGGTCTTCTTTTTTATTCCGTGCCTTGTAGAGGTCTATATAATCCTGACAATGCTCATGCTCAATTTGATCTAGGGCCAAACTTTGTTGCGACATATAATAAAGAAATCCACGTAGGAAATAATAATAGGTTTTGGCCGTTTCCGGTGAAGAATTGGCTATATTACGCAAAAACGTTTCAAAGAGTTTATAGGCGGCCTGATTGTCGTCAAACAGGGTGATGCGGTCTTTACCGTTATGACCAAAACCATCCAGCTTCATTGTAAACCCCAGACTATTCCTTTGACTAGCCATTGGGTTGTTCTTAGGTGCTGTGATGTTCGTATTCGCCTTTTGCGGCTCTTTCTTTGGTGCTATGAGCTGTTTCATTAAGGCCCCTTAAGGCTATTAGAACCCTAAACTGACATTTAGAGTACTAATATTTCGTTATAAAACAGACGAAAATGGGGAAATTAATTACGATTAGCATCAAATACGATGGCGTGTGTACCGTAACCAGAGAGCACCAGCTTGGTGCGCTCTAGTTACGGGGGGTTGCGCCCCGTTTGATTGTGTATAACTGCGCCCCGAAAAAAATAGATAACTTGTTGTTTCACAAAGGAAACTACCATATGGTAGCTAAACATAAAAAACTCTACTTTATTGGGTTGCGAAGTGACGCGCATACATGAAAACGCTTGGGGGCGTATGGAGCAAAATCTGTCGAAAGCGGCGGAGGATGCTTTGTATTGGGAGGATGTTTGTAACGATATTGTAGAAATTTTAGGAGCCGAAGGCGTTATTCTCGTCCCTACAAACCCGAATTTTCGGGGTCAGTGGATGTCTTGCTCCAGTTTTTTAAAGACGACATTAGAAGAATATCTTGTCGGCGGGTGGCATTTGAAGGATCCGCGCGAAAAGGTCACGTCTTTAATGCTCCAAAACGGCATTGCAACGGATTGTGATGTTTTCCCTGATCGTACTAAAAAATACGAAATCCCCTTTTATAAAAGCTTTCTGTGCAAATATAATTTCGGCATGTTAACGGCCCTCAAAATAATAACCCCAAATGGTTATTGGGGCGTAATGGTGCATTTTGCGAACGACCATCCCGGGATTGATGATGAACAAATATCAAAACTTGAAAAATTACGGCCTTTATTAGAAAATGCTGCTGTCGAGGCCTATGAAAAGGCGCTTTCACGCCTAGCAGAATTTGCTAAATTTTTTGACGCAACAGACTCTGAAATTTTCATTCTGGACGCGCACGGGTCTCAAACTTTACGTATGGATAAATTCGGTGAATTGATAGCTGCAAATGGGGTTGATCGTCTGTTGCCGTCTAGCATTAGCGAGAGCTTAAAGGATGAGCTCGCGGAACTATGTTCAAGTGATCCAACTCTGTCATTAAGTAAGGCCTATCATTTTTATGAAAAGGCTGAAAGTGTAACAGTTTTAGTGGTCCAGGCCCCTACTGCATTGCGGCATTATTTCATGCCGTTTAAAGTCTGTGCAATACGGACGCGGTGCAGCAAAGATCAGACCATCCAGCATAATAAGCTAAGAAAAGAATTTAGTTTAACAGATTCAGAAATTTCGACTATTGAGTTGTTAGCGTCAGGTAGGACCCCTCAAGCCATATCAGAAGTCTTGGGCATTAAAACCACAAGTGTCAGACAACGCCTAAAAGGCATATTTGAAAAGACATTTGTAAACAGCCAGATTGAGCTCGCCGCCTTTTATAATAACCTTTGATGTCATGGGCGGCTTTTGGTAACCTATGGGTGCTAAAAAGCCTTGACCTCTCAGGAGGTATCGGGCGCGAAATAAATGCGAATAGTCCCCTTACGGGGGTTGACTTAGCAAAAGAAAGGTCAACGGGTGCGCACAAGTTATACGAAAGCAAGGTTTTTTCGCCCTATTACAGAAGGCGATAACATAGGTTTATGGGAATCAGGACAGACATTTAGCTTCTTTGAAAATTACAACAAAACTGGCAATGAAATCATTGTTCAAGAGGGTGACTTATCAAACGGTGCTGATGTGCCTCCGCCGTGGACTATATTTTTACTGTCCTTAGCTGTCTGTATACTGTTGTCATGGTTGTTTGGGCCTTTCCGTATTAGCACCCATTTGTGGGTTTCGTTCAGCCTCGCTCTTACTACAGCTTGGCTTTTACCACGCGTTCACGCGGAATACATCGAGGCCGTATTTATTCATGATGTAGGCCTTAAAAGTCATCGTCATTTGTCACGTGCAATCATTGATAAAATATTTTTTAGAGCTTTGAGCGTAACTACAAAGCATCGGTTGGACACCGACCTTGGCAAGGGTAGTTGGCGGTTGCTGAGGCCTTATGTGCTTTATTTCGGCGTGGCGGCATTTGGTATTGTGAAAGAGCAGTTTGGTTATTTTAAACCTCAGAGTCCGCGAAAATGACCGATAAGAATAAAGAGATTGGCATACCGCTCCCGACATGTCCCTTAAGGCTTTTGAGCTAAACCGCTGGAGGTGAGGATGGGATTCGAACCCACGTTAGGCTATTAACCTAAACACGCTTTCCAAGCGTGCGCCTTAAACCACTCGGCCACCTCACCCTCTCAGGCGTATTTTGCCCCAGTAAGAGGTCGTGGGGTTTAAGACAAGCGCACGCTTCACTTAAGAAGTGAGTACCCCTCAAACCACTCGGCCACCTCACCATATCAGATACGAAACGAAAGTCCGTAGTGATGACAAACTTACGAAGCACGCGATATAGCTGAGTTTGGGGTGGGTGCAAGGTTTTTTGCCTGATGAAACAGAAG
>CAZHPV010000106.1:0-5092 GCA_964534845.1 uncultured Caulobacterales bacterium
TTAGGATAAATGTCCATATTTGAGAGATCATATAGATATAACAGGCTTGAAGCCTTGTCTCTCTGGCGGCGTGTTACATTGCAAACAGTTCTGGATGATAGTCCTGATCTTACCACACGTCAGCTTGTAATTTTTACGTCGGTATATCTGATTGACGGGGCGCATACGGTTAAATCTTTAGCCGCCGAACTTAATGTGACCAAAGCGGTTATAACCCGCGCCCTTGATACGCTCGAAGCGTATGGCTTTTTGCAACGTTGCCCAAATCCTGAAGATAAGCGCTCAGTTATCATACAGCGCACGTCCGGCGGCGCGCGCTATCTCGGCCGTTTCGGCGATTTGATTTGCGCTGAAATCAAAATGGATATTCCCCGCGCAAATGCGGCATAAGACCAAGACACATGCCGGATAGGCGTCATCATATTCCGGCGGATTTACGCAGCCAGTCCCAAACATATCAGATTATAAAATCTGTAACCTGGTTGCGTCAAAAGCCTTCAAGGCAGGGCGCCATAGATAGTCAGCTTTTATTCGGCGAGGTTTTCGAAGTTTTCGATCAGCATAATAATTGGGTATTCGGGCAAGTCGGGCCTTATGTCTCCGGTAGCAAATTTAAAGGATATGTCGGTTGGGTAAAGCGCACAGATGTATCACCTTTAGCGCCGCCCAAAGATAAGGGACCGTTCTACCGGGTCAGGGTTTTACGGGCCCCGCTTTTTGCCCGCGCCAATATTAAACGCCCTTTTGTCAGACAAGGTCTTGAAGGGGGTTTATGCCTGAATGCCAAGATCAGAGTTGAAGATAAAGTGAGAGGCCATGACGGGACAGAGTTTTACAAGCTTGAGGCCCTTAACGCCTATATTCATACCAAACATATTATTTCAGATAATGTGATGAAGGATCCGGATTTTTCCCGACCGGACTTTGCCCACTCAGATTTTGTAAGCGTGGCTGAGCAGCATATGGGACAGCCCTATGTCTGGGGCGGCGTGTCCAGTTCGGGGCTGGATTGCTCGGGGTTAGTACGAAGCGCTTTGCGGGCAACGGGTCGGGACGGGCCCCGAGATGCCGATCAGCAGGAAACCGCCTTAGGAAAGGCTTTGCCTGCCGCGCAATGTGATAGTTTAAGCGATTTAAAACGGGGTGATCTTGTCTTTTGGCCCGGTCATGTCGGCATAATGCAATCTGCCACGCATATGGTGCATGCGAATGCTTTTCACATGTGCGTTGAGAGCGAACCCCTGAAAATAGCCGTTTCGCGTATCGAAAAAAACTCCGGGGCGGTCAGGCAGATTAAACGCCTATAAGGGAGAACAGACGGAGCTTGTTCTTATTGTCCCGCAGCATCCTTAACTGTATCAGAAATGATATCTTTGACGTCGTCTTTAGTGCTCTTAAGCTTGTCTTTTATAATCTCTTCGGCCATGGCTTTTTCTTCGAGAATGCCTTTATCGACCATGACATCATCTTTCATGACGTCGACTTTGTCTTTCATGACTTCAATTTTAGAGCCGTCTTCCACCATGAGACTATTCTCTATAATTTCAGCGTCGGGAGTGTCCTCCATCATGACTTCGGCCGCTTTAGGTGACGGAAGTGGACTGTCAGACTGGCCTTGTAGATAAGCAATGACGGCAGCGCGGTCAGCTTCCTTTTTAAGGCCGATAAAGTTCATATTTGTGCCTTTGAGATATTTCGTTGGCTTGGCCAAAAATCCATCAAGGCTTTCAAAATCCCATGTCAAGCCTGAGGCGTTCATAGCGCCCGAATATTTAAATCCGGCCACTTGTCCGGCTGGCTTTCCAAGAACGGACCAGAGATTAGGCCCTGTTCCATTGGCGCCGCCATTATCAGCATTGTGACAAGAGAGACATTTCTTGAAAACTTTTGCGCCTGCGGTCGGATCCATTGCCGCGACCCATTCGGCCGTCGGGAAGGGAAGTTCAATGGCCGCTTCGCCGCCTGCTTTGACTTCAGGAATTTCCAGAGCATAGGCAGGGGTTTGTGGGCCGTGATGGCTAAATGAGAGGTGAGAGACTTCCTTGATGGCAAAGAAACCCAAGGCGGATGCCAATACAGCCGCTGCTATTTTATTTAAGCCCAGATCGTCCATGACGCTTTTCCCTTTAGATTAGCGGAATACTCTTTGCGCTTCTCTTTATAAGGAAAACTTCGCTTTGGAAACTTAAAATCCCTTGCGGCGAAGGGTCGCAAAGGCATTATTTCAAATTAGGGCTTCAGAATGGCGACCTGTCGGCATAACTGCGGGGCTTGCAGCGCGTTAAAGACCTGCTAAAGAGCAGATATGAGCAAAGCCATTATATATCAAGGCGAGCCCGGAGCCTATTCCAATCTGGCCTGTCAGAGTTTTTACCCCGATTATGAGGCTGTCCCCTGTCCGTCTTTTTCCGCCGCCTTTGCCGCGGTGCAATCGGGTAAGGCCGCGCTTGCCATGATACCTGTCGAAAATACGGTGGCAGGTCGGGTCTCGGATATATATCATCTTTTGCCCGAAGGCGGGCTGCATATTATTGGCGAGGAATATTTACCCATTCACCATCAGCTATTAGCCGTGCCCGGAGCGACATTATCCGACATTAAAACGGCGCGCTCTCATCCTATGGCGCTGGGTCAAGTGCGCAAGCGGCTTGGCAATATGAATATAGTTCCCGTAGTCGATGTGGATACAGCAGGCGCAGCGCGGGCCGTCGCCGAATTGGGTGATAAATCGGTTGCGGCGATTGCCTCCCGGCTGTCCGCAACGACATATGGTTTGGATATCTTGGCCTCAGACATTGAAGACGAGCCGCATAACACGACGCGGTTTTTGATTTTATCGCCAAAAAGCCAGATGCCTGAACTAACCGATGCGCTTGTCGTGACAAGTTTCGTATTTAAAGTCAGAAGCGTGCCCTCAGCGCTTTATAAGGCTCTGGGCGGTTTTGCGACAAACGGAGTTAATATCACCAAACTCGAAAGCTATATGGTCGGCGGGTCTTTCACCGCCGCGCAGTTTTACGCGGATGTCGAGGGTCATCCCGAGGAACCGCGGATGAAAAATGCATTGGAAGAGCTGTCCTTTTTCTCGGAAAAGCTGATGATGCTCGGAACCTATCCGGCCCATAGTGCGCGTGTACCCACGAAACCCTAATCCGGCTCACACAGGATTTTACAGTGCGTGAATTGCATTTGGACGCAGGGGGCTTATATATAACCTGCCGCTTTGGAGACTCTATGCGCCGTTTAATTCTAGGTTTGATGATTGTAATTTTAAGCGCAGCCTCAGTCCCGGCTTGGGCTGAAAGCGATCCGATATATACCTCTTGGCGCAATAATAAGGCGGTAGGAGGCTATGACGTTGTCAGTTTTTTTTCAGGCAAACCGATAATAGGCAATGACGCGCTCACCGAGACATATATGGGCGCTGTCTGGTATTTTAGCACACAAGCCAATCGTGATTTATTTAAAACCAATCCGGAGGCCTTTGCCCCGCAATATGGCGGCTATTGTGCATGGGCTATTGCCAAGAACAAATTAGCCAGAGGCTCGGCCAAACATTGGCATGTCGAAGACGGCAAATTATATTTGAATTTCAACAAGAAAATCAAAAAGCGTTGGGATAAGGACCGCGCCGAATTTATCATCCAAGCGGACGGGTATTGGCCCGAAATTCTTGAAGACTAGGCGCTGTCTTCTATCCAGTATTTAAACAGGTGATGGGCGATAGCGACCTTTGGCGGCAGTTTAAAGGCCGGATTAGTATTATCCAATGTGGCCACGATTTCAGCGCGTGATACCCATTTTGCCTCCGAGATTTCAGCCATATTAAGGCTCAACACCTGACTGTTGGCTTGGCATAACAACCCCATCATGAGCTGGCTGGGAAAGGGCCAGGGCTGGGAAAAGACATAGCGCGGACTATGCACCACCAGCCCGACCTCCTCGCTCACCTCGCGAATACAGCACTCTTCCAAACTCTCACCCGGGGAGACAAACCCCGCGAGGGCCGAGAAAAATCCGGGCGGCCAGTTTGGCCCGCGAGCCACCAGACAATAATCCTCATATATCGGCAGCATAATCGCCACAGGATTGACGCGCGGGAAATGCTCCGTCTGGCACTCAACGCAGACGCGCTTTAGGCCGCCGTCCCACATCTCGCTCTGCGCGCCGCATTTGGCACAAAAGGGATGGTTATAATGCCAGTCAAACAGGGAGCGCGCATAACCTGCAATCGCCAGATCGCGCGCGGGCAGATTGGCCCCGACCATGCGCAGGGGCTGAAAATCCTGTTCCTGTAAGGGATGGGCGGGGGCTTTAACCGATAGGCCAAAGACGGGTCCGATTTTATCCACCCCCAGAAAGAGCAGGCCGGGCGGAAAATGCGGAAACTGCGCGGCGTCAGACGGATGCACGCTCAGTAAGGAAAAGTCAGGCCGCAAGGCGGGCTGGCCTTTATATAGTAGTACGGCGCGCGCCTTTGGGTCATCCACAAACTCCTTAAGCGCCTCCGGGCTTCTTTTGTCTTCAAATATGTTGAGGCCGGAGCCGGTAAAGGGGAGGGGCGTCTTATAATCCATGGCCTTTGTTACCGTATGGACGCAGGCCTGACCAGCGCGAATGAAGGGGAGCGCGTACGGGGTTCCGCGCTCTGCCCCATGAACAAGAGACAAAGATAAGGCGTGATAGCGCTTTGGACGGCCTGCGAGGTGAAGGCTTCGAAGAAACCTTGTAATATATGTTTTACGAAGCCCTGACCTCGCAGCAGCAGAGTTTTTCAAAGTCCGGGACCGTGATGGATCTACAGGGTCAACCGAAGTTCGTTGGGCGCACGAGCAGGGCGTTACATCCTGCCTGCTTAATGAGGCCGAAAGCCCCACCCAAATCTACTGGCCTTTTCTATGCCAATTGCGCACATCGTCCAACGGAAAGACAAAGCCACAATAGGGACAGATAGAGGGGCGTGGATTTATCTTGAGAATTTTTGTTTTTAAAATTTATCTGGGGGCTGCTTTGGGGCTTAGGAGACGTTAGGCGCAACCTAAAAATCGATCCTGTGAATCGATTTTAGTCGGATAAGGCCACGGCAGTGGCA
>CAZHPV010000107.1:0-5002 GCA_964534845.1 uncultured Caulobacterales bacterium
CGGTTTCCATCTGCTGCCGAATGCCCCATATCCTCTATTAGTTTTGGCACCCAAGACAGTAAGAAATACAAAACCATCAATTGTAGAAAAAACGACACACTAATGAGCACCGTACGCGACCTATAGGTTTCAGAGAATAGCGTCGATATTTTCCCCGATTTTGCAGCCTTGGTACTTGAGGTTTGCTTAAGATATTCTGGTGATTCAGGTAGAAAAAACACGATAGGCACAAAAACAAAGGACAATGCAGCTCCAAAAGCAAAAACATGCCGCCACGTTCCAATATCTAACAGCCAGAGACAAATATAACCCGCGAGTATTGCCCCAATTGGAAAGCCAAGTTGAAAAATCGAAATCATAGTCGACCTAAGTTTCGGCCCCGCATATTCCGCCGCCAAAGTATTCAAACTCGTTATAATCGCGCCTACCCCTAAGCCCGTAATGAACCGGCCAATAAGTAGCCACATTATATTTGGCGAGATAGCGGCCATTATCATACCCGCACCTGATAGGAGCAGACCAATAATAGTTATAATTTTGCGTCCATATCTATCGGCATAAGGGCTAAGAAATGTTGCGCCAAATAACATCCCGAACAAGGCGGCACTAAATACCCAACCAAGCTCGGATCGTTGAATGCCCCAATCACTTGAAATCGCATTCGCAGCAAAGGAAATAGCGAGAAGGTCAAATCCGTCCTGCATATTAATGAGTGTAAGCATGAGCAGTCCGAGCTTGTTAGCATTCGGCAATTTAGAAAACTCTGTCTTTATACTCACCTAAACAACCTATCGAACGTCACCATATTATCACGCTAATATATTACGTGATTATTCATTAAATACCACTATGTCATTAAGCTATAAAGTCAATAAATAAGGCTTGTGTAAATTTATTCGGAGAACAGGTTGAGTTAATTCACTCACGCGTTATCTTTAACGAAAGCACCAAACAGTTGCAATTAAGGCTGATGATAAACGATGGACATAGAAAGTTTTAACCGGAAAGAATGGGTTTTTTATTGGGTCACCTTATTGGCGGCCAAATATGAGCAAAAGTTAGAAATCTACCTTAAAACCGAAGGACTGGATATTCCGAGTTGGCGTGTTCTCATGTTGATGCATCCGGATAAGCCACGCAGCGTCTCTTTTCTTGCCAATCAAAGCATAAGCAAACAATCAACGATGACCCGTATAGTTTATCGTATGAAAGATAGGGGCTTTGTAAAAATTCAATCGAGCAAAAAAGATGGACGCGTAACGGTCGTGTCTCCAACAGCTAAAGGCTTGAAATTAAGAAGCAAAGCTTGGAAAGTTGTCCAGAAATCCACAAATGAAATTTTCGAGGGGCTAGATGATAAAATGATCGACGCCTTAAACAAATCTCTCTCGACGATATTTGACCGTCTAGAAGATTAGGGCGTTTCCGATAGCAACAGTGTTCCTGCCCACTTTCCTTGACTATAAACATCTCTGGCGGCCTGTCTGATAAGTTCCATAACGGCTATTGTTGCCGGTGTTAAAGGTCGATGAGTCGGATGCACCATGCTGACAGTATGATGCAGGCTCGGGCTAATAACCTTATGGGCCGAAATTTTATTTTGCTCTACGCGCTCTCGAATTGCAGACCACGGCAATAAAGAATTTCCCATGCCGGCCTCTATGAGTTGCAAGGTCGTTCGCAATGCCCCAACAACTTGCCCCGCAATAAGCGCAACGCTTTTCTCGGACGCATATCGGTCAACATCCGGCGCAACGCCGTGCTGGTCATGCGGTAGGATAATTGTCAAGCCATTCAACGCGTTAAAAGCAATGTCCTCACCTAAACTTTCGGGATCATAAGGTGTCGCTAAAAACAAATCTTCTTTAATTAAATGCTCAATCCTGATCGTTGGGTCCGGTTTAACGAGATGGCTAATTACCAAATCATAATGTCCGGCATCAAACCCTTGACGGATATTTGCGGCCAAGCCCGATTCTACATTCAAATTTATATCTGGATAAGCTGCCATCAAACTCTCGCTTAAGGGTAAAGTCAAAACCTCCAAAGCGCTAGCCGTCATAGCAATAGAGACAAGACCTTTAGGCGACCCGTCTTTCGCAGACAGGCTTTCTTTGGCCCGGTGATACTGGTTCAAAATCCCATAAGCGTGCTTTAAAAAAGTTTGGCCCGACCTTGTTAGTTCCATTCCTCGGCGTGTACGCGTAAACAATAAAACACCCAGCTCTGTCTCAAGACGCTTAATGCTTTGACTTAGCGCTGGCTGAACAATACTTAACCTTTCCGCCGCTTTAGAGAGGTTCCCAAGTTCGGCAACATGAACAAAGTGCTGGATACGACGAAAATCCAAGATAGCTCCCATGTGGTATAACTTTTTATGATTACTTATATCATTCTATAATATTATACAATACCACTTTTTACGGGTAACCACAGCCTGAGTCTAAACCGAACAACCTGAATCTAAACCGATTAAAATGGTGATCATTATGAACAAGAACATGACACCCGAAGAGAAAGCACGGGCAAGAAAATATGATCCCGGCCGGGATTGGAGTGCCTTTCCAGACTATGAAGCGGCCAAACAAGGGTTACGCAATTATTGGTATCCTGTACTTTGGGCGCGCAAACTCAAAAGCAAAAAACCGACAGCTATCAAGCTTTGCGGCGAAAAAATCATGCTGCAACGCGGCAAAGACGGCAAGCCTAAGGCTCTGCATGACCGCTGCCCGCATCGCGGCGTTCGCCTCTCGCAAGGCAAGCAGTGGTGGCCTGGCACAGTCTCCTGCCCTTATCATGGCTGGACGTTTGACCTTGATAGCGGCGACCTTAAAGCCGCCATCACCGACGGGCCTGATTCGCGCATGTGCGGCAAAGCTGCCGTTAAAACATATCCCGCCGAAGAGCGCGTCGGGATGATATGGGTTTATATTGGCGATAAGCCGCCTCACCCGCTAAAAGACCAACTCCCTGCAGAGCTTGTAAACCCTCCCAAATATGCTGTTGGCGGACGCATGCAGGACCGCAAGGGTGACTGGCGCCTTTATGCCGAAAACGGATTTGATGAAGGCCATGCGAAATATCTTCACCGCACATCCATCTGGCGCATCATGAAAGTCATGCCGACATGGAATAAAATCCATATCGAAAGAGAAAAGCAGTGGCTTTACCGAGTCGAAGATGAGCGCTTTTGGGATGCGGACTATCCGGGTCTTGGTAAATGGACGAATGATCGTTGGTTTAAGATTAAGCCTAAGCAAAAGCAGGGTAAGTTCATGGGCAATACGGGGGGCGGTAAAACTGACCCTTATATCAAAAAGCAAGATTTCACAGGTTTTGCCTCAATCTCGCTTCCTGGCGTGCTGCGTATCGCTTATCCGCAGTTCATTCACTATGAATTTTATGTCCCGATTGATGTGGACGAAACCAAATATGTCGGCGTTATGATTCAATTCAAAAGTGGCATCAAAAAGTGGCTCTATTATCTACAATATTTGCTACAAATCCGTTGGATGTTCCACGGTAACTTCTCCGCCCAAGATCACTGGATGGTTGAAGAGACAAATGCCCCGCCGGAGCGTTTATATAGACCTGACGTGTCCATCCTAGAGTGGCGCAAGCTATTCACGGACGAACACCCCTTTCAAGACAAATCAAAAGAAGATGCCTAATATGTCAAAACCATTAGTAAGCCTAAACCCTGGCCCTGCTCCCAAAGGCCGCATGGTCAAAGCCGGTAAAGATGAATATTACACGATTGAAAAAGGCAGCGGCGACCGCGTAGTCTTCCTTCTTCATGGCGGCGGCCCCGGCTGTACGGCATGGTCAGATTTCGCTGTCGTCTCAGATATGTTTGCCGAGCATTACCGCGTAATTATGCCCGATTTGCTTCAATATGGGCAGTCTAGCAAAGACATCATTGAAGGCCCAATGTGGGACTATCACAGCGGTTCCATCACAAGATTAATGGATACACTTGGCGTTGAAAAAGCCGATTTTGTCTGTAACTCGTGGGGCGGAACTATCGCGCTTCGCCTCGCATCGCGTTTCCCTGACCGCGTTCGCTCGCTCACGATTACAGGATCAATGCCTGTCTTTCGCGGCCCACTTTGTCCGCTCCCAGAAGCGGGCCGCCGTGGTCGCAATGCGCGCGACATCTATTATGGTGGCGCGGAAGGCCCAACGCTTGATAAAATGCGCCAGCTTATCGCGCGCTTAGAGTGGTACAATCCAGATCTTATTCCAGAAGAGACCGTAAAAATGCGGTTCGAGCAGAGCCTGAACAAAGAAGAGATGGCACTGGCTGCAAATGCCGATAGCCCGCGCGGCGAATGGCAGGAAATGGAACCTGTTCTCAAAGATGTCGCCTGCCCGACCCTCTTTTGTTGGG
Organism: uncultured Caulobacterales bacterium; assembly: GCA_964534845.1. GTDB lineage: Bacteria > Pseudomonadota > Alphaproteobacteria > Caulobacterales > Maricaulaceae > CALCKU01. Next base: position 4,391 of record CAZHPV010000107.1, read on the forward strand.
GTCTGCAAGATGACTTCCTAACCCCTGATTACCCGCTAATGCTCATGAATATGGTGCAGCGCGGACAGCTACACTTACTCGATGCCTCATCCCACCACCTGCAAGAAGAGCGCCCTGAACATTATTTCCATATCGTTCATGGCTTCCTTCAACAGCCCCATGACGAAGTTATGAAAAAGGCCTAATCATGAACCCTATTCGTTTCGTAAAAAACTTGTTTGTTGATTTCCTACTCAAAGTCTCTGGCACTTGGGTCGGAGCGCCTAAAGACGCCCCTTGGGAAGACTAATTGGATTTCAGCCAAAATATCGATGACTTAATATCAGAAGATAGTCTTACCGAGACACTTACTGATATGGTCAACATTGCTTCCCCGACTGGGGAGGAAGCGCCTCTGGCTGAGTATCTTTCAGATAAGCTCACAAGCTATGACGTCGCGGCGAAAATTCAAAAAATTGACGATACGCAATCAAATGCCTTTGGCAAAACTGCGGGTCAAGGCAGCAATAAAAATCTCATGCTCTATGCCCCGATTGATACGGTGACAAGCAATAGCGCCGCCGAGGACACGCCTTGGATTGGGCCTGAACTGCGCGATGATATGCGCGCAAA
>CAZHPV010000108.1:0-4854 GCA_964534845.1 uncultured Caulobacterales bacterium
TTTCCCATGTGTGTATATTATCGCTGCGCATGCCCGAAAATCCGATGGGGAAATAGCCCCCTAAATGACCTTGCTCAATATACATCAAACACCGTCACCAAATCACGACGACAGACGCCTGCCCATCACCCTCTTAATATTGCATTATACGGGTATGGAAACGGGAATAGCTGCGCGTGCGCGTTTGTGCGATAAGGCCGCTAAGGTCAGTGCCCATTATGTCGTAGAAGCAGACGGGCAAATTTACCAACTCGTAGACGAGGCCCGCCGTGCTTGGCATGCGGGTGTTTCGGAATGGGGCGGGATTACGGATGTAAATTCGGCCAGTATTGGTATAGAAATCGTCAATGGCGGGCATGATTTTCTAGCCCCCAACGGAGAATTACCAGCCTATCCCGATATACAGATAAATGCCGTTATTGCTTTGTCTAACGCCGTTATGGAACGGCACAATATCCATGCGCTTAATGTTTTGGGTCATAGCGATATCGCGCCGGAAAGAAAAGTAGATCCGGGCGAGCATTTCCCTTGGTCTGGTCTGGCGGCGGCAGGGATTGGGTATTGGCCCGAAGGGATCGGTGATGACAAGCGGGTCTTGTTTGAAGCGGGAGCTCGGGACCGGGGCGTAGCGATTGTCCAGCGCGGACTGGCTCAAATTGGCTACGGGGCAAGGGTAAGCGGGGTCTTGGACGAACCGACACAGCTCATCCTATCGGCCTTACAAAGACGCTACCGCCCTGACCAGATTGACGGCTTGGTCGATATACAGACAATGGAAATCATTAAATATCTGACCGAGTTTTCGGCACAGCTTACACACGCGTAGAGCTGATAGTCCGGCCGGAACCCGTCCGTAAATGTTCATATTATAGCGTTCATATTTTTATAAGAGGCTTATGGTAGTCTCACCCCATGTTATCTATGATTATAGGATTTTTGGTCGGTCTGGCCGCGTCGCTGACAGCGTTATTACGCGAGGGTAAAGCCTACGCTTTTGCCGGAACATTAGGCATGGTGGCTTTTGTTTTAGCCTGCCTTGGACGCTTCGGGTTTTTGGGAGGTAGTTATGGAAGCTTTCGAGGCGCCTCTATGGAGATAATGGGCGAGCACTATGTCGCGATTTTTACCGGTGTGCTTTTAGGGGTAATTTACGTCTTATATGAGGAGGGCATGTTTGATCCGTTGTTTGATTTTCTGGATAGGCAAACAACGCAAAGCGCCCGTATCACTCATATTGCACAAGCCGGGCAAAAAGCTGCCCCGCGCTCGGCCACACTCATGGGCACGGCAAGCTCTAACTTTAAACGCGCAGATCTTGATCTGGACCTCCGCGCAGAAACATTAGTGCGTTTGTCAATCTTTGTGCTCTCGGGGCTTTCCCGTCAGGCGGTCATAGCGGTTGAAAATAATCTCGGAATTATGAACGGCCAGCGCATAGATGTGCAGCGTCTCATTGCCAAAACTATCTCACAGCGCGGGAATGCATCTTCTATAATCAAGCCCTTGGCGCGCACACCTTTGAGTGCGTATCATGAAAAACGCAGCATGTTTTATACTTTATGCAAAATTGCCTATGACAGCCGCAGCTATGATAAAAAAGCCATGCGCAGACTGATCGAGGCCGCGAAGACTATGGGACTTGATAAGACAGAGACCGAGCAGGCCCTCATCAAGAACGGTTTGGTCGGTTAAGACCGCGCGCTGCCCGCGCGCACGAGCCGTCCTGGTCTGGCGTCTGTCACTTCATCATTGGCGATAACTTGCTGGCCGGATACGAAAGTCGCCTTGTAACCCGTAACGGGCTGTAAAAGCCTTTGACCACCTGCGGGCAGATCCTTGACCATTTCAGGCACACCCAGAGCAAGGGCTTCATAATCGATAATATTGATATCCGCCTTTTGCCCGACAACCAACCGCCCGCGATCAGACAAACCAAGATAGTCAGCGCCTTTGGCAGTGAGCATATTGACGGCCTTGGTTAAGGCGATACCCTCTTGGCCGCGCTTGGGACGGTCGCGCGTCCAGTGGCTCAGCAGATAGGTCGGAAAACTGGCATCGCAAATAAAACCCACATGCGCCCCGCCGTCCGACAAACCCGGCAAGGCTTTGTCATGGCTCATCATGGTCAGGACGTTGTCATAATTCATCTCGGTGTAATTATAGACAGGATAATAAAGTAGGGCATGGCCGTCTTCTTCCAAGAGAAGATCATAAGTTTTTTCCAGCAGGGTCTGCTTATCCCTTTTGGCCAAAGCCACAATAGAATCGCTTTGCCCCTGTTCGTAATCCACACTTCCGTTCTTCTCGAGCTTGAATATCTTGTTGGCCAAGTCTGCAAACTGGGCGATCATTATATCGGTGAGCGGCGGTATGGAGGAACCGGGGCCTGAAAGCTGAACGGGTGTTTCGCTGAGTAATTGGGTTTTATAGGCGGGGTCTTTAAGAATGGCGACTTTTTCTTCCAGAGGTTTATCCGCTATGTTTATATAGCTTGGATAGGCCATGAGAGGATGGAAGGTTGAGTTCAAGCCTAGAAATACGCCAATTGCGCGCGGGGCGACCTGAAAGGAAATATCCAGACCCTCGCTATTTAGTTTTTCTGAACGCGAGATTATTTTTTGCCAATCATCAGGGGCAAAATCGCGCTGCATGAGGGACATGGAGCCGGGTTTTTTGCCGGCTTTGAAAAAGGCCGCCATAAGATCAAATTCAGCATCGAAATTATCTTCTGGGCGCACCATGTCGAAATCATTGACCGCTTGCAGCACGCCGTAATCAAAGTTTTGAAATACGCTGGCAATTCCGACAAGCTCGTCCCGCCCGGCTTCGGAACTGGGTGTCCAGTCACCGTCGGCGGTTTTGTGTACGTCTGAACGACCCGTGGAAAACCCGATAGCGCCTGCTTCTAAGGCCTCGCGCATAATATCTGCCATTTTGGCGACGTCATCTTGGGTCGCGGCTTCATCAAAGACGGCACGGTCCCCCATAGCAAAGACGCGTAAGGGATCATGGGGCACCATAACGGCGAAGTCTATTGTATGGGGAATGGTGTCAAGCGCGTCCATAAATTCAGGAAAGCTCTCCCAGTCCCATGTCAAACCTTCATGCAATACCGTGCCGGGCATATCTTCAACGCCCTCCATTAGGCTAATCAACTTGGCCCGGTCTTCACGGCGACACGGGGCAAAGCCGACGCCGCAATTTCCGGTAACAGCCGTCGTCACGCCGTGATTAACCGAAGGTTTCAGCTCCTCGTCCCAGCTCAGCTGTCCGTCATAATGCGTATGCAAATCTATAAATCCGGGGGTTATGATATGACCCGTGGCATCCAGGGTAGACATGGCGTCGCCGTCTACTGTGTGGCCTACGGCAACAATGAGACCGTCTTTGATGGCAATGCCGCCTTTGAAAGGCGCACCACCGCTACCGTCATATATCATTCCGCCGGTAATTTTTAGGTCATACATAATGCGCCCAACCTCTTTTAAGTTCGTTTCTTGCGGTCATTATAGCGGAAAATTGCGACAAGTGTTAGTCCCGCAATCAGATGCCATGTGCCCCATAGGCCTGCAATAGCCCCCGCCCCGCCAAGACCGTCCAGAAATTTAACCAAAATCACAATAGCCAGACCCGAATTTTGAATACCGACTTCAAAGCATAAAGCCCGCCTTGAGGGCGTATCGGCCTTTGCAAGTCGGCCCGCTATATTGCCCAGTAAGAAGGCTATAGCATTATGGATAATAACGAGGGTTAGCATGCCAACGCCCATCGCTACAAAGACGGGTACATATTTAAGACAGGCGCCTATTATGATTACGGCCAGCCCCAGACCCGCGATTAACGATAGTGGGGTTTGCAAGCGCGCGGCCAGACGCGGCAGGAAACGGGCCATCAACATGCCCAGTAATATCGGGATTGCCAATATATAGAGCGTTTGGATGAGAAAGTTCACGGCATTGAGGTCGATCTCATTGAGTAAATTACGTGTGGGGGGATAAAGACTGCTCCAGAACAATATGGATAAGGGCGTGATAAAGGCCGCCGCCAAACTACTTGTCGCTGTAAGCGATACGGACAGAGCCGTATTGGCGCGCCCGTAAAGGGCCAGCAGGTTGGAGGTTGTCCCCCCCGGACAACAGGCGACTATTATCATGCCAAGCGCAATGCTGGGCAGTGGTTTTAAGATCATACATAAAATCAGGGTCAGAAGGGGTAGGCCGATTATCTGGGCGATAACCCCTGAGAAATATATGCGGGGTTGTTCTTTGAAAAACCTGAAATGTTCCGTTCGCAGTCCTAAGGCAACGGCGAACATGATAAGAGCCAAGATTAATGTAAGCGCCGTTTCCGAGCCTTGCCCGATATCGAGTTTGAAACTGTCAATGTCGGCCGGAGTCATGATTGAACCGCGGTCATTGTGTAATCTGCGTCATAAGTTATTTCTGATCTGCGTTTGCGGGATGAAGCGCACCGTCGATGAGGACACCCCAGACGGTAATATCCGGCCAGTCCGTGGCATTTGTCTCCAAAGGGTTTTCTCCCAGAACAGTGATATCGGCCCGTTTACCCACTTCCAGTGAGCCGATCTCGTCTTCAAGCCCGAGTGACCAAGCCGCATCAAGCGTTACGGCCCGCAAAGCCTGCTCGGCGTTTAAGCGTTCGGTCAGTGTACTTGTTCCGCCTTGACGGGTCGAGCGGGTCATATGGACACTGGCCGCGCGTAAGGGTTGGGGCGGGGCCAACGGGGCGTCAGAATGCAGGGTTACGGCCAGATTGTTTTTCAAGGCGCTGGCCAGCGGCGTGATATATTTGATTCGCTCACCAATCGCAGCCGCGTAGCTTTCGCCCATATAA
>CAZHPV010000109.1:0-4749 GCA_964534845.1 uncultured Caulobacterales bacterium
GCTCAATGACGCGGGACAAGTAAAAGCTACATTCAAAACTCAAAATTCTAGAGATTAGCCCTAAAAAACTTCATAGGTCTTCGGTTCGTCTATCGGCACCCACTTTCCGCCGATATAGTGAATCCCGCATTCAGTTTTATCATGATTTCGCCAACGGCCGGCGCGCAGGTCCTCACCTTCAGCCACCCGTGTCGTGCAAGGCTGACAGCCTATAGACAAAAACCCGAGGGTCATCATCGGATGGGGCGGCAGGTCATGCTTGCGCATATAAGCCGTAACATCCTTGGCTTTCCAATATGCCAATGGGTTTATTTTAGCCTGACGTCCGATTTGCTCTTTTATGGGCATGTTTTTTCTTTCCGGTGTCTGATATCTTTTTCGACCGGTTATACGGGCCTCAAATCCTTCGACCGCCAAGTTCAAGGGCAAAACCTTTCTTATGCCGCAACAGGCATCCGGGTTGGTCTCATTTAATAGACCTTCGGGATCTTCTTTCTTTAGGGTTTTAAAGTCAGGACTAATATTTCTAAAATCGGTTAACCCCAAATCGGAAACCAAAAGATCACGGTAGCCGAGCGTCTCACGGAAATGCTTGCCTGTGTCCAGAAAAATAATAGGCAGGTTTTTATCTATGCGAGAAACCATGTGCAGCAAAACAGCTGAATCGACTCCCAGTGACGATGCCAGCATGATCTTGCCTTCATATTCGTCAATAGCGCGGCGCAAGGCTTGCTCAGCAGATAAACCGAAATATGGATCATCAGAGTTTGCCGCAAGGTCAGAGGTTTTGCGTGCATCAAAAACCGTCATTGCCGGACCGTTATGGAAAGCGTAGCCGCGCTGATAGGTTAGATTGAAAGCGTCCATAGCCTCAAACCAGTCCGTTTCCGATTGACGCGCAAAGGTCGTCTTATCGACCTTCACCGCATCAAATCCGCATTGCAGGGCATAGACATATTGATCAGGAATAAGCGGTCCGTCGGCTATGAGAAGACCGATATATCCATATTTCTGGCGTAGTTCACGAGCGATAGAAAACCCTCTACCATCCGCAAAACTTGGAAACTCAACAAGTATAGTTTTCAAATTCGAAATCTGGGACTGAATTTGCGTTAGGTCCACATCATTCGCAAGGCGCACGCTCTCCGCTCGGTTACTGGAAATAAACCCGTCTATATCTGCAATATTTTCGTAAATGTCCGCGGGTTCAACATGACCATCGCGAATAAGAATATTTTCGCTAATTTGTGACATAAAGAACCTCTTTAAACGGCGCCATACCTAGACGTTTATATGTATCTATAAAGCGTTCGCCGTCTTGTTTTTGCGCTAGGTAAAAATCAATAAGTCTTTCCAGACCATCCAGCAATTCGTCCTGAGAAAACCCCGGACCGGTAACCTGACCGATCGCGGTATCCTCTGAGGAGTCTCCACCCAGCTTTAATTGGTAAAACTCCACCCCCGCTTTTTCCAACCCTAATATGCCGATATGGCCCACATGGTGATGTCCGCAGGCATTAATACAGCCCGATATTTTGATCGCCATCTCGCCAATAGCGCGTTGGCGTTCCGGGTCGCTAAACCTTTCACTTATCGCATGGCTGACGGGGATTGAACGCGCCGTTGCCAAAGCACAAAAATCCATACCCGGACAGCAAATAATATCGGTAATCATCCCTATATTATTGTCCTGCAAATTCGCAGCTTTAAGCTCGGCATAAAGTTTGGGTAGATCACTTTTCTTGACATAGGGTAAAACCAGATTTTGCTGGTGGGTTGTGCGTATTTCACCCAAAGAATAGGCGTCAGCCATATCGGCGACAAGACGCATCTGATCCGAGGTTATGTCTCCCGGTGCCCGCTCCAATGATTTTAGCGAAATATTGACGATCGTATACCCGGATGTTTTATGGTCGGCGAGATTATTTTGCGCCCAAAAGGCAAAGTCCTTGTCCTTTTTAAGCGCAGCCTCAAAGCCGGCATCCTTTTGAGGCAAGTCTTCATAATCAGGATCTTGAAAATAAGTGGATATGCGCGCAACTTCTGCCTCCGACACCGCAATATCGGACGGCGTTAGCGTGGCATATTCAGCGTCAATTTGTGCCTTTAGGTCTTCAATACCAGTCTCTTGAACCAGAATTTTTATACGGGCTTTATATTTATTATCCCGGCGACCATAGCGATTATAAATCCGCATAACGGCTTCCAAATAGGGTAAGAGCTCTGCGCGCGGCAGAAACTCCCGCAAAGTGACCCCAATAATAGGTGTGCGGCCCAAACCACCACCAATCAGGACATGATACCCTATTTCGCCCTTTTTGTTTTTGACTATCTCCAGACCAATATCATGGGCGCGAATAACAGCGCGGTCAGTCGATGTCCCAACAACTGCAATTTTAAACTTACGCGGCAGAAAGGCGAATTCCGGATGCATCGTGGACCATTGCCGCAAAAGCTCTGCTGTCGGGCGCGGGTCTTCGATTTCCTCGGCTGTTACACCGGCATAAGGGTCTGACGTAACATTACGAATACAGTTTCCAGATGTCTGGAAACCATGCATTTCAACCTCTGCCAAATCGTTTAAGATATCGGGCACATCGGTAAGTTCTGGCCAATTAAACTGCATGTTCTGACGAGTCGTGATATGCCCGTACCCGCGATCATATTTATCGGCAATCATCGCCAATTGCCGCATTTGTCCTGATCTTAACGAACCATAGGGAATAGCCACACGCAACATATAAGCATGAAGTTGCAAATACAGGCCGTTCATTAGGCGTAAGGGTTTAAATTGGTTTTCTGATAACGCGCCCGACAGTCTGCGCTCAACCTGACCGCGGAATTGCTTTACGCGACCTTGAACGATCTCATGATCAAATTCATCGTAACGATACATTATGATTTCGCCTTTTTTAGTTCTTCTGCCGTATCATAGCTCGGCCCTGTCGCACGGAATTTCTCTCGATAACGTAAGGGAAGCCCGCTATCAGGCTCAATGTCTATAAAATAAACGCCCACAACAATATTCTCGGACTCGTCAGCTTCGCCGCGCGCGCGCATTTTCTCTATCAAAGACTCATCTTCCGTTTTTAGCGCATCAGAAAAATCACTCGACCATGATAAATCTGGCGCCATCCAGACGCTAAATCCTTCACGCAAATCATTTGCCGTTAGGGCTTGCGGGCCTTTGCCCTTATGTTTCGCCGTACTCATAAAGTTTGCTCTTTTTTTATCTGTTGTTGCACAGGCTGTGCGTTATCATCTTCTAAAACCGAATTGATATCGCTTTGATTAGGCGCATAACCAACCAATAAAATAGCTGGACCGACAATGGCCGCCTTTTCCATATCAGCAATAAGGTTTTCGAGGGTCGTTGCCACGACGATTTGATTAGCGCGAGAGGCATTCTCAACGACCGTAACGGGCAAATCCTTCGCCGCGCCGTGCAACATCAGGCGACCTTGTATAAAACGCGCGGCACCAACACCCATATAGACAGCAGCCCGCCCGCCCTGACTAATCAGGCCCTTCCAGTCATGTTCTGCAAACCCCTTGGCGTCATGACCGGTCATAAGCGTGATCGCTTTATTTGTACCACGAGTCGTCAAAGACACACCAATCTGGGCTGCGGCGGAAAAAGCCGATGTAATGCCAGGAACGATCTCATAGGAAATTCCGGCCGCGTTCAGGGCTGCAAATTCTTCATCAGCGCGTCCAAAAATCAGAGGATCGCCGCTTTTTAATCTCACAACCATCAAGCCCTTAAGAGCTTTTTCGACGAGTATATCATTTATATCTGTTTGCGAGATTGAAACCCCGCCCGGTGTTTTGCCGACATATAAATATTCAGCCTCACGGCGACCGAAATCCAGCACACCCTGACTGACCAATCTGTCATATATAATGACATCCGCACTATGGAGTTTCTGCCGGGCCTTAAGGGTCAGAAGATCAGGATCACCCGGTCCGGCTCCCACTAATATGACGTGCCCCTTTTGCGATACAGGCAAACCCGTCTCGCTTTCCTTACTCACTTTAAGAGCGGTTTTGACTTTGGTTTCAAGCTGCTCTGGCGACAATCTGATTTGCCCGTAAAGATCCTTTGTTCCAAAAATACCGGCCCAGAACCTCTGACGTTCAGAAAGAGACAAAATATTTTTCTTAACGAACGCCCGCAAGCCATTGATTTTATTTGCTAAAAATCCAAGGTCAGAAGGCAGTTTTGCTTCTAAATCGGTTTTTATAGCCCGTGCCAGACTCGGACTTGTCCCCTCTGTCCCAATGGAAACAACTACCGGAGACCGATCCACCAAGGCTGGCGTAATAAAATCGCAAGCCTGTTTTTGATCTGCGGCATTTGCCAATATGCCTAATTCTGCACCCAATGCGGCTATCTCTGAATTGAGTCCGTCGTCTTCAGTCGCCGCATAAATCAAGCGCGCCCCCTTTAACAGCGGTGCCATATCGGCCAGATCAATGGCCCGCTCAATCAGCTCGATATCCGCAAGCCCTTTCACGCCGGTCTTACCCTGTGCTTCATCTGCCCATTTCTTGATTTCATCACTGATCGTTTCAGCCAGAACAATTATCTTTGCAGGTGTCTTGATTAACGTCCGCAATTTAGCCTCAGCCGCCCCCTCGCCGCCAATGACGATAATTGTCTGCCCCAACAGATCGATATGTACTGGTAAATAGCGCATTGTTTCGAGATTTTGATCCTAATATAAATACAAGTTGATTATATCACTT
>CAZHPV010000110.1:0-4653 GCA_964534845.1 uncultured Caulobacterales bacterium
TTAATCCGCCTTGGACGATCATGCTCGCGACACCAAAGGCACCGAGTGAAAAGCCGACATCACCTGATGTCCACCCCAGTCCTTCCATAGTCGAGAACGTATATGTCGTCGGATAAACCGTATGGGCCATGGCGAGTAAAAATAAGACGAAGATAAGGCTTTTTGTACCTTTAATGCGGCCTAAGGATTTAAGTGACCCTAACGGGTTTGAGCGTCTCCATTCGAAGGGCCGTCTTTTATCTTCTGAAAGCGTTTCGGGCAGGAAAATATATCCGTAAATAACATTAAGTAATGAGAGACATCCAGCGGCGATAAAAGGGGCTCTGGGCCCCAAAGCATCCCCTATCATGCCGCCAATGACGGGGCCCAAAATGAACCCGACCCCAAAAGAAGCGCCGACAAGTCCGAAATTTTGCGCGCGCGTTTCTGGCGGACTAATATCGGCCATATAGGCGTTAGCGGTTGTAAAAGTAGCGCCGAAGGCTCCGGCTATAACCCGTCCGAAAAACAAGAATGCTATAGTAGGGGCCAGTCCCATGATAAAATAATCAATAGCAAGACCAAATAGAGACAGTAACATAACGGGGCGACGTCCGAACCTATCCGACAACCCTCCCACAATGGGCATAAAAATGAATTGGCAGAGGGCGAAAACAAATGTCAGCCACATCCCATAAAGCGCGGCTTCATTATTTTCTAAGCCTGTTAGTTCTTTGAGGAGGTCTGGCAGTACCGGTATTAATATCCCGAAACCGATGGAATTTATCATCACTGTGATAAGCACAAAGATGAGGGCGTTCTTATTATGAATTTTCCCGTTCATAAAAGCGGGCTACGCTAAAGTTACGGCTTTGCAAAGGGCGAAAATATGATCACAAGCTCTTCATAAACTTTGCGCTTAAAGGGGATGATTAAATCAGGGGTCTCGTGAAGGTTTCCCCAGCGCCACTCTGAAAATTCTTGCGGGGGGTGGGCTTTTAGATCAAAGCACTCATCATCTTCGTGAAATCGATAGGCAAACCAGTGCTGTTTTTGCCCTAACCAGTTTTTGCGTTTTGGGTTTACTTTATAGTCCTCAGGGTAATCATATGTCAGCCAATCATCCGTCCTTCCCAAAGGTGTAAGGCGGGCTCCGTTTGCCCCTGTTTCTTCCCAAACTTCGCGCAAAGCGGCGTCTCTGGGGGTTTCGCCCGGATCAATACCCCCTTGGGGAAATTGCCAGCAATGCGGGTCGTCATGCTCCAACCTTTTGCCAAGCCAGACCTGTCCTTGCGTATTAAACATTATGATCCCGACACAGGGACGGTAATGGGGTAAGTCCGGTGTTTGCGTCATGGTATTTGGCTTGAAGAGGCCGGCACAAGACTAAGATCATTCGGTTCTAAAGTCGTTAGCCAGCTTTGAACGCTACGCAGGGTTTCGGGGAACGCAAATCCAATGCCGATAGGGTTTTGTCCCGCGCTAGCACGAGCTTGTAGGCGCGATAATTCAATATCGATCGCACTGGCTTCGGGGCTGTTATCGATGATGGTATAGGCCTGAGTGAAAGGCAGTTCCGTGCTTTGCGCGATGACGGGCAGGGAGGGGGCCGTGGTTGAGCCATCAAAATAAAAGCCAAGGCCGGATTTTTTGACGTGATTAAGGAAGGGCACGGTTTTATCTGCGCGGTTTAAAAACAGATCGCCATTATAATTTGTGAGGGCAAAATAACCGTGGGCCCGGCTGAGCAGCCAATCCAGATTGCGTATATTGTCAGAGGCGCTTGCATTTACCCGCATGGCGCGACTGGCTCCCGGTTCGGCTGGGTTAAAGTCCTCAGATTCCATAGGGATTTCCAGTAAAACTTCATGCCCTTTTGCCCGCGCCTTATTTATCCAGTTTTGCAGGCCGGGGGCATGGGCGGCAAAAGAAAGCGTAATATTGGGCGGTAAGCTATCAATAGCGGTTTGGGTCAAGCCACGATTAATGCCCAGCCCGCCAATAATAATGCTCACGCGATTGCCATTGGCCCCGTCCTCTTTTGGACGGGCATAGAGTGCGTGCGGGGTTAGTCCTTGGGCATTAGGGCCGGGTGCTGACCCAAAGACGGTTTGTCTGCTCAGACCACCAATGGGCGCGGGAGGAAGGCTGATGGCAGGAGTAATGACCTCCCCATTAATGATAAGTGCCCCGCGCGGCGTGGTTATTGGGGTGGTCTCCGAAGGCACAGAATTTACGATCTCCGCGGGGCCAAACAAGTCGGTATTTGGGTCCTCTGAGAGCGGATTGCCAAGAGCGTCAACATCAGACCGGGTCGCAGGTTTGGTACCGGGCGCTTGAACGCCGCCAAGTAAGGTTTCGGTCGGGTTAACATCGTCTGGCACCTCACCCTCAAAGAGGTCAGGTAATGTATCGGAATTACCTTCAAGACTATCGGATTGTGGCGGTAAGGGTTGGGCTTCGACTTCGACTATACCTTGGGGAACGGCGTCTGTTTCGCTGCCAAAGGATTTTAAAAAGGCCCATCCTCCGACGCCTAAAAACATCATTGTCGATAAGGCCCAAAATAAATGCAATCCAATAGATGGCAATTTGACTGGCTTTCGACGTTTGACGAGCGCATTCGGATATTGCGGTGAATCAGACATGGGCCTGTTTAGACATGTTTGCTCAAGACGTCCATATTTGTGATAACAAACGTCGCTTCAGTCGATCATAGATTTTGTTTGTGGCTTAGCGGCTGTTTTGCGCTGCGAGCAGAGTTTTATAACGTGAACTTTTTAACAAGGTGGTCGCCTGACGCAATTGATAATCCTCATCCTCGGGCCAATCTTCAGGTGGATAATCAATCTTGTCATGAACTTCTTTGTAATCCGTGTCATCTGGATTAGTCAGAGCATTTGGTAAGCTGTCTTCGCGAAAGCGTTTACGTATTTCTCCAGTGTCGGGTTGGGTCGCAACAAGCACATCCGGTAGAATGCCGCGCCCCTGAATTGATGTGCCTGATGGTGTAAAATAGCGTTGCGTGGTGAGGCGCAAGGCCCCGCCGCTATGTTGTAAGGGGATAACAGATTGAACTGACCCTTTGCCAAAAGATCGTCGGCCCATAATGATAGCGCGCCCCCGGTCCTGTAAAGCACCCGCTACAATCTCGGCTGCTGAGGCAGATCCGCTATTGATTAACACCACAATGGGCATATCAGGAAAAAGATCACCGCGCTCGGCATTATAGCGTTCCGTATCATCGGCGTCCCGCCCTCTGGCTGACAGGACTTCGCCGCCGTCTAAGAAAAAGCCTGAAATTTTCACGGATTGATCGAGTAGCCCGCCGCGATTGCCTCTCAGATCAATAACAAGACCAGGTAACACACCGCCCATATCGGCCTTTAGGCTTTCCAGAGCATGTTCAAAGTCTCTATCCAGTCGGGGATGATTAAATGTCTCGATGAAGATATAGCCTACATTTTGTTCCACACGGTGACGCACGGCACGGCCTTGTATAACTTCGCGGATCAAGGTGATATCACGCGGGGCTTTATCCGGACTTAAAACCGTCACTGTGATCGGGTCACCCGCAAGGCCGCGCATGCCTTCCACGGCTTCATCAAGCGTTTTACCTAGCACTTTTTCGCCTTCAACGGCGGTAATATAATCGCCTGATTTTATACCAGCACGGGCCGCAGGGGCATCCGGGTTGGCATAATTAACCTTTACAAGCCCGTTTTCCAGAGTGACCTCTATCCCCAGCCCGCCATATTCGCGCCGTGAGGACTTTTGTTGTTCCTGAAAGTCTGTTTGAGGGACATAGTGGGAATGGGGGTCAAGCGATTCAAGCGCACCATTTAAGGCATCTTCAATAAGGGTTTTGTCTTCGAGCTCGACAACGTAATTATCGCGTACAATCGAGAACACATTGGCAAAAAGATGCAATTTTTGCAAAGTTTCGGCATTATCATCAATATCTGTCTGCGCATTGACAAGAGACAGATTTATCAGTGGTGTAAAAAGTACAAGTAATGCGCTCAAAGCAAAAAGCTTTAGCCGCTGACTTAATTTACGCATTTGGCAACCTGAATTATCCTAATGTACAAAATCTACCCGGCAATTTCTGCAAGGCGTTCCCGATACGTCCCGTTTTTTAAAATTTCGAGGGCTTTCTGCAATTGGTAATCGTCCTCAACATCGAAATCCTCAGGAGGATAGTCGATTACTAATTCTGCTTCTTCTGTTTCCGTGTCTTCCTCCTCATTTTCATTTTCAATGGAATTCAGAAGGTCAGATTCACGTCTGATTTTACCCTTTAGCTTATCTTCCGGTACAGCGGAGACGGCAATATCTGGATCAATACCCGTACCCTGAATAGACCGGCCTGATGGTGTGTAATAACGCTCCGTCGTAAGCCTTAACGCACCGTCGCGTCCCCCCCGGAGAGGAATGACCGATTGAACGGAGCCTTTACCAAATGAGGTCATGCCAACAATAAGACCGCGTCCCCGGTCTTGTATCGCACCGGCAACAATTTCGGACGCTGAGGCCGCCGCCCCGTCAATGAGCACTATGAGAGGAACATCTTTAAAGATTTCGCCGCGCTGGGCATTATAGCGCTCTGTGTCATGGGCCTGACGTCCGCGGGTGGAAACAACCTCGCCACCATTGAGAAAGGCGCTTGAAACT
>CAZHPV010000111.1:0-4596 GCA_964534845.1 uncultured Caulobacterales bacterium
CTGATACGGAGACCGGCACAGACATCGTGCTTAGCCACAATCATCACCGCACCTACGATCCGACGCTGGGGCGTTACCTGCAATCCGACCCCATCGGCCTCGCGGGTGGGTTGAATAGATATGCTTATGTGGGGGGTAATCCGGTGGGGTATGTGGATCCGAGGGGTGAATATGCTATTGTTGGTGCCGCCATAGGTATAGGTCTTGAATTGCTGACGAATGAATGTGCCACACTGAAGGATATTGTATTCGCAGGTATTTTCGGGGCTGCTGGTGGCGGGTTGATTGGTAAATCCCTTATTAAGACGTCGGGGAAGGAGTTTTCTCACTGGATACCGAAACGATATTTTAATCCAAATAGTACAAGTTTTAAACCAGTGTTGAATAAAACATTAGGTAAATTTGGACGTTCGCGGTTAAATGGAAATTTTGTCACGCCAAAATTGCACTCTCGCACTGATCCTTTTCGGTTTCTGAAAGGTCAAACGAAAGCTGATAAGTTACCTTCTTTCATTCAACAAATATTACGAGTTCTCGCCTGGATACCGGGTGCAGGATTGATAGGACTGCCTGCTGCAACGGGAAAATGTGGGTGTGATAATGGACCTCATTGATTTTATTTCGATTTTATCCCGTTCTGTTTTTACGTGGCCAAGAATTTTATTAAATAGGGTTTGGCATCCGATACCCTATCTTGAAAGACGTGTATTGGAAACTGCCGAAGACTTTATCTTGCAGGACTACCTTCCGATTTACCGCGAACAAATTTCATGTATCAACTATGCCCAACGACAATTTCAAAGGACAGTTTTATTTGAATGGAAATTTCCGGGCCGATTTAATTGGCAGAGAAACCAGTATTTTGAACCGTTAAAAGGACAAAATAAAGTCGTAAACTATGAGATCGAATTCGAGAATGGAAAAAAATTACATGGTAATATTCTCGCTGATGATGGCGTGATATGTAATGTTACACATGGTGAATGGCCGGGTTATTTTAAGAAAACAAAAATCAAAATAATAAGAATTCGAAAAGGTAGCATTGTTGATCGCAAAAAAGTAAAAGCGCACATGTCATCAATGTCTTAAATTTTATGTGTCACGCTGATCATTTGGGCCGCCCTGTTTTCGCCACAGATAGTACGGGGGCGGTAAAATGGGATGCGGGAACCCCGACACCCTTTGGCGATGCGGCGAATGATAACGCCGCCTTTGGCGAAGCGGTGCAGACCGCAGGAGCCTTTGCCCAGCGCCTCATGTTCCCGGGCCAATACCAAGACAATGAGACCGGCACAGACATTGTCCTCTCCCACAATCACCACCGTACCTACGACCCCACGCTGGGGCGGTACCTGCAATCCGACCCGATAGGGTTGGCAGGCGGGCTGAACAGATATGCTTATGTGGGAGGGAATCCGCTTAGGTATGTTGATCCATCGGGTGAAAATCCAATAAAATTTTTTAATGACCTCAGAAAACTCTTTAAAAAGGCAAAAATTAAATTTGATGGTCCAGACAGAGGTTTTAAGCAGAAACGAAAGGGTAAAATTTGCCAAATCAGAAAGGAAAATAAGCCCTTAATTCGTTCAGATTTTGACGAAATTCCAGAAATTAAAGGTGAAAAAACATTACATTTAGACTTTGATCAATTAAAAATTTCGTACGTTCCACTGAATCCAAGAAAATGGCCTTTACGATTACGAAATGGCGGAAATAAAAGATAAATTTTATGAATATAAAAAAACCATCACTATTGTTATAAACCTTATTCAAAAAGGGTTAGAAATCGGTGACAACCCGCCATTTGATAATTTTGAGGAACATATGGCTAAGTGCATGCATGAAATTCCTACGGATTATTTTTGGGAAATAAGGGATTTAAGTTATGCTTACGGAAGTTTACAGAAATTCCTAACTGATATTGATATCAGAGAGAAAGAACCTGATTATGACCTAGCGTTTAGAAAAAGATTATTAGATTATGTGAAAACATTAGAGAAACACTTGTCTTCATAAATTTACAGAACGTCTTTGCCTTCGCCCCTTTCGGGACCTTTTTCGGCTATTTTCGATTCACAGGATCTATTTTTGACGCAGCGCGCCTCGGCACTTCGCTGCGCTCGTGTATTCCCCGGTCAATATGCTGATACGGAGACCGGCACAGACATCGTGCTTAGCCACAATCATCACCGCACCTATGACACGACTTTTCTGTTTCCCTGTCGGGCTGCGCTCTCCTCGCCTCTTGTCGGGCGGTATCTCCAATCCATGATGAAAGCAGTAAGTTGCCCCCACTTATTCGGGCGGCATTGGTGCATGTTCAATTTGAAACTATCCACCCGTTCTTAGATGGTAATGGCCGACTAGGACGGCTTTTGATCACCTTCATGCTCTGCAATGAAGGCGTTTTAAGCCAGCCTATTTTATATCTTAGCTTGTTTTTAAAGACACATAGAGATGTTTTAATTAAGCACTATTCCAATAAATCTGGCACATAGATGCTCTTCTAAGGCAAGAGCGTTCACTTTGAAATTTGTTGGGTGTAGAATAGTTTTTTGCGTACTTATAGTGTGACTTTTGATTTATCTCACTTTACACGTAAATCATGAACGCTGTTGAAATAGAGGAAGCCGTATCGGATTTGGTGTTGCAGCCATTTGACCGCGCAGAATTCCCATTTCAGTTCCTCGAGGCCTTTGGCAATAAAGAGACAACCCTTAAACGTCTTCGAAAGGGTAGCACGAATAGAACCGACGTTGACGGCGCGGTTCTGCAAAACCGCAATATACATATTCTTGCAACGGCACCTGGAGAGGTGGAGACAGGTCTCATCACCCTTCGCGAGTCGCCTAAAACGGTAAAGCAAAAAGCAAAGTTCATCTTTGTAACGGATGGAAAGACAATCTCCGCTGAGGATTTGAATAGCGGCGAGACACTGGATTGTGATTTCACCGACCTGCCCACCCATTTCGGCTTTCTGCTGCCGCTGGCGGGCATCACCACCGTATCAGAAATCAAGAACAACCCCATCGACATCAAAGCGACGGGACGGCTGGATAAGCTCTATGTTGCCCTCCTCCAGGATGAGCGCAATAAAGACTGGGCCGAAGAGAAAAACCGAGAGCGCTTTAATCACTTTATGGCGCAGCTCATCTTTTGTTTCTTTGCCGAGGACACAGGTATCTTTAACGGCGAGAACCTCTTTACCGCCACCGTGGAGCAAATGAGCCACGGTAACCCCGACCTGACCCAAGAGGTCATCACGACTATATTCGCCGCTATGAACCTTGACCCACGCAAGGGTGAGCGCAAAGGCGTGCGCCCCTATGCCGATGTCTTTCCCTATGTGAATGGCGGGCTATTTGGCGGGCCTGATGATGGCGAGGCGGTTCAGGTGCCCGTCTTTAGTAAAATGGCGCGTACCTATCTTATCCGCGCGGGCGAGCTGGACTGGACAGCGATTAACCCCGATATTTTCGGCTCTATGATCCAAGCCGTTGCCGATGATGAAGAACGCGGCGAGCTCGGCATGCATTACACCTCTGTGCCCAATATCCTAAAAGTGCTCAACCCGCTCTTCCTTGATAGCTTAAATAACGATTTGGAAAAGGCAGGGAGTAATAAGCAACAACTCGGCAAGCTTAAAAAACGCATTGAACGCATCCGCGTTTTTGATCCCGCTTGCGGCTCAGGAAACTTCCTCGTTATTGCCTATAAGAAAATGCGCGAGATAGAGCATAAAGCCAACCAAGCCGCAGGTTGGGAGACCGAGAAATCCGTTATCCCGCTCACCAATTTTCGCGGCATAGAGCTAAAGAGCTTCGCCGCAGAAATCGCTCGCCTCGCGCTGATTATCGCAGAATATCAATGCGACGAGCTTTATATGGGACAGCGCGAAGCCCTCGCGCTATTTCTGCCACTGGAGAAGAGGAACTGGATTACCTGTGAAAATGCGCTTTGCGTAGACTGGCTAAAAATATGCCCGCCAACAGGCGAAACGAAAGTTAGCGTTAAGCTCACTGAAGATGACCTCTTCAAAACTCCAAAAGAACAATCCGAAATCGACTTCGAAAATGAAGGCGGCGAAACCTATATTTGTGGGAACCCGCCTTATTTGGGCAGCACATGGCAATCTAAAGCACAAAAAGACGATTTGAAGCAAATTTTTGATGGTCGCACTAAAAGCTGGAAGTCCCTCGACTATGTGGCGGGATGGTTCATGAAGGGGGCTGATTACCTGACCCATACGGATGGGGTTTGCGCTTTTGTGTCGACCAATTCCATCTGCCAAGGTCAGCAAGTCCCAATCCTATGGCCACTAATTTTCGCAACAGGCAATGAAATCGTCTTCGCCCATACGAGTTTTAAGTGGAACAATCTAGCTAGCCATAACGCAGGAGTAACCGTTGCGATTGTAGGCTTGTCTGCAAATTATTTGGGAGAGAAGCGGCTTTTTGAATCCGTCAATGACAGTCTAGTCAATGATCGAGAGGTTCAAAATATTAATGCGTACCTAATACCTAGTCACAACGTCATTCTGAATAAGCGTACAGCCCCACTCTCCGACATAGACCAAATGGACTTTGGTAATAAGCC
>CAZHPV010000112.1:0-4580 GCA_964534845.1 uncultured Caulobacterales bacterium
GCCCGTAGCTCAGTTGGTAGAGCGCCTCACTTTTAATGAGGATGTCCACGGTTCAAGTCCGTGCGGGCTCACCATTTTCCCTGCATAGGTTATTTTTTTCAAAATACACGCCTTTGTTTGGCCTAAAATTTCAGGCTTTGCTGTAATGCACCTGTTTAAATGCATTTTTTATGGTGATGCAATTTAGCAACGATAGTTTTTTTTATTAGGATTTTTGCAGTGGAAATGTATGTTTTTATTGACGACTCGCCGCTCTATCGATTTAAATGCAAGAATAGTTGGCATTTTTTGCAGCGGCGTAGGCCACGACGATAAGTGCTGTTGGCCCGTAAGTATGATAAAATTTTTTTGATAGGAATATTTGGTTCAGACTTGCACAATTATTAAAAGACTTATTTGACTTTTTGTCGTTTTTTGCAATAAGACATTGAAACGTGTTCGACATGGTGTCGTAACAGGGGGAATTTATGAAATCTCATTTTTTATTAGCAACTGCCTTAACAGCTTTAATGGCAGTTCCAACAACAGCCTTTGCCGACGATGACTCGGGATGGTATCTTCGTGGCCAAGCCGGTTATGGTATTCACGGCGATAATGAATTTGAAGGCGATATTAATGGCAATGCCGAAAGTGAAGGTAACTTTACCGGATCTGGCGGCATAGGTTACGACTTCGATAACAGCTGGCGTGTCGAGCTGGACGTCGCACAACTCTTTACAAGTCTCGGACGTTTAGGCGACTTTACCAATTCGTTTGCAAAAATTCGCGGAACCAGCGGAAATCTTAACCTGATCTATGATTTTGATGATTTCGGAGATTGGGAACCTTATATTGGCGCTGGTATCGGTCTTTTGGAAGGTAGTACCTCTGTAGAAGTTGGTGCGCCAGGTGGCACTATTTGTGGCGGTGCTGCAAATTGCTTGATTGACGATGATGATACAGGGCTTGCATGGCAGGTTCTCGCCGGTCTGGGCTATGACATTTCGGAAAATCTCGTTTGGGATACGCAATATCGTTATCAAAACGGACCAGAGCTTGATTTTGAAGGTACTGCCGGTGGTGCAAATGCGCTTTCGAGCTATGACTATGATTCTCACTCATTGCTAACAGGTTTCCGTTACAGATTTGGTGCACCAGCACCTGCGCCTATCATTCCTGCAGCGCCGGTTGTTCAGCAGCAACAAGTGGCTGTGTATACCTGTCCTGATGGCAGTATTGTTTCAGGTGCGGATGCGCGTTGTCGTATTCCTGGAGAGCGTGTGGCTCAGTACACATGTTGGGATGGCAGCGTTGTTGCAGGACCTACATCTAAATGTCCTGTTCAAACTGTTGAGGTTCAAAAAGAAGTTCGTAGAGTTGTCCAACAAGCTGTTCAACCTTACAATAATTGCGGACCTTCAAACATTGACATCTTTAATGTAGACAGATCTGTTGCACCTAAGCAGCTTACACGTCTTGGTACATTGCCTGAATTTGGCGACTCGCACGCCCTTTCTGCTACACAGTTCTTTGAAAAACTGCAGGCGCGTTATGCAAATGATGCAGGTGACCGCGCGTATTTGAACTATCTGTTCAAGTCCATGGGCTACTCAAATGGCTTTAAGGATGCACAGGCTTACATGTTCTCAGAAGAGACTCTTCCTGTAGGAACGAGCGGTATTCTGGGTATAGGTAAAGACCATCACTTCGCCTATTCTATCCTACCGTCTAACACGCGTGATCGTGAAGCGTTCCGTATTCAAAGTGCAAATGGAACTGCTATTCACTTCATGAAAACCTGCGGTAACTACTTCTATCCATGTAATAATTAATCCGGATAGGATAACCAAATCTGGCGGGGGCTTTTTTAAGGCCCCGTTTTTTTATGGCAAATGCAGGGCGTATTCCCTAGGCGTGGTGGATTTTGGGAGTTGGCTAATATCCCTATCTAAATGACCACGGGTTATTTTGGCGGAAAGCGTTTTTTGAATAAGCGCCCGTCTATTATCAGCAAGCCTAATCCAATCACGCTCATGCCCAAGGCTTGCGCGGCGTTGAAGCTTTCGCCCAAAATCGTTACGCCCATCAATATTGCTGAGATCGGGATAAGGAAAGTGACCAGCGCGGTATTTGTCGCGCCCGCGGAGCTTACTAATCTAAAAAAGAGCGTATAAGCGATTACAGTACTGAAAATAGACAGGCCAATGATAGCGCCTAAAGCCGGAGCCGGGAGTGAAAAGTCCAGATAGGGTTTATCTATAATCAGCGTAAGGGGTAATAAAACCAAACTCGCCATCGTAACTTGGCCCGTTGCAATCACAATGGGTGCAATACCCCAGCTCTTGAAACGCCGCGAAAAAACGGTCGCGAATGCATAGGACAGGCCGGCCCCCATAACGGCTAATTGTCCGAGTATTGAGGCGTTCAGTCCTCTAAGCGCGTCGGGTCCTATGAGAATGACCGTCCCGGCGAGACCAACCAAAACGCCGATAAGTTTTCCGCGCGTTATTTTCTCATCCAAAAGAAAAACGCCTGCGACAAGAACGGTGAAAAAAGGTGTCGTGGCGTTTAATATAGATGCCAAACCCGAGCTAATATGGGTCTGGCCCCAGACAATAAGACTAAAGGGCAGCGCATTATTTAATATGCCGACAACCAGCAAGGCGGCCCAGTGCCGCCTTTCTTTTGGCAAGGGGGCTTTCAAAACGGCGAGGATAATCCAGAGGGCAATGGCGGCAATGCCGACTCGCATAGTCACGATTGTGAGTGGCTTTAGGTAATCGACAAGCACTTCAACAAAGAAGAATGAGCCGCCCCATAAAATCGATAGGATCACTAATATGATGATATCCGAGGGGCGCATTTGCTGATTTATCTCATGCATTTAATCGCTCCACTTACTCTCTTAACCCAGCTTATCTGGAAACAGATGAGAGCGATAGCGTAATGTGAGGCCCCGCGCCTGTTCTTCACCTGTCAGGTACCGAACGCGAAGTTTAAAACATCCTCATTGCGGACGTAAGGGATTTACGTTTAAAGACCGAAAACGCGAATTGCATTATTCGCCAAAAATAGACTTTTCTGTTCTTCCGTGAGTTGAAGTTCATCTAATCCTTCAAGGGCTTTGGCCGGCAAAATCATTGGATAGTTAGACCCAAACAGAACCTTTCGCTTACCATTTGTTTTCATGAATCTAACGAGAGTCTCAGGGTATCGAGAAACCGTGTATGCAGACGTATCAATATAAACATTCTCGTGTTTAGTGGCGACCGCAATGGCCTCATCTGTCCACGGATAACCTATATGTCCTCCAACAATTATCAGTTCTGGAAAGTCTAGTGCAACTTGATCCAGATAAATTGGCCGCCCCACTTCTGAAGGCATGAGCGGGCCTGTATGTCCAATTTGCGTACAAAAGGGTACGCCCATTTCACAGCAAGCTACATATACAGGATAAAACTTACGATCAGTGGGCGGAACTTCGCAGAGCCAAGGTAAAACACGAATGGCCTTGAACCCTAATTCCTTAACGCAACGCTTGACTTCCTGAACGGCTTGCATGGGTTTGGAGATATCAACCGAGCCCACGCCCACTAATCGCTTGGGATATTGAGCAACAAAGCTGGCTACCTCGTCATTGGATATCATATCGCGTCCTGGCGCTTGCCACGCGCAGGTCAGACTTTTTTCAATCCCACCGCTGTCCATCGCGGCAATAGTTTGGCTAATCGGCAGCTCTTCCGTAGGCGTATCTGTTTTAGTCCATCGTCTTAAAGATGCAAATATAGGGTCTTTGCTATGCCTAAGTGTTGGGTGTTGTATCCACGCATCAATAATCATTGTCACGTTTTACTCGGAATGACTGTGTTTGAACATCCCCAAAGCGTATATAAGCTGAGAGTCTTTTTTGGGGCGATTTTAGGACGCTGAGTTAAAGCGATAAAGCGGCAAGAATGGTTTCGTGAAACCACTCAATCGGGTCCTCGGCGCCCGCCCCCTTAGCTATAGGGCCGCGTTCAAAAGCTGGAGAGTTCAATCCTTTTTGTATTTTTTAATAATACGCTGACTGATGTATGTCCAGAGATGCTTGAAGACTTAATGCGTGCGGTTCAACAGGGTTTAGTTGCGCGCAACTTTTTTAGCCATATCGCGGTTCATGAGGCCCTCAAAAGCAATGCGTAATGCGGGATTGCGCGTAAAGATTTTACGTAAACCCAGCGCGTCCCACGCCACATATTTGGCGTTACTCTCCACTAATACCGAGGCAGAGGCGGGTGTATCTAATAACCATGATACTTCTCCAATGAATACACCGGGTTTTACCACAAATTTCCGGCCCGATTTATCAATGGTTATATTTCCGTCTAGTACAAAATATAATTCATGTGGTACTTCATCTTGGGTCGTTATCTGCGTTCTCTGTGCCGCCAAGACCCATGTTCCGGCTTGCATGAGTTTCCTGAACTGTCCCGGGGTTAAGCCTTCCAAGCTATCATATAAGCGCTGCTCATCAGAGGAGAGCTTAAAATGCCGTCTTTCCATAATCATTTGAATAAAGATAAAGAGATTAGCACCGGTGAGAATAATCGACCATATGATGG
>CAZHPV010000113.1:0-4565 GCA_964534845.1 uncultured Caulobacterales bacterium
CCAGGTTCGGGCACCATTTATTCCCTTAAGCTGAAGTCTTGATTGATTATTCTCTTTAACTGTCTGGATTGTTATAATATAAAACCAACAATGACAGAATAATTAAATCAAGGGAATTTTGGAATTTGGTTTCTTGTTGAAGACAATTTTCTATATACTTAAAACATGTCAATTAAGTCCCTGATAATTCCGCACATTGCCTCAAAAATGCTAAGTCAGCACACTCGCGATAAAAACCGAGTTCAATTTGAACGTGACCGCATTCAAGCCGGCGATGATCATATTGTGGAATTCTTCCATGATCCCTCGGACCCCTACTCGCAACTCTTGGAAAAAGTCCTGCCAAAGTTCGTACAACGTTATAAGATCAACCTCCTGACCCACCTGGTTGGGCCACCGGACATGGCGGCAGCTCCGGAACGAGAGAAACTGGCGGAATATTCCAAGATGGATGCTATGAGGCTGGCGAAAAAAGCAGGCATTGATTTTAAAGTAGAAGAGAAACCCCCTGCGACAAGCACCTCTATTGCCGATGAAAGGCGAGAAAAACTCGGCCATTATCTAGGCGGAACGCTTTACTATGGCGGTGAATGGTATTGGGGACTTGATCGACTACATTACTTAGAGGAACGCCTCACGGATATGAAATTGCGCCATAGCGTTAACGACGAAAGCCCTATATACGCCCCGCCGCAAGTGCCCTCCAGATCGGGTAATACAAAGGCCGAGATTCATTGGTACGCATCCTTCCGGTCGCCTTATACAGCGATTGTTAGAGATCGTATAAAATCACTCGCAGACGCTTACGGCGCGGAGTTAAAGGTCAGATTTGTCCTTCCCATGGTTATGCGAGGGCTGCCTGTCCCAAACGCCAAGAAAAAATACATACCGCTAGATACAGCCCGCGAAGCACGAAGACTGGGCATCAACTTCGGTAAAGTTCTGGATCCGGTCGGACGGCCCGTTGAGCTTGGCTATTCACTGATAGCCTGGGCCCGTGAAGAGGGCCGTGAATATGAGTATGTCCAAAGCTGGTTAAATGGCGTATGGGCTGAGGGCATTGATGCGGGGTCCAAATCAGGTATTCGAAAAATTGTTGAACGCGCCAATCTCAGTTGGGACCAAGCCAAAGAAATTTTAGGTCGTGAGGATTGGCGTGACGAAGCAGAAGCCAATCGCCAGGAGATGATGGAACGCGGCATTTGGGGCGTTCCCAGCTTTCGCGTTGGCGACACCATAACCTGGGGGCAAGACCGTCTCTGGGTCATAGAACATGCATTACAAAAGTTGGTTTCATAGGAGAATTTCATGCTCAGAAACATTTTAATATTCATACCCATGCTCTTTGGATTAATCATGGGCAGCCTTGCCTTTTTGTCACCAGATATCATTGGCGGCATTTTAGGTATATCGGCCGACAGTGCTGCAGGGCGCGGAGCCATTAGCGGTGATATTGGGTCTTTTTTCTTAACAGGTGCCGGCGCGTCAGCCCTCGCACTTTTCAAAGGAAAATCAAAATTATTATGGATACCCATATGCCTATTTGGTTTGACCATTATTGGACGCCTGTTTGAACTTTCATCCTCTGGCCTCGGTGAAGGCGCTATGCAGCCTATCATTATTGAAGTCATTCTCGTGGGGATGTTATTTTCAGCCTTGAAACTTTCAAAAACGGAGGCCTAAGCCGTGAAAAAACTCGCCATATTTGCACTCGCCTTATTGGCATTTCTCTTTATTGGCCGTCAGCTTCTAGTCCCCAAAATTGCCGAACGGGGGTTTGAAAGATTGGTTTCCGAGCGTCTAGGTGTTGACCAGATGGCTAATTTAGAAGACGGCCTCCATGTCTATATTTGCGGGGCGGGCTCACCCATGACCGACCCGAAACGCAGTGGCCCCTGTATTGCCGTTCTAGCGGGGGAACAATCCTTTGTTTTTGATGCGGGTACAAATGGGTCTAAAAACCTGACCCCAATCGGTTTCCCTTTAGATGAAATAGAAGGGATATTCCTGACCCATTTGCATTCGGACCACATCGATGGTTTGGGCCAAATGTTGCTCGGAAGCTGGATAAATAGCGACCGTTCAGAGCCCACAAAGGTTTACGGCCCGACCGGTACCGCACAAGTCGTAGACGGATTTAACATGGCTTATCAAATAGATAGTACGTATCGCACAGCGCATCATGGTTCCGATGTTGCAAACCCGGCATCATTTGGAGCGACAGCTCAAGAAATTGCCTTATCCAGCGGCAGTAAAACCGTTTATGAAAAAGGTGACGTTAGAATTACCGCTTATAAAGTCAGCCATGAACCTGTATCAGCCGCTATTGGATACCGTATTGATTACAAAGACAGATCCATCTCCATTACGGGAGATACAGCTTTCGATCCCTATATTGCGACAGCTTCCAAAGATGTCGATGTTCTTTTCCATGAGGCCCTGAACATGGAGATGGTACAAACCATGGAAGCCGCCGCCAAAGCCAATGGCGCAAAAGGTCTAGAAAAAATCCTATTCGATATTCAGGACTACCACACTTCGCCCGTTGACGCAGCAAAGACGGCGCAAATGGCAAATGCGAAAGCACTGGTATTATATCACATAGTTCCAATGCTACCTTCGGATTTACTTATCCCGGTTTTCACAAAAGGTATGGACGCTGAATTTGACGGCAAAATCACAGTCAGCAAGGACGGAACAGCCCTTCATTTACCCGCTGGCGGGGATAGCATTATCTATAAAGAAAACAGTGCGAATTTTTGATGGGATCGGGCAAATTTAGCAACGCCGCCAGTACTCCCGACAAAAATCTTGTAAGCCATGTAGGCTCTAATCCTTGATTATGACATGGATGCAATCGCAGCCGATATTGCTTTCGCTATGGCCTAAGAGAGACTTTCGACTCTTTTCACAAAATTCAGGCGATAAAATCGCCTTTATACTCAAATTTAGGTATGCATATTATTTTTTACTGCCCCAAATGTGTCTTGCAACTGCGAACGGGGCGCGCAACAGAGCGTCATAGTCTAACTATGACGCTCATTTTTTTGGATGATTTTTACCATGATCTTCGGACTGTGATATAAAGACCTTCAAGAACATCAAGAATTTCATCAAATGAGTGTCTATTAAGCCAAGCAAATAATGAAATATAAATCTACGGACGTAACGTAAGTTCATGCCAAAGACGTGGCATCATTAAAAACGCAATACATCGCAATATAAGTGGGATGCCTGCATAACAACATATCAATGTAGCCGATTGAACCGCACTGACCTTATTGGCTATATCCCCTGTTTCCGTTGTAAGGTTGGATAAGCCAATCGCCCCTAAGACCGGAAAAGCAATCGCTAGAGGTGCGATAACCGACAATTTCGACAATGCATTTTTTAATGCAGCAAGTGCAGCCGGATGAACATCTCGCTTCTTCTCCGTTTCATTTGCGATATGATCTGCAAGCAATGATGTTGGCATCATAACCTCTGACGCGCCAGATACACCAAAGCCGAATGCTAAGACCATCATGAGGACGGTATCACCTTCGCCTAATGTAAGAAGCGGAATAGCCAGACATATGCTAGCCAGAATGCCTAGGCGCCATACGCGGACTTTACCTAATGTCTTCGATAAAACATACCAAACGGGTACACCGCAAAGTAAGCCCAAACCGCCCAAAATCCACACAGGCCCAATTAAATCCGGAGCGATTAAAATATAAGATAAATATAAGAGTGCCAGTGAGGCACTTAACGATCTGCATAGCATTACAAGAAAGAACACACCAATTATGCGCCGTATATTCTTGTGATAAAAGAAATTTTTATAAGGTTGATAGAAAGTTGAAAATGAAAGCCGTCGCGTAGGAGCCTCGGAAGGTGCTGTTGTCGGCACTATTATAAGAAAAAAAGGAAGGACAATCAGAGTTGTTAGCAAAATAGCCATCACAACATAACTCAAGGCCTGAGGTAAATTACTTGGGTAGAGTGTCGGGATGAGAGCTCCGATAATGCCGCCTATAACAAAGCAAACTAATTTACTTCCTGCTAAAAGCGTTCTCTCATGTGTATTTTTTGATATTTCCAAACCCATTGCGCTCAGAGGAATATCAACAAGTGTGAACGCTAGAAAATATACACAGGCCGCCATGAATACATATAATATAGTCGGCGAATCTGGGGGAACGAAGAGTCCATATGTTGCAAAAATGAATAAAAACAACCCGCCGATTATCCAGGGTTTACGCGCACCTAAGGGCCCGCGGGTGCGATCGCTTAAGTTGCCTATAATTGGGTCGGAGATAAAATCGAACACACGGCCTGCGGCAATGACGCCTCCGACAATACCTAAACCTAGCTCTAGATTCATTCCATAATAGGTTGGGATAATCATAATTAAAATCGAAAAACCCATCGCCAACGGCAACATAAGGCTTCCGTAAGCTAGAATTTGTATATAGCGCAGCCGGTCACCCTGCACATGTTGAAGTCTAAACATATTAGAGATTTTCAACCCCTTGCGACGCATAAATTAATTCCCCGGTTGCTTTATTATACAGTGAATATAT
>CAZHPV010000114.1:0-4527 GCA_964534845.1 uncultured Caulobacterales bacterium
ATAAAATGCTATCAGATATAGAGCGTGCGTCCTTAGAGAATAAGTTTATTGACGCTGAAAATAGAGCCCAGATATCTAACTTAATCCAAGAACATATTGGCCACGCAGAAAATTTGGGTATAGCCGTTCTAGACTCTCAAAAACGTCATCTCTATGCCAATGCCATATATCAAAACTTGATACAGGCAAAAGCAATCAACTTTGAAATGGGCATGACCCTGAACCAAGTCATTCAGCACATTTTTTCCGGAGAACAGTTTAATTCAAACTATAATACCCGTATCCAAGACGATCTAAATAAAATGGATGCGCTTTTAAAGGCCGGTAAGTTATTCAAAACATCCCGGATTTTAAAAACGTCCCAAGACAAAATCGTCGAAATGAATGGAATTTACACACCAGACCATCATATCGTTATGACATTGCGGGATGTAACGCAGTCCAATAAAAATAAAGAAATGCTGGATATTGCGCTGGATGAGGGCAAAGCCGGATTTTGGTCCTATGATTTTAAAACAAATAAATTCACATATAGCGAGTCTGTCGAAAAACGCCTGAACGCTGCTGAACTTGACCGTATTAATACGTCCGGTTTATGGGGCATAATCATGCAAGAAGATTTGCCCGATTTAATGCGCGACTGGAATGCAGCGCTTACAGAAGGCAAGCCTTTAAACCTAACTTACCGCGTAAAAACTGAAAAAGACGGCATAATGTGGCAACGTAGTAAAGGTCGCATTTATAAATCCAATGACGGTACAAACAGCCATGCCATTGCCTATGTAACCGACATAACCAAAGATGTGAAAATGCATCAAGACCTTGTCGATGCGCGCAAGGTCTCCCATGAGAAAAGCCAGTTTTTAGCCCGTATAACCCATGAAATAAAAACCCCTCTAAATGCAATTATTGCTTTGAGCGATCATCTTCGACACTCAAAAAACATTATTAAGGACGACCTTGAAAGCATTGAATTCATTGAAGAAGCTGCCGAAAATTTGCATCACTTGTTAACTCAAACCCTAGATCATGCCAAACTTTCCACAAATAATATTGCGCTTCAGAAAAACGAATATTCTCCCCGTAAAATCATCCAGAACCTGTACGGATTGTGGTTACTTAGATGCAAAGAAAAAAATCTAGTTCTGAAACTATCTGTCGATAACAATTTGATAGAGAGCTGCCTATTAGATAAAATGCGCGTGCAGCAATGTTTGAACAATCTTATTTCGAACGCCGTTAAGTTCACAGAGAAAGGCGGCATACATATAGTCGCCCGCTCCGTTCAAACCCCCAAAGGTCCTCTGTTGGTTTTTGCCGTCAAGGATACGGGCGCAGGTATAGATCCGCAAAATCTCGATATGATTTTTGATGCCTATCAACAGGAAGACAATTCCATTTCCCGGCGCTATGACGGAACAGGACTTGGCCTGAATATCACCAAGAACCTTGCCGAGCTTATGGGCGGATCGGTGAATGTTAGAAGTGAAAAGGGAAAAGGCAGTGTTTTTGTTCTGGCCCTACCGGTAACTCAAAATACGGCCGATAGCCCGCTTACTATGCCTGCTCCTGATGTGCCCTCGCCGCCCCTATCATCAAAGCCCGATAATCTACCGGCCCAAACGTCTAAGGCTTCCGAAACCGATCAGCCGCTTCAAGACACATTATTACCGCCCGCAATCAGCACGGCTATCTCTCTGGCCGGAAATCCAGACGTTAAAAAACCCTTTGCAGGATTAAAAGTCCTATGCGTCGAAGACAATAAAATCAATCAAAGCGTGGTGAATCGCCTAATTGGTGAGGATGTGCAGAGTTTAGCTTTTGCCAATAACGGCCTTGAAGCGCTGGAACATTTAAATACCGAACATTTTGATCTGGTTTTGATGGATATACATATGCCGGAAATGAACGGTATTGAAACGACAATCGAAATCCGAAATAGCGACGCCCCTTGGGCTAATGTCATCATTATCGCCCTAACAGCCGATGCCGAGTATCAACAAGAACGCATATGCCGTAATCTTGGAATGAACGATGCCATCGCTAAACCTGTCAGACGTCAGGATATTCTCGACGCGTTTAAGCGCACCTTTGCCTCAATCAAAGAAAAACACAGCACGCCTGTTAAGCTGGCTAGCTAGCCAGCTTTTATAAGTTTCTTTATTCTGCGGCTGAAAGCTTAGTCGACATTTCCTGTAATAAGCGGCCTTGGACATCCTTTAGCGAACCGAAGGCTTTTAGCAATATGTCTACGTCTTTTTCCGTATGGGCCGCCGACAGACTGATACGCAAAAGAGACGAAGATTGCGGCGTACCGGGCGGCACGGCCAAATTCACATAAACTCCGTTTTCGATAAGCCAATTCCATTCCACTGCGGCTATCGCTTCATTGGGTCGACGCACCGCAATGACAGGGCTCGCATCTGAACACAAATCATATTGCATCTCGGTTAAACCCTTGTGTAACTGCGCCGCTCTTTCCTTAAGGTTTTTGCGTAAGTGACTGCCCTGCTTAACTTTTTCAACAGCGGCTCTAGCAGCGCAAATATTTGCAGGCGTTGCGGAGGCCGTGAACATATAAGGGCGCATGATCTTGCGTGTGACCTCAAATTCCGGATGCCGAGAGGCACAAAATCCGCCGACAGAGGCGAGGCTTTTCGAAAATGTACCCGATATGAAATCAACCTTATCTAAGACACCTTGTTCTTCTGCCAAACCGCATCCTGTTTCACCAAACACGCCGTAAGAATGCGCTTCATCAATATAGAGATAACCCCCATGAGAATGTGTCACATCAAGAAATTCATCAATCGGTGCGACATCACCGAACATAGAATAAAGGCCCTCTATCACAACCAGCGCATGCCCGCCTTCTATCTCACCTTGGCGGCGCAGGCGTTTATCCAAATCTTCGGGTGAATTATGACGAAAGCGAATAGTAGAGGCATTGGTTAGGCGCGTGCCATCGATAATACAGGCATGGGCATCCGCATCCATAAAAATAACATCCTTATCCCCTGCCAGACCGGCAATCGCCGCAAGGTTTGTCTGATAGCCTGTTGTAAAGACAATACAGCTTGGCATGCCTAAATGGTCCGCTAGAGCTTTTTCAAGTTCGGTATGTTCGCGGTAACTACCATTCGCAACCCGTGAACCTGTTGTTCCCGTTCCGTGATTGTCTACAGCCTCTTTTGCAGCCTTCATACAATCAGGGTCAAATGTCAGACCTAGATAATTATTCGTTCCAGCCAGTAATATCTCCTGTCCCCTAATCCGGCCACGCGTGGCGGATAATATCTCGTCAAATTGTACCCCCAGAGCATCTTGGCCAACTTTCATCATCATATCGATGCGGGCTTGAAGTGGGGCATATTTATCGAAAAGGGACATAGAGTTTCTCGGGTTTCGTCGTAAAATTTATAAATTCAAAATAAGCAGCGTTATGATATCAATTGCTTAATCGCATTAACAAGCTCACCCACAGTTTTGATATCACTTACCATCTCCATAGGGATGGATACATCATAGTGATCTTCTAGTGCCATAACCAAATCAAATACCGCTACAGAGTCCACCTCAAGATCGGACACGATACCGCTTGTCAGTGAAATAGGTCTATTTTCAGGGTTATAGGGTGCCAATACTTCGCATATTTTTGCGAAAATTTCATCCTTTGAAGCGGCAGTCAATTTCAAATCTCCATTAGCACTAGGCGCGGTAGGCTTGTAACGTAGCTATTAAAGCGTCTTTAATCGGTGTCGCCTCGTATAAAGAGTCGTCACTACTCCAATCCTCATAAAGGAACTCGCGCAATTTGCCTAGTGTCAGATGACCGCGTCCTAAAAATCTTGACGTCAGGCTTGTAGCCCCCGCCAGTCCGTAAAGTAGGCTCTTCGGAATTGAAATCAACTTTACAGGATGCCCTAAAGCTTGGCGACATTGCACAGCGAAATCCGGCCATGTGATAGAGCCTAATGTGGCGGGTGATAAAACCTTGCCGTCATAGGCACCCTGAATAGCGTCAATGCTCAAACAATCCGCTAGGTCATCGACATAAATAAGAGATAATTTCCGCAGCCGCCAATTCTTGCCGCCCGGTACCGGTAAAAACCCTTTATCCGCCGCTTCAAAAAAAGGTCTCGTTGCCTCATCTCCCGGTCCAAATACAGGCGGAGCACGCACAATAGCCACCTTACCCGTAAATTCCTCTTTTAAGGCAATTTCTCCAGCATGTTTGGACGCTGCATAATCTGAGAGCTGGCTCTGTCTGGCTGCGATCGAAGACAAAAGCACGAAGCGTTTTACGCCAGCCATTTGGGCCTGCTTGGCCAAAAGGCGAGTACCTTTAGCATTCACTTCAAAATAATCGGACCGCACACGGCCTTTAATAGCGCCCGCAATATGCAAAACGATATCCGCGCCTTTTACGAAATCAGATAAATTTTCGCCCAGCGCCCCTTTTACCCATCTTAAATTCGGGTGTTGAATAGATCTTACTTTAGCTGGCGTTCTTACCAAAGCCTGAAC
>CAZHPV010000115.1:0-4509 GCA_964534845.1 uncultured Caulobacterales bacterium
CACATAGAGACCGCTTTTCTCTGTATAAGCTGCACCGGGTAAAATCACGTCCGCGCAATGAGCGCCTGCATCCCCGTGACTGCCCTGATAAATCACGAAAGCCTTGGAAAGTTTGGAGGTGTCGATTTCATCAGCCCCCAATAAATAGACAGTTTTAATATCCCCGTTCTCGGCACCTGATAAGATAGATTGTGTATTGCGTCCCTCTTCACCAGGCAGAAAACCCATATCCAATCCGGCCACACGACTGGCCGCATTATGCAAAATATTATACCCGTTCCAGCCTTCGCGCACGATATTAAAGGTCTTACATAAGAGGCCAATCTGGCGTAAAATCTGCTCACTATCAGACCGGTTTAGCGCACCGCCGCCTACGATAATAGCAGGTGCCTTGGCCGCCTTTAACTTCGAAACAAAACCCCTGCTGGCCTTTAAGAGTTGCGCAATATCTTGCGGCGATGTTCCCAAGTGATCATATGTATAGGTCAAATCAGCGGGCTCACCAATCACAGCGACATCCAAAGCCCCTGTCAGCCAGCGCTTGCGTATACGCGTATTGATAAGCGGAGCCTCTAAGCGCGGATTAGCCCCTATAATCAAAAGCGCATCAGCCTGCTCAAGACCTTCGATCGTTGTATTAAACAGATAGGTTGAGCGTTCACCACCTAATACCGAGCCGTCCTGACGACAGTCCAGATTTTTAACGCCGAGACTATTCATCAGATCTTTTAAGGCCTTCATGGATTCGGCTTCGCATAAATCGCCGGCTATCGCGGCAATCTCACCCGGATCGCCCTTTAGTTTTTCAGCGACCAGAGCCAGAGCTTCGTCCCAACCCGCCTGTCGCAAATTCCCGTTTTCGCGAATATAAGGCTTATCAAGGCGCTGGCGCCCGAGTCCGTCCCAGACGAAACGGGTTTTATCAGAAATCCATTCCTCATTAATGGCATCATTCACAACAGGCATGATGCGCAATACACGGCCCGAACGGCTATCCACGCGAATATTGGCGCCGACCGCGTCCATCACATCAACGCTTTCTACCTTTTCCAATTCCCACGGACGCGCATTAAAGGCATAGGGCTTGGAGGTAAGGGCCCCGACCGGGCATAGATCAATCACATTGCCGGACATTTCAGAGGTCAGGCTTTGTTCCAGATAGGTTGTAATTTCCGCGTCTTCGCCGCGTGAGGCCAATCCAATTTCTTCAACACCCGCCACTTCGGTCACGAAGCGCACACAGCGTGTACACTGGATACAGCGTGTCATTACTGTATTAACCAACGGGCCCATAAATTTATCATCAACAGCGCGTTTGTTTTCTTCAAAGCGTGAGCCATCTCGGCCATAAGCCATGGCTTGGTCTTGGAGGTCACACTCCCCGCCTTGATCGCAAATCGGGCAATCGAGCGGATGATTAATGAGCAAAAATTCCATCACGCCTTCGCGGGCTTTTTTCACTGTTTCGGAATTTGTGCGAATATTGGCGGGTGTACCGTCACGGTTCGGGCGCAGGTCTTTGACTTGTAGCGCACAACTCGCCTGCGGTTTCGGTGCGCCGACCCATTCGACAAGACACATACGGCAATTACCCGCCACAGAGAGGCGCTCATGGTAACAGAAACGCGGAATTTCCGCGCCAGCCGCCTCTTCACAGGCCTGCATCAGCGTATAGTCTCCGGGCACTTCATATTCTGTGCCGTCAATATTGATTTTGCGTAGATCAGACATATCCTACTCCGCCGCCTCTGATACACCTTGCGGGACAAAAACGGGTTTGCCTGCACGGTAATTATCAATGCGTTCTTCAATTTCGTGACGGAAATGGCGGATAAGCCCCTGAATAGGCCACGCCGCCGCATCACCCAGAGCGCAAATTGTGTGGCCTTCAACCTGTTTAGTCACAGCCAAAAGCATATCTATTTCTTCGGTTCGCGCTTCGCCGCGCACCATGCGCTCCATAACACGCCACATCCAGCCCGTACCCTCACGGCAAGGCGTACATTGTCCGCAGCTCTCATGCTTATAAAAATAGGAGAGCCGGGCGATGGCTTTGACCACGTCTGTGGATTTATCCATGACAATAACTGCCGCCGTTCCAAGGCCTGATTGGTGCTCACGCAAGGCATCAAAATCCATCAGCACATGGTCACAAATTTCTTTGGGCAATAGCGGCACAGAAGAGCCACCCGGTATCACGCATTTCAGATTATCCCAACCCCCACGTACGCCGCCTGCGTAAGTTTCAATAAGTTGTTTCATCGGTATAGAAAGGGCTTCCTCAATATTACACGGCTTATTGACGTGGCCAGATATTGAGAAAACCTTCGTGCCCTTATTATTGTCGCGGCCAAAGCTCGTAAACCAGTCGGAACCACGCCGCAATATGGTCGGCACAACGGCGATAGACTCAACATTATTGACCGTGGTCGGGCAGCCATATAGCCCTGCCCCCGCTGGAAATGGCGGTTTAAGGCGTGGTTGCCCCTTCTTGCCTTCGAGCGATTCCAGCAGAGCCGTCTCTTCACCGCAAATATAAGCGCCCGCACCATGATGCATGTAAATATCAAAGTCCCAGCCAGAGCCACAGGCATTTTTGCCGACAAGACCAGCCGCGTAGGCTTCATCTATCGCTTTTTGCAGACGGTTGCGCTCGAGAATATATTCCCCGCGTACATAAATGTAACACGCATGGGCCTGCATGGCGAAAGAAGCGACGAGACAGCCTTCAACCAGCAAATGCGGATCGTGGCGTAAAATATCCCGGTCCTTACAAGACCCCGGTTCAGATTCGTCAGCATTGACAACCAAGTAATGCGGGCGCTTGCCAACCTCTTTAGGCATGAAAGACCATTTAAGGCCTGTCGGAAAGCCTGCCCCGCCCCGACCGCGCAGGCCTGACGCTTTAACCTGATCGATAATCCAGTCTTTACCTTGCTCTAGCATGGCAGCCGTTCCGACCCATGCCCCTCGGGTCTTCGCGCCCTCGAGACCGGGGTCTTGAAGACCATAAAGGTTCTTGAAAATCCTGTCTTTATCTTGGAGAAGCTCAGCCATCTTACGCCTTTACCGTCTTCATTGCACGCGGCGCGCCGCCTTTTGCCAGAGTTTTGGCTTGTTTCACCCATTCATCGCGCTTGATGCGGCCCGGGAATGAATCGATTACGCCTTCAACCATTTTAACATCGGCGGCTTTCCACGCGCCGATTTGGCGGAAATAATAAATGCCTTTGGCGTTCAAATCACCCTCAAATTTTGGCCCGATCCCTTTAATTTTTTTCAAATCATCAGGCGCCCCATCTGTTGGCCCATCAGTATATAGAACCTTTGGTTTAGCTGAGGATTTTGTCGAGGGCGGCAATTTAGGCTTGTTTTTGCGCCCGGCTATAGTGGCCCGAGACCCTTTGGGATCATCGGCATGACGGGTAATTTTGGCCTTTTTACCGGCATTAGGCAAGCTGGCAGGTGTTTTCGTTTTATTATAAAACCCTGCCGTGTTCAGGGCCATAGCACCGCCTTCGGGTTCTGAAGTATGGCGACTATTTTGCGGCCCGGCCTTAGGTGTTTTACCCGCGACCAGATTATCAAGCACGGCCTCAAGACTTTCAGCCGTGAGGTCCTCGTAATAATGGTCACCATCCGCATTAGAGATTTGCACCATAGGCGCATTAGCACAGGAGCCAAGACACTCGACTTCGAGCCATGACAGCTTGCCATCATCAGAGAGTGTGCGTTGCGGCCCGATTTTACGCTTAAGCATCGCAATCAGATCATCTGACCCGCGCAGCCAGCACGGCGTTGTCCCGCAAAGCTGCACATAATGTGTTCCGACGGGCTCAAGGTTAAACATAGTGTAAAAAGTCGCGACTTCGTAAACGCGGATATAGGCCATATCCAGCATATCGCCGAGCTCGCGCAGGGCCAGCTCTGGTAGCCATCCCCCCGCATCTTTTTGGGCAATCCATAGCGCGGGAATAAGGGCGCTGCGTTGACGTCCCTTGGGGTATTTTTTCACCCACTGATTAATTTCCTTTTTGGCTCCAGTGCTTAGCGCGAAGCTTTCAGGTTGTCTTATGGCAAGGCGGCGTGCAGACATTAGCGATCAATCTCCCCGAAGACGATATCGAGCGAGCCAAGTATGGCAGACACATCAGCCAGCATATGGCCTTTATTAAGGTAATCCATCGCGGCCAGATGCGGGAAGCCGGGGGCGCGGATCTTACATCTATACGGCTTGTTAGACCCATCAGACACTAAGTACACACCGAACTCACCTTTTGGCGCTTCGACGGCGGTGTAGACTTCGCCAGCCGGCACATGAAAACCTTCGGTATAAAGCTTAAAGTGATGAATAAGCGCTTCCATGCTTTGCTTCATTTCAGAACGCCGCGGCGGGGTGACTTTATTATCCTCACTCATGACAGGGCCTTCAGGTAACATTTCAAGGGCCTGCTTCATGATTTTGCAGCTCTCATACATTTCGTCGACGCGGCAGAGATAACGGTCATA
>CAZHPV010000116.1:0-4215 GCA_964534845.1 uncultured Caulobacterales bacterium
CAGAAATAAGCATGTTACTCGCAAGCGTTATCGCCGCTTGATAATAGGATTGCCAGAAGCGCGGAAAATTCTCTAACGTCGATACACTCATCCACTGTTTAATTTGAGTGCTATACTTTTTTATATCGGATTGTCTACCTTGCTTATAAGCGGCTCTCAATTGCATTACACTGGCAAAGGACTCCAGACGCTCCAAGTCTCTGCGCCGTGCTAAAACCAAAAAGCGGTCGACTAATTCATTTGCGATCGGATCGTCACCTATTTGTTCCGCAAGTGCAAATATTGAATGCAAACCAATAATATAAACTTCAGTCCAACCGTCATTCTCTTCGGTTTGAGACAATGCCGAAGAAAAAGCGTCAAGGTCACTACTTTCAGCCTGTCCACTCCATACCTTCAAAGAGAAATCCAGAACAACAGCTAAATGCTTCAATCCACTATCTGATCCAAAATTGCTATCTGCAAGCTCAAGGGCCCGGTTAATATAGGCGCGAGCGAGATCAAATTCAGCTCGGTACATAGCCTCTACTGCGGCATGAAGGTACGTATAATTAAGTCCTAAAGCGGACCCACTTTCACGAAAACATTGTAATGATGACTTAATGTTGTCTTGTGCGGCACTAAAGTTACTTAAAGATATATCAACCAGCGCATGTTGACAGTAGAGCGTCCCCAATTCCAAAGGCGTAAAGGACTTATCTGTTTCCAATCGTGTATCTTGGCTGCGACCCTGGGCCCAATCTCCTCTATCTTCATAAAGACCCACCAAGGCCTCCACCAAAATATGGTCTTTGTCGTAAGCATGACGGTCATCATTTGATCGTAATGCCACAGAAGAGTCCAAGACACCGCGGGCTTGTTTGTATTCCCCGTCCTTACAATGAAGATAAGCCCGTGCAATCAATAGCCTTCCGTTTGCAGATATGATATGTTCAGGAATAATCCGGAATATGTTTCGTATAACACCGATTCCATCTCGCAGGATTATCTTCCACCCGCCTGCATTGAGTATGAGCTCTTCGCATTTGGCATAAGCTTTTGCTTTGGCAGCGTAGCTGACCGCATCGATGAGGTTGCCATGTTCAAAATGCCAATCGCTCGCTCGGTTCAAAATAATGTCCGGTAATTCCGGTGTTTCAAGATGTAATGTTTCTTGCAAATATTCCGCAAATAAATGGTGCAATCGATACCATCCGCTTTCAAAATCAGTTGTGACTAAGAAAGCCCTTAGCGTGTCTAATCGGTTGATTATATGAGCGCTATCTTTCTTTCCCCGGACCTTATTGGCTAGGCTCGTGTTAAATTGATCTAATATAGACACCGAGAGCAAGAACTCTCTCAAATCTTGGTCCATGCTCAGCAAGACTTGGTTTGTCAGATAAGACGCGACGAGGTGCGATGAAGACACCTGCTCAATCGCGACGGTTGGATTTGCCTGTTTGTTGACTCGCGCCAGTTGAACAGCAACTGGCCACCCTTCTGTTTGTACATATATAGCCTTGGCGTCTTTGGCCGAGATCATTTCACCAAGCGTTGCTGATGTTTCTTCTGGCGTTAAACGCATAATTTCCGCATCCAAAACGCTTGCATCGCCTGAAGCAATTAATTGGGG
The DNA here is from genome assembly GCA_964534845.1 of uncultured Caulobacterales bacterium. Classification (GTDB taxonomy): domain Bacteria; phylum Pseudomonadota; class Alphaproteobacteria; order Caulobacterales; family Maricaulaceae; genus CALCKU01. The sequence continues at coordinate 1,613 of CAZHPV010000116.1, forward strand.
TATATTAAAGGCAGGGGTTTCTCGGCTACTAATGACAAGGGTTAAGTTGGAAGGCGCTAATTTCAAAATATCCCGAATAGTATTATCAATAGCTATTGATTTAGGACGGTGATAATCGTCCAAAAACAAAACAACATGTTTTAAGCTTTGACCGATGCAATCGAGGATATTTAATAATACGCCCCCAACTTGTGACTCTGCAAACCCGTTTCTGGCCCCAACATCCAAATTACCAATCTCAAGTCCCGATTTGGCTAATGAGAGCGCAATGTAAGACAGGAATTGCCTGATATCTATATCATTTTCATCTAACGAAACCCATGAAGAAATCACATCATTCTTTGTAAGGTGAAGGCCCCATTGATAGGTTAATGATGACTTTCCGAAACCCGCTGGCGCGATTATAAATATTACGTTTCGCTTTAAAGCATCATCAAGGGCTTCCAATAATCTCTGCCGATTCAGAAGCTCGATATTTGGGCGGTTTGGCTCAAGCTTTGAGTCAATTATTCTATCATGAAAGTTATCTTCATTTTGTAGAATATCTGTCATGAGAAAACTACGCTATCAAGCCCGCTAATGGTAACTCTGCTGAGTTATACACTCGTGTCATGTTAAAAGCCTAACCCTTTATTGAGTAGCCCCGCGAAATATTTTAAATATTGCACTCTCCAAGTTTATGCTCTTTTAAAACGTTTGAAATTGAGTGCAATATAAACAAGCGAAGAGACCACAAGTGAATCGATTGATGCAATATCAAATATGCCTATAACGCCTTTTGAGGATAAATAGCCTATAAAACCGCCACTAATCCAGGCTGCAAAAGCCTGCCACCTTATAATGGGTTCTTGAGCTAAGGCCTCAATGTTCATTTTAAATCGACGAAAAAAGGCTGTCTCTACAATATAAATGGCGCCAATTGGCGGGATGGCAACACCCAGTAAAACCAAAAAGTTCACAAGATAGGCTTGTGCCGGGAGAAAGGCGAGTGCCGTGCCAATAATTCCAATAATGATAATTATCTTTGAAAAAGGGGTTCTCTTGGCAATTGTCGCAACAGACAATCCTGATGAGTATAGGCACAGCACATTACTGGACCACGCCCCCAAAAAGAGCAAAAAGAAGGCCGGTAGAATAATGCCTAAACCCACCATGACTTGCACAATATCAGGTTCTCCTAACGCCATGCTTGGCACAGCGGAGAAAAACTGAATAAGCGGAAACATAATACCCAACGCGGCGAAAACTCCGATTACAGCCTGCCTCGGATTCACAGCAAATCGACTATAATCTGGCTGAATAATCACGCCAGCAATATAACTCCCGACAACGGCCGAGATAGCCGTCTTAAATCTAAAGCCAGCCTCAACCATCTGGTTCGCACCATCAGCTTTAGCCAAAGCCATATAAGCGGCAAAAGCGATAAATAAAATCATCAAAGGCACGAGAACTAAGGCGAGCTTGTCAACGCCTTTAAATCCAATAACTGTGACCCAAATCATTAAAGCGCTCGCCACAATAACAGCGAGAACTTCAGATATATGGAGGCCGAACGACTCCGACAGCATAGAGGTCGTCGCTTGACCCAATGTGCTACTGATAACACCGTACCAACCGATAAGAGACGCCGCGACTGCCAAATTGACGAGCTTCGCGCCTTGCTGTCCAAAGGCAAATTCAGTTAATAAATACGTCGATAGCCTTGTTCTCGCGCCAATATAACTTGTCATCGCGCCCATAATTCCAAGAATTAAGCTGCCGATAGCAAAAGCCGCCCCCGCTTTGGCATAGCCTAAAGAGCCACCAATTTGAGCGGCGACGATAAATATAGCAAAACCAATGGTTCCACCAATGATAATCAACGCCAAATGAAAACCGCTGGAATTACTTGTATCCGGCGCGGGCTTTCTTGCATATTCCTGAAGATCGAGGTCTTGCAGATCCGTTGTTTTCATGGTGTTTATTTCCCCTTACCGAATTTTGAAATATCAACCATTTAAGCCATAGATTTCTTGTGCGCGTTTTTTGGTTATGTATCCGTTTTTAATATCTTCAAGAACCTTCTTTTTCGGGCGGTCTGCAGGTTGTCCATAACCCCCACCTGTGGCCGTAAAGACTTTGATGATATCACCTTTATTCACGGTCAATGCCGTACAGCTACTATAGCGCTCCTCAGTCCCATCCGTTCTGAAAACTTTGACATAATTTGTCGTACCTTCTTTGCCGCCATCTAGCCCCCACGGGCCCGTTTCAGAACGCACATAAGCCATGGTTAGCCACCAATTATCGGCTAATATACGGTAATCCAGATTAATCCCTTTGCCGCCGAGATATTCACCTTCACCGCCGGGTGCGTCATTTAAAGCCAGTCGGTCAACCATGAGGCCGTGCTTTTGCTCCGTTATTTCAACGGGGCAATTGAACGTATCGCCGTGATAGGCTGTGTAGAGTGCGCTGGCACCGTCACGGTCATGACTGGCCCCCCAACCCCCAAGTTGAGGCTCGACAATACCTTGGGTCTTTCCAGTTTCTGGATGTGGGCCGCCCAAAAACGTTCCGCAAATTGAAGAATAATGCCCCGCCGTCAGGCTCTCTTTCAAATG
>CAZHPV010000117.1:0-4091 GCA_964534845.1 uncultured Caulobacterales bacterium
CCATGCGTGTATCGCCCCACGTCCCGCCGGTCTCTCGGCTAATGGCGTTTACGCGCCCGATATCTGTAATTATTCCTGTAAACATTAGTTTATACGCTCATATTTTTCGTAAATATCCTGCCCGAATGTCATGATTTCAACCCGTGAAAACTGCTTGGCCATGTCTAAACTTGCTAATTCTAATTCGCCGATTCCGTCTCTGCCATCCGCACCTAAAATAAGCGGGGCGCGAAACCATGAAATAGCATCTATATAATCTTGCCTTAGAAAACTTGCGGCCAATGTACCGCCTCCTTCCAGTAAGAGCCGAGAAATTCCCCTGCGTTTTAAGACATCCAGCGCAATATCAATATCCAGCCCTTTATTCACATCTTGAACGGAGCGCATAGGAACATTGAGTATTTTCAACCCCAATGCATCCAAAGCCTCATATTTTTCGCCTTTCCGGACATTGCTAAACAACCAAACCGGAACGTCTCGCGCACTTAAAGCGAGATTGGAATGCAATGGCAGTCGTAATTGAGTGTCAAATATAATACGGACTGGATCCTTTGCGCCATCTATCCGCGTTGTGAGTTGGGGATTGTCTAGTACGGCTGTATTCGCTCCGACAGCAATAGCGTCATGGCTTGCACGTAATTTACGGCCTTCCTCTCTGGACTTTTCACCTGTAATCCATTCCGACTGCCCGTTTGAGAGTGCGATTTTACCGTCTAACGACGTTGCAAGTTTCAAGGTAATATAGGGTCGCGGCAATTATTTTTCTTCCGACTGAGTATTGAGCATTTCTTCCTTCATAAAGTCCTCGAAATCCTGAGTGGCTCGGAAGTCACGATAGACGGAGGCATAACGCACATAAGCAACTTTATCCAAGCGGGATAAGCCGTCCATGATTAATTCCCCAATTTGCTCGGAATTTATATCTTGATTGCCTGAGCTTTCCAACTGGCGAACAACACCGCTAATCATTTGCTCAATGCGTTCTGGATCAACCGACCGTTTTTGCAGCGCTATTTTCACAGAGCGTGATAGCTTATCCCTGTCAAATGCGACACGCTCGCCGGTCTTTTTTACCACAGTCAACTCGCGGAGTTGAATGCGCTCAAATGTTGTAAACCGCCCGCCGCATGAACCGCAAAGACGCCGACGTCGTACAGCCGTATTATCCTCGGCTTGGCGACTATCTTTGACCTGAGTATCTTCTGATGAACAAAATGGACAACGCATAAGCGCCATAACTAGCATGTTTACATCAATGCGCAAATGGGTTTGACGCCCCAACACCAAATATACGAGCTTCCAGTTTTAGACGGCGTTAGCCTTCATAAATCGGAAATTTCGCCGTTAGAGCTTTTACGCGCTCTCTTACTGAAGCTTCTACCTCTGGGTTTTCCTTCGGGTTTTCCGAGAGTGCATCTAAAACCTCAGCCATTAAACGGCCTACTAATTTAAACTCCTCAATACCGAACCCGCGCGTAGTCCCGGCGGGCGAACCAATTCGGATACCTGATGTTATTGTGAACTTCTCCTTATCAAAGGGGATACCGTTCTTATTACAGGTAATATAAGCTCGCCCCAGAGCTTTCTCGGCTGATCGCCCTTTTACGCCTTTTGGTGTAAGGTCAATCAGCGCCAAATGGGTATCCGTTCCCCCCGAGACAACAGCATAGCCCGCATCTTTAAGGGTTTGCGCCATGGCCTTACAATTATCAATTACGGCCTGCGAATAGGCTTTGAATTCGGGCTTAAGGGCATCGCCAAAGGCGGCCGCTTTACCGGCTATGACGTGCATTAGAGGCCCACCTTGCAATCCAGGAAAAATGGCCGAATTAACTTTTTTAGCGATAGTTTCATCATTGGTAAGGATCATCCCGCCGCGCGGTCCGCGAAGTGTTTTATGCGTGGTTGTTGTCGCAACATGGGCATGCGGAAAAGGAGATGGATGCGTTCCACCTGCAACAAGCCCGGCAAAATGCGCCATATCGACCTGTAGATATGCCCCGACTTTATCGGCAATCGCACGGAACCGCTTAAAATCAATAATACGAGCGTAAGCCGATCCGCCGCATATAATCAGTTTGGGCTTATGTTTAAGGGCCAGAGTTTCTACTTGATCATAGTCAATAAGGTGAGTGTCGCGTGTCACGCCGTAAGCAAAGGCGTTAAACCATTTCCCTGATAAATTTGGCGGAGCGCCGTGCGTAAGATGTCCACCAGAGGCCAAATCCATACCCATGATTGTATCGCCTGGTTTTAGCAGAGCGAGGAAGACGCCCTGATTGGCTTGAGAACCGGAATTTGGCTGCACATTCGCATACCCGCAATTAAATAGTTCGCAGGCCCGGTCTATCGCGAGTTGTTCTGCCACATCTACATATTGGCAGCCCCCGTAATAGCGTTTTCCGGGATAGCCTTCAGCATATTTATTAGTCAGGACAGACCCTTGGGCCTCCAGAACGGCTTTCGAAACAATGTTTTCCGAAGCAATAAGTTCAATTTCGTGTTGCTGACGATCATATTCATCTTGCATAGAAGCAAATAATGCAGGGTCACGATCTTTCAAGGATTGTGTAAAATAATTGCCCAAATGCGCAGTGCTTTGTGAAGTTTTGCTCGCACTCATATTAAACTCCGGAATCAACATTAGTTTAGCGGACTGATAAGCCCAAAAAGCTATCACTGCAATGGGGCATTCTGTCAATTTTTTGGATAGTGGTTAAGCGATAAGGATTTGAGTCTGCTTCCCTCGCATACCGTAGAATTTATACTTATATTACAAGTGCTTAGATGAATTTATTAAACTATTGATTAGTAAAACCGTTCGATCAGGCGACGTTTTTACGCTTAAGCCCAAATTCATCCCAGACTTTTCCAAGAGCAAAGATCAAATCATCCATCATCGCATCAGTATGGAATGGGCTCGGCGTAAGTCGCAGGCGCTCGGTTCCGCGCGGCACAGTCGGGTAATTAATAGGCTGGGCATAAATGCTATATTCTTCAATAAGACGATCAGAAATCGCCTGACATTTCACCGGATCACCTACCATTAGCGGAACGATATGTGTGTCGCCGTCGATAAAGTCATATCCTGCATTCCGTAAGCGCTCTTTTAAGGCATTTGCCCGCTCTTGATGCTTAATGCGCTTTTCCGGCGTAACCTTTAGAACTCTAACGGACCTAAGTGCACCTGCTGCCGTGCTAGGAGGAATGGAGGTTGTAAATATAAAGCCCGAAGCTAAAGAACGCACAGCATCAATAATGACACTATCAGCGGCAATATAGCCCCCTATCATACCAAAAGCCTTTGCCAGAGTCCCCTGAATAATATCAATCCGGTCCATAAGGCCCCGTTCTTCGCATACACCCCCGCCCTGCGGACCGTACATTCCAACAGCGTGGACTTCATCAATATATGTCAGCGCATTATACTTATCAGCCAGATCACATATTTCTTTTATCGGCGCGATATCGGCGTCCATCGAGTAGACACTTTCAAACGCGATAAGTTTTGGCGTTTCCAACGGAACGGTTTTTAACTGTGCTTCAAGATCATATAGGTCATTATGTTTGAAAATACGTTTTTCACATTGGCCGGTTTTCTGCGCACGTTGAATACCCGAAATCATCGACGCATGGTTCATCTCATCAGAAAAAATAACCAGACCGGGAAGAATTTTACTCATCACTCCCAATGTCGCTTCATTAGCTACGTAACCAGACGTTAGCACCAGAGCATTCTCTTTTTGGTGTAAATCGGCGAGTTCCGATTCTAATTGGACATGATAGCGTGTTGTGCCTGATATATTCCGCGTACCACCAGAGCCTGTTCCGGCGACGTCAATAGCGGCTTTTACGGCTTCGACCACACAATCATTTTGTCCCATGCCCAGATAATCATTAGAGCACCAGACAATAATTTCCTGCTCGCTATCCGGCTTGAACCACATTGCCTTTGGGAATGCGCCTCTTTTGCGACGAATGTCACGGAAGATCCTATAACGACCTTCTTCCCGGACATTATCCACGGCCATTTCAAATGCATATCTGAATTTAGTATTTTTCAATTTCGCCCTCGTATGCGAATTATAGAA
>CAZHPV010000118.1:0-4015 GCA_964534845.1 uncultured Caulobacterales bacterium
GCTCTTACATGCTTGCCCCGCGTGGCTCTGACCTGAATAAATACGATATTCTTACGGATAGAACGCACGGTATTTTCGACCATATCCCCGCCGTTATTAACCTCTCCGACTATTCCGTCCGCTTCCCATTTGTCATGCAATGAGAGCGCCCTATTTGCCCATTGGTTAGGCGTACCCGGCATTGACCCATCTTCTAAGACATAGCCCTTATCGCCCTTACACGCGACCACAACAATGCCGTGTTCGTTGCTTGTGTCCGTATTCGTCACGGCGGGGTCAACCGCTACAAGTATTCTGTCAAACGTCTCTGGTAGCTGGCTCTGGTCTATGCGGTAAACGTCTATGCTGCCCAATGACCAAAGCGCACCAGGCATGTCGCCTAAGATTTCCGCGCTTAATTCTTGCCGCCCTAATCTGGTGCCTGCATATTTATTGTAAATCTTTCGGATAAACTTAGCGGATAGGTTGCTCTTATTGTCGTCTGTATTGCCGCGCGTGGTATGCACAACCCCCTCTTTGCCTGCGATAATATCCTTTAGAACCTCAATCGGGCGGGGCGTGGTCGACACAAGCTGTCGAGGATTAGGGCCCAGACGTAAACCAAACTGTAACTGGTCCCATGTCTCACGTGCATATCGCCATTTGCATATCTCATCTGACCACGCAAGATCATGCTGCGGCCCACGTAACTGGCTTGGCTCTTGCGCACTAAATCCAAGGGCAATCGCACCATTAGGCCAGACAAGCTCTTTTGTTGTTTTAGTCCATACGGGACGCTCAGACTTGGGATAGCATTGTAATATCCCGCTATCGCCCTCAATCATAACACCGCGCAGATCGTCGTTAGTTTCAGCCACAAGAGCAATCCGGCCATACTTACCTGTCGCGACTTGCTCTTTAATCCATTCTGCCCCTGTGCGCGTCTTACCAAACCCACGGCCAGCGAGCAGCAGCCATATGTCCCAATTACCTTCTGGCTCTATCTGGTTAGGACGTGCAAGAAAACCGCGCCAATCGTATAAGAGAGCGGCGGCGTCATCTTCGGACAAACTGGATATAAACGCCTTCTGATCATCTCTTGGCAGTAAGGCTAAGCGCTCGGCTGGCGACTTCATGGCCCCTAACTATTAGTCTCTGACAAACGCTCTCTAAGAAGATAACCCTCTAAAAGCCACATTTGACGCATTGCATCTTCTTGTGCAAATTTCTGCCCTAACGCTCTGTCATAATTCTCTGGGTCTGCTGGTGCTGATTTCCCTATGAGACTAAAACCATTAACCAGACTAACAACCGCAATAGTCATATGAGGAATAGTCGTCGGATTTATAAACTCTACACCTAATATTTTAGCGTTCATACTTTCTAATGTGACCCTATTAGCTGTTTTTTGAACATTTTCCGCCGCTTCGTCGTGTGCCTCTAATGAAGTTTTATTTACCAAAACCATTTTAATCTCCTAATTCGCCCTGTGTTGCGCCCTCGTCCTCTGGCGCTAATCTTTCTAGCAATTCATGCAGCTTTTGTGTTGGGGCTATTTCAATCGGCCCCCCATCATTACCCGCCAATTCTACCTTTTTGGCAAGGCCTAATTTAGTCGCGACAATGGCGTGATTTAGCATCCCTGCGGCGGCACCTTCCATAGAATATGCGCTCATAGTTTGGTCAATCTTTAAGCAGGCTTCCCGCAATTCGCTGCCCTTTTCCTTCCAGCGATACCAAGTTGACATGGACACATCGAGGAAAACACAAAGCCCCTCGATTGTCATAATCCGCATTTTAGGCGTGTATTTAACCTTGGCTTTAGTTCCGCTTTTTACAAGTTCTGCGGCCTGTAGGGGAGTGCTTGAAACCTTCTCGAAATATTCATATGCTGCGGCCAGTAAGTCGTCTGGTGAGGCGAATTTAGGTTTAGGCCCGTAACTCGATTTTAGCTTCCAGAACGTGTTGCCTTTTTTAAAATCACCTTTGCGGGGCTTTCTTTTTTTGGGCTTTAAATCGTCTGTCACTCTACAAATCTCCAAATTGCGTTGGGGCGCGGTTTTGTTGATATGCGTCTAAGGGGGTGTGTTTGTCAATATCCCTTTTCAGATCGTGTCTTTCTTAGTTTCTTTTTTCTGCGGCGTCTTTTTGGGCCGCTTGGCTTGTTTGACACAGTAACAGGGTTTGTCGGGTCACGCTGCGTCAAAGATTATTCTTCCTCGGTGCTTATCGGTTTTACCGGGTCAGAGATACCCATATTGGGTTTTACGTCAACGGTTTTGTTAACTGGCTTTGTGGCAACTTCGCACATTTCCAGATTTTCGTGAGCGAGATTTTTAATCTGAGACAATCGGTCAAATTGCTCATTTATACTTTTTTTGTCGAGTATATTCGCGGCAGGAATATAGCCTGTGATTGTTATTTTGATAAATTGTTTAATTTTATTAGCCATGATATTTCCCTTTCATCTTGGCGGTTGGTTATTCGGCATTATTGCCAGAATTGCTATAAGGCCATTGGCCTAGGTATTCGTTTATCAGGTCATCCTCTGCGGACTGCATGAGGTCTTGAACCATAGATTTTTTGCGCTTCTCAAATCCCATTCTCTCAAGCTCTTTTTGCCGATCTGTTTTGCGGCCATACGGGTATGGTATAAAATCCATGTCGAGCCATTCTTGCGCTCGGGTTATGCTCCTGGAACAATCATGTTCCGAATTTCCGATATGCTGTTTTAGGGCTGTGAGAGCGTCACTGAGCGTCACTAAACCGCGTGACCTCATATCCCTGCATCTTTCCGTTTCAAAATCCCACATGGGCAGTCTGTCAAGGATTGAGAGCAATTTAAACTCAAGGTGCCGTGTGTGTATTTTGAATATTTCCTCGTCCGATAAAATTTCCGCTCTTAGCAGCGCGTCAAATATCTCCATGCGCCAAGACAGAATGTTAATTATCTCAGTCTCAAGCGTGTCAACACTCGGCATCCAGCCATTAGGCCTGAGCTTCTTTCCGACCTGTAGAACGGCGTCTGGGGGATATTTCATAAACATGCGCAAATAGGCTTGCATTTTCTGATCTGCTAGTTCCGGCCCATCGTTGCGATAGCCTAAGCCCCTTGTTATCATATCCCCGAATACCAGCTTAGCCATGCCCTCAGTCGTCTTGGATAAAGCCAAGCGAAAACGCATTGTCAACGTCTCCCGCTCTTGGGGACACATCAATGATATTCTGGTCATCTTGTTCGGCGCTGCGGTTAATCTCGCGCTCGATTGCTCCACCAAGGCCCGTAGATGCCTGTCGGTTTTTTGCGGCGTTTGTTTGCTTAGCCCTTTGATCGCTTTGTCTTGCAATCCTTTTGCCATAGGTTCCAAAGTCGCTTTGGAGCCAGTTTCTCCAAGCTGCGTCCCAGTTCGCGTATTTTCTGTTATGCGCTTTACAGTTTGCGATAAATTTTTCGTATTCATGTCTTAGCTCGCTTTGGGTTAGGTTTAATTTTTTATGCATTTCAGGGCTTAGCGGTTTAGGTCGCCAGCCCTCTTTGATAGAAGTTTTCTGTCTTCGTTTTTTGGGTTTTTCTTTACGCGCGTTATTAATAATTACGTCAGTAATTATATCTGGTTCTGGTTCTGGTTCTGGTTGTTGGGTCAATGTTCCAGCATTGCTCAATGAAATATCGTTGTTTTTCAATGACTTATTTTTTTTAGCCGATTTTTGCCTTTTTTCTGCCGATTTTTTTCCTGCATTTACTCTGCGTGAATGTTTGTCATTACTTTCGGCGTGAATTTCGGATAATTTCTTATTAAAATACTCGCCTTTTTTGAGTGTAAAGAACTCGCTTAATATAGACCTTATGACCTCTTGTGCCGCAGTGTCGTTACGTGCTCGCATGTGCTTGAAAATCCAATCCTCATCACTTGGTATGCTGCAACTATGACGCATCCAGCATAGCCGTAATAGACGATGATATGCCCCTTCCTCGGCCAAATCTAAATGCGCGGCTTTGGCGTGAAAATCCTTCACATAATATTCAAAATAAGGA
>CAZHPV010000119.1:0-3966 GCA_964534845.1 uncultured Caulobacterales bacterium
TAAATATACAGCGCCCATGAAAGCCAAAATAACCGGGCCAGACGGTAAGGAACATATAGCCTTAGGTGGGTCTTACGGTATCGGTGTGTCGCGTCTTGTCGGCGCCATTATCGAGGCAAGTCATGACGATAAAGGTATTATCTGGCCGAAGTCGGTCGCGCCTTTCGGGGTTGGAATTATTAATTTGAAATCCGGTGATGATGAGGCGGACGTCGCCTGTGAGGATTTATACGCGAAATTATCGACTGCTGGGCTTGATCCATTATATGATGACAAGTCTGATCGCGGAGGTGTGAAATTCTCGCGTATGGACCTTATTGGCTTGCCTTACCAGATTGTGGTTGGGCCTCGAGGTTTGAAAAACGGCGTTGTCGAGTTAAAGGACCGCGCAAATGGTGACCGCACGGAGATGCCGCCGGAAGCGGCTTTAGATTTTCTTGTAAATGCCTATGCGGGTATATCGCGTTGAGTTCTCAAAAACCGATAGGCCCTGATTTCATTGGCGGACAGAATAAGCCTTTTGGAAGTGTTGAGCGCACGATTGCGCGGCGCTATCTGGGCGCTAAGAAAAATGAGGGCGGTGTTGCCGCTATCGCCTGGATTTCCTTTATCTGTATTGCGCTCGCGATTATTGCCATGATTACGATTATGTCGATCATGAACGGGTTTCGGGCAAAATTGCTTGAGCTTACGATTGGTTCGCAAGGCCATATGTATGTACTCTCATCAACACCTAATCCCACGCCTGAAAGTATCAAACAAATGGAAGTTCGTCTTGCCGGCTTAAACGGCGTGGAAGAAGCTTTTGAGTTTACCGAAAACCTTGTCGGCGTGCAGGCCAATGGGCAGATTACTATTGGGCATGTCCTTGGTATAAGGCCTGATAATCTTGATAATTTTGAGCTCATAACACAAAGTATTGAGCAGGGCTCTTTGCAGGAGTTCGGGCAAGGGCGCGGGTCAAATCACCAAATTTCCATAGGGGCGTTTATGGCTGCGGAACTTGGGCTTAACCTAGGTGATAAAATCACAATTTATTCCGGGCGAACCCGCAAAACGATTACGGGAGAAACGCCCATCATCAAGCCTTATACCATTGGTTCTATCTTTAAGACCGGGCTTTATACTACTGATTTATCAACAATTTATATGGACTATGATCAGGCAGTGCTTTTGTTTGAAAATGGCAAGCCGCCAGGGACAATTCAACTGCGCCTTAAAGACCCTGACAGGATTGAGGCCCTTTACGGTGCGGTCAGAGACGCGGCCAGAGAACCTGTTTTTATCCAGACATGGAAAGATAAAAACGCCACAACCGCGACGGCCTTGCGCACCGAGCAACTCGCCATGCGCTTTATCTTTATCATTGTTGTGGTGATTTCGACATTTCCGATTTTAGCCGCCATGATAATGCTGGTTAAGAACAAGGCCAAGGACATTGCTATTTTGCGTACAATTGGGGCATCCCAAGCCTCTATTTTGCGTATCTTCTTTATTGCGGGGGCTACGGTCGGGATTTTGGGAACCCTTGCGGGTTTGTTAATCGGTATATTGCTTTGTTTGAATATTGGGGCTGTTCAGGCTATGATTGAAACGATTACCGGCAATCCGCTCTTTCCGCCGGACGTCTATTCAATTTCAGGCGGTATTCCTGCGAAAGTTGTATGGGCCGAAGTCATAGGCGTTGCGATTTGTGGTTTTGTTGTCTCTGCTGTGGCAACGTTCTTCCCCGCGCTTAATGCCTCGCGCATAGACCCTGTGGAGGCGCTTCGTTATGAGTAAGCGCCCGATTTTATCTGTTCGTAACCTGCACCGGTCCTATAAATCCGGTATGAACCAGCTCCACGTTTTACGAGGAGCCGATATTGATATATATCCCGGTGAAATGGTCGGGCTGATAGGGCCGTCAGGGTCTGGTAAATCCACTTTGTTGCATGCCGCAGGCCTGCTTGAGAAGCCTAATGCGGGTGATGTTTATATTAATGGGCGTGAGTGTTTGAAACTTTCCGATGATAAGCGCACAGCCATAAGGCGTGAAACAATAGGCGTGGTTTATCAGTTCCATCATTTGCAGAAAGAATTTTCTGCCGTTGATAATATTGTTATTCCGCAAATGATTGCCGGTAAGGGGCGCGATGCCTCTGAGATTGAAGCCAAGCGACTGCTCGCTATTATGGGGCTTTCAGACCGCGGTCATCACAAGCCGTCACAAATGTCGGGCGGGGAGCAACAACGCGTAGCGATTGCCCGTGCTATTTCTAATCAGCCTCAAATTTTGCTGGCTGATGAACCCACAGGCAACCTAGACCCCAATACGTCTAATAGCGTCTTTCAAAGCCTGTTTGATCTAACCCGTCTGGAAGGGGTATCCGCGCTTGTCGCTACGCATAACATGCACCTCACGCAATTTATGGACAGGGTGCTCACGGTCAGGGACGGGTTGGTTGTGCCTTACACGCCAGCCCCTGTTACCTATTAGGGCGCTTCTAAATCAGGCTGGCTACGGCGAGACGTTAAGTAAAAAACACACCCTATTGCGATAAGGCCTAAGCCAAAGAGAGCCGTTAAGGGCTCTTTGATTACCACATAAAACAATGTGAAAGCCGTGAGTGAGAGATAAATCAATGGTACGACAGGATAGCCCCACGTTTTATAAGGGCGGGGCAGGTCGGGTTCCTTATAGCGCAGGATAAAGACACCCAAAACCGCAAGGAAGCTGTTAAAGGCTAGCATAGCGCCTGCAAAGACTATAATCCTTTCAAAGCTCGATGTGAGTATGAAAAGCAAAGCGATGAAAGATTGAAAATAAATCGCATTTCGGGGAATGGATTGTGCATTGGTATTGCCCAAAAGTCGTAATGGATAGAAATCTTCGCCGATAACCTGCAAGGCACGCGGACCTGCCAGTGTCATGGCGCTAACAGTAGAGATGAGCAAGAGAGACAATATACCGCCCGCCAGCCTTGCCCCTGTTTCTCCGAAAATATATTGCGCGGCTATATATCCGATTTCGACTTTACCGACCATGGCGTCTACCGGGGCAGCATATAAAAAAACGTAATTTAGCAAGACATACAGGCACATTACCAAGCCTGTGCCGGTAATCAATATGCGGGGTAGGTCGCGTTGCGGGTTCTCCAGCTCGCCGCTAATATAGGTGGCGGCGTTCCAGCCCGTATAGGCATAGGAAACATAGATAAGCGATATAGCAAAGGCTCCGCTTGTAATGAGGGCGTTGTCACCGGGCTGCGGGGTTAAGCTCACAGTTTGAGGCGTTTGCACCAATAGGAGCCCTGCGAGGCAAAAAACAAGAATGAGGCCGACTTTTAAGGTTGTAAACAAGGTCTGAAAGCGGGCACTGCTGGTCCGGTTGCGTCCGTGCACAAGGGTAACAAGCACGACGAGGGTGCAAGCCAGAAGCTTTTGCAGGCCGCTCCCATAATCCCCCGGCAGGGCCGCCAGAGCATAAATGGCGAAGGCGATAGCGACGGCGGCAATCGGGGCTGCAAAACCAATAGTAGCGGACACCCAGCCAGATATAAAGCCGGCCATAGGATGATATATACGACCCAGAAAATTATACTCTCCACCAGAGCGGGGCAGGGCAGCGCCAAGTTCGGCATAACTTGCCGCTCCGCAAAGCGCGGCAACGCCACCGCATATCCATAAGAGCATGATAGGAAAGCCTGTCTGAATATCTATAAGCTGAAAGCCCAGACTGGTAAAAACGCCCGTGCCAATCATATTGGCGACGATGACGGCAATGGCCGTGTTGGGAGAATAGAACTTTGTCACAGAATGCCTGTCATGCGCTTACTTCCCCAGATAACCAATGGCAGGTCTTGTTGTCTCGACCCGTTATGCTTCGCGCTTTGTCTAGAGCATTGCAGGCGGCCTGACAAACTTGTTTTATGGGGAGTGCAGGGTGGTTGAGTAAACGGAGGTTAATTATTCTGTGGCTTTAAC
>CAZHPV010000120.1:0-3917 GCA_964534845.1 uncultured Caulobacterales bacterium
AATTGTGGATGGTTGATTTTATCTTCCGAACACATGGATTGACGATTGATAAACTTACAGTCCCCTTGGCTTTAGGGCTTGGTGTCGGCGGCGGGATCGGCACGGTGGCGGGTGGCGCGATTTGCGATAGGTGGGTGAAAAAAGATTTCCGCCATTATTTTACTTTTCTGGCGCTCGTACATACGCTCTCCGTTCCGCTCTATATTTTCGCGATGTGGACCTCTTCGAGCACGCTGTGCTTCATCGTCTTATTCTTCGTTTTCATGCTACATTCCAGCGTAGCGGGTCCGTGTTACGCTTTGGTACAAAATCTTTCACCTCTTAAGATGCGTGCATTTGCAGCGGCCCTTTATTTGTTTGTGCTTAGCGCAATTGGGCAAGGTTTCGGCCCCGTCTATATTGGAGGCATGTCAGATCTATTGGCAGGTTCAATGGGTGAAGCTGACGGCCTGCAATTCGCTTTGATTTCGCTCGCGCCGATTTGGTTGATCGCCGCTTTTATTTTCTGGCGCGGGCGCAGGCATCTTACAGAAGATATTGTTTAAGCGCCGCCAGGCAGGTAGATAATACCTGATAAAAGTGATTGTTGTGCAAAAAGGCTCATTAGGCAATTTTAGGCAAATGGGTTGGAAACTAAGTGTAAGGTAAAGACTATGGACATGCAAAAAAACTTCAATATGACAATTGATGGCAAACGTGTTGCGGGCGCATCAAGCTTTGATGTTTTCAATCCTGCGACGGGTGAGGCTTTTGCCACGGCGCCTGAGTGTAGCGAGGCTCAACTTGACGAGGCCGTTGCGTCAGCACGGAAGGCGTTTCCTGAATGGAAGAAGTTGTCATATGATGAGCGTGCAGATTACCTCAACAAAATGGGCCAAGCCTTAATCGATAATGCGACCGAGATGGCGCGCTTGTTTACACGCGAACAGGGCCGCCCGGTAATGTTTGCACAAATGGAAATAAACGGTGCGGGTGAGTGGTTCCAATCAGTTGCGAAAATGCGTCCGGAAGTCGATGTTCACGAAGATTCAGAGGCTCAGCTCGTCGAAACACATCATGTGCCTTTGGGTGTTATTTGTGCGATTGCGCCTTGGAACTTTCCAGTGTCTTTGGCCGTATGGAAAATTGCGCCTGCCCTCCTAACAGGGAATACAATGGTGCTTAAACCATCACCTTTTACCCCTCTATGTACATTGAAAATGGGCGAGATGTTTACCAAAATCCTGCCCCCCGGTGTCCTTAATATAATTACGGGCGGGGATAATCTTGGGCCTTGGATGACATCCCACCCGGGCTTTGATAAAATTTCATTTACGGGTTCAACCGCGACGGGCAAGCGGGTGATGGAGAGTGCGTCTAAAGACTTAAAGCGCCTAACATTGGAACTTGGCGGAAATGATGCCGCGATTGTTATGCCCGATGTTGACCTTGATGTGGTTGCTGAGAAAATTTTCTTTGGAGCATTTTTCAATACAGCTCAAATCTGTGTGGCGACAAAAAGGCTTTATGTTCATGAAGACATTTATGATGGTCTACGTGACCGCCTTATCGCGATTGCAAAAGCGACAAAAATTGGAGATGGGACAAAACAAGGCACCGATATGGGGCCAATCCAGAATAAGCGCCAATATGACCGGGTTCAGGATTTGCTAAGCGATGCTAAGAAAACGGACCTGACCGTTATCGAATGTTCTGAATTGCCAGACGGCGAAGGTTACTTTATTCCCATCACGATAGTCGATAATCCACCAGAGCAGGCGCGCGTTGTTCAAGAGGAAGCTTTCGGGCCAATATTGCCTATGCTCAAATTCAGCAAGGTCGATGATGTTATCGCGCGCTCAAATGCGTCTGATTACGGTCTTGCCAGTGCCGTCTGGTCTAAAGATACAGATAAGGCGATGGAAATCGCGCGCCAGATGGAAACGGGTGTTGTTTGGATTAATCATAATTTGAATATGTCACCCGGTGTGCCTTTTGCGGGTCACAAACAATCAGGATTTGGTGTTGAGAACGGCATGGAAGGCTTGCTGGAATATACATCTCCGCAATCAATCTATCTTGCGCGGGGCTAAGTTGCGCTTCTCCCTGAATGTAAAAACCGGATTAATCATCCGGTTTTTTTATGTGCTTTAGCTCTCGGGCCAGTATCGTTTTCGAACGAGACGTTTAAAGAGCTTTCCGTTTTCTTGACGCGGTAATTTTTTATCAAAATCGACTGATTTGGGGCATTTAATAGGGCCTAATTTTGCGCGGCAATAAGCGATGATTTCCTCTGCAAAATTCTCTCCCGCGTCAGCCCAATCTAAAGGTTCAATAACAGCTTTCATTTCTTCGCCCATCTCAGCATTGGGAACGCCAATAACAGCCACATCAGCGACTTTGGGATGTTGGATGATGAGGTTCTCTGTTTCTTGAGGGTAAATATTCACCCCGCCGGAAATAATGACGAAGTTTTTACGATCGGTTAGAAATAAATACCCAGCGTCATCAACATGGCCAATATCGCCAAGAGTTGCCCATTTTGAATTTTTAGGGTTCCGGGCTGCTTTCGTCTTTTCAGGCTCGCCTAGATATTCAAAATCATAGCCACCTGAAAAATAAACCATGCCAGTCGCGCCTGCGGGAAGTTCATTTCCAGCTTCGTCGCAGATATGGAGCTTGCAATTTTTACCGCGCCCCACAGAGCCAGGCCGTTCTCGCCATTCGGCAGACGTTATGGTGGTTGCGCCAATAGATTCAGAGCCTGCATAATACTCATCAATAATATCGCCAAACCAATCCATCATTTGGTATTTTATTTCTAATGGGCAGGGCGCGGCCGCATGAACGACATGCTCAAGCGATGAGATATCATAGGCCCGCCGTGTCTCTTCGGGTAGGCGCAGCATACGAATAAACATGGTCGGCACCATTTGACTCATAGTCACTTTATGTTTTTCAATCGCCTTTAACGTCCCTTCGGAATCAAACTTTTTCATGATGATAATAGTTGCCCCGCGGCGCATTGTATTTGTGACAAATAAAATGGGCGCGGAATGATAAAGCGGGGCACAGGCCAAAAAGACTGACTTATCTGTTAGATTATAAATCTCCTCATATCGTTTTGCCCAAATCGTGTCTTCCATAACCTCGCCGCCAATAAGCGGGAGTTTCACGCCTTTGGGTCGTCCTGTTGTCCCTGAAGAATATATGAGGTGAAATCCCGCCTCTTCATCTTCAATGGGCGTTGTAGGCATAGATTTTAATTGCTCGGCCCAAGGCTTTGTATGTTCTAGTTCGCCATTAATGCTAAAAATGCTTTCAAGATTTTCTAGCTGTGAAGGCTGTGTGTCTAAAAACGCTTTGGCGGCTTTAATTTCGCTGGAGACAATCAATAATTTTGCGCCGCAATTCCCTATAATATAGGCGGCGTCATCAGCCGATAAATGCGTAGGTAAGAGACAAATATAAATACCGGCCCGCTGCGCGGCCCAATAAATCTCTAAGAACTTTATGGAATTGGTTGCCCAGAGCGCGATAATGTCACCATTTTTAATACCTTGGCTGCGGATGAAGTGCGCGCCCTGATTGGCAATAGGTTCGAGCTGTCCATAGGTCAGAGACTGCCCCGTCTCTTCCATTATCATGGCTGGTTTATCGGCGTGAGTGGATGCAAAGATGCGGGGGTGCATACGGGTCGCTCTATCGTTTGAAAGGTGTGAGGAAATCAGCTGAGGCATCGCCTAACTCATTTCCGCCGTCGCAATTATAAATGCCGCCTGTCACATAAGAAGAGGCATCAGATGCGAGGAATGTCGCAATATTGGCTATATCAGTTTTGGTGCCAATCGCGCGCAGGGGTATGGCCTTTTTCATCTTCTCAACAGCGGCTTCTGTTGGAACCAGTCTGGCATAACCTTCAGTATCTTCAATAGGGC
>CAZHPV010000121.1:0-3715 GCA_964534845.1 uncultured Caulobacterales bacterium
AAAACGTTCCGCAAATTGAAGAATAATGCCCCGCCGTCAGGCTCTCTTTCAAATGCGGCGCGAGCGCTTTCCACAGTACATCTAAAATCAACATACTCACTTCGTAATAGGTACTCATGGCCGCGGGGTATTCGGCGTCAATCATTGACCCTTTATCGGTTAAAACCTTCATAGGTTTAAAACTACCTGAGTTCGCAAAGCCTTGCGGGAGGACAATGGCTTTAAAAATCATCATAGCATCAACAACTGTAGCGGCGTAGGAACAGTTCATCGCTGTGTTATTTTGAGGCGGATTATCTCGCAAGTCGATAATAAATTCATTGTCTGTAATCGTAATAGCCGCTTTCATGACCTGACCATCCTCAAGCGTTTCACTGGCCTCAAAGGTACCCTTGGGAAGGCTCTTCATGGCCCGTAACGCCTGAGATTCACCCAGAGCGATATAGTCAGAAATGGCATATAAAACGGTCTCTCTGCCGTATTTTTTAATGATTGACTGGAACCGTTTTTCTCCTGCACGCATCGACGCGACGCCGGCCCAAAAGTCCCCTGAGGTGGTATCAGGAATTCGGCTGTTCATCGTTATGACGTCGAGGAGGGCCTGATTTATGACTCCAGCCGAAATAATCCGCACGACAGGAATTTGTAGCCCTTCTTGATAGATGTCGACGGCATCAGGAGAAATGGACCCGGGGAACGCCCCCCCAACATCAGCCCAATGCGCCTTATTAGATAACCAGCCTACAATCACATCATCATCAATGACCGGCATAATCAGAACAACATCATTAAGGTGGCTTACACCGCCAAAATGCGGGATATTCGTAATAAAAATATCGCCTTCAGAAATATCTTCCGCTGGGAATTTTGCTAAAACCTCTTTCACGCCAGGCTCCAGCATACCTACAAATCCGGGAATGCCAGACCCAGAACTCGCAAGGTTACCTTCAGCATCCAAGAGAGCGACTCCGAAATCGAGGACTTCATAGATAATAGAGCTCACGGCAGTTTTACGCATTGTCGCAAACATTTCATCTGTAATGGCTGTGAGAGACGATTGTATAATTTCAATCGTTATAGGATCAATTTTAAACGCATTTATAACTTTAGATAATTTCGTCATATGGTCCGCCTATAATGTGATGTGAAGATTACCATAATCATCAACGTCTACGGTTTGGTTTGGGAAAACAACTGTCGTGGTCCCAGATTCTTCAATGACAGCAGGGCCTGTTAGGGACATTCCGGGGGCTAATAAATCTCTATTGTAAATGGCAGCCTCTTTGACCCCAAGCTCGTCAAAG
Source organism: uncultured Caulobacterales bacterium (assembly GCA_964534845.1). Taxonomy (GTDB): domain Bacteria; phylum Pseudomonadota; class Alphaproteobacteria; order Caulobacterales; family Maricaulaceae; genus CALCKU01. The sequence continues at coordinate 1,305 of CAZHPV010000121.1, forward strand.
TCCACCCTCCGCAGTCCTTTTTGCGCCGCAGCCAAAGTTCCACCAGATTTTAATTTTGATAATTCAGGGCGTTCAACTGAACCAAATGCCACTAAATGAAATGTGACAAGCTCTACAGGCACATCCAAACGATAGGTATATTCACGTTCATACGCATCATGGAACCGAACAAGTACCTCGTTCATATCTTCAGCTTTGAGCCTAATATTTGGAACAGGAATGCGAACAGAATGTTCTTGGCCCTCATAACGCATATCAAAATAGCGCTCGAAATAGACATTGTTTTTATCAAAACTTTCGTCCTGAAAAGCCCCGAGAGCCTCACTCTCCATTTCAGCGACCGTATGATTGACAGCATCCACGACAGCTTCGGTAAAGGGCATGGGTTGCGTGCGGATATAATCACGCCGCAAATCAGACATTAACATGCCCCATGCCGAGAAGACCGCAGAGTGCGCCGGCACAATCACTTTTGGAACGCCGAGTTCCATGGCTAGCGCAGTTGCATGCATGGCACCGCCGCCGCCAAAAGCCACCATCGTAAAATCGCGAGGGTCGTAGCCACGGTTAATAGATACAAGCTTAAGCGCATTTGTCATGCTGTGATTAGCGACCTTGATAACGCCGCGCGCGGCCTCCGCTGCGCTGAGACCTAACTTAGCGCCCATTTTAGCAAAAGCTGTTTCAACGGCTGGCATATCCGCTTGAATTTCTCCGCCAATAAAATAGTCGGGATTAATACGGGCTAACATCAAATTCGCATCTGTGGTTGTCAACTCGGTACCGCCTTTTCCATAAGCGACTGGCCCCGGTCTCGCGCCCGCACTGTGAGGGCCAACATGGAGTTTATTATCATCATCAATCCAAGCAATCGAACCGCCGCCATTTCCAATTTCAACCAAATCAACAACGGGAGTCATTATGGGATAGCCCGCAGATAAATGACTGCGCTCAATCATATACTGGCTTGTGACCTCGACGCGGCCATTATCGATAAGTGAACATTTAGCTGTTGTACCGCCAATATCTAAGGCGAGAATGTTATTCACGCCGATAATCTTCCCGAGTGCAGCCGCCCCCAAAACCCCACTGGCTGGCCCAGACTCTACCATTGTAATGGGCGTGGACTTGGCCGCTTTAATGGTATCAATACCGCCATTTGACTGCATGACGTAAAACGAGCCTTTAAAAGCCCCGCTTTGAAGCCGGCCTTCCATTTTTGTTAAGTAATCTTTGGCGATGGGCTGCACATAAGCACTTAAAACAGCGGTGTTTGTCCGCTCATATTCCCGCCACTCACGCGTAATTTGATGAGAGCTTACAACGGAAACCGCTGGCCATAAATCTTGAAGCGCCTTGGCTAATTTTTGCTCATGTTCAGGGTTCGCATAAGAATGCAACAGACAAATTGCAACGGCTTCAACACCTTCCGATTTGAAATCACGCACAATGTCTGCCAGTCCTCCCACATCAAGAGGATGTATAATCTCCCCCTTATACGTCATGCGCTCATCTATTTCGCAGCGCAGGTAACGCGGGACAAATGGCTCAGGCTTGGCGTAACGAATATTGAAAAAGTCCGGTCTGTTCCCGCGGCCAATTTCCAATATATCTCTAAACCCCTTTGTTGTGATGAGCCCCGTCTTAACGCCCTTCCGCTCCATCAAGGCATTAATGACAACAGTGGTACCATGTGCAAAAAATTCAACCGTTTTAAGGTCAACATCAGCAATTGAAACGGCATCCATAACACCTTCCTCAAAATTTGGAGGCGTCGTGTGGGATTTGACGGCTTTTACGCTATTAATTTTCCCCGTTTGCTCATCAATTTCATAAAACACCAGATCGGTAAATGTGCCACCAACATCTGTTGCAAGTCGAATTTTAGGCATTTAATTTTTTCTTTCTCATACAAGTCAAACCAATCAATTCGAGTTAAACCTCGTCAACAAACAAAGGAAGTTATAACGCCCTATTTCATTACCTCAACGTATAACATGGATACACCTACCCGAACGGGTGGAATGTTCTTAAAGTGGCTTTGTACGTTAAGGCATTGTCACGTAAGCTGAACCAGCCGTCATTTTTATCTGAATGGGCTCTTACCCGCAAACGGGTGCCGTCACTTTATTTAAAATTGATTGAGCCCTGCCGAAGTAGACATCGGCGGTGTGACGTTTTTTAAGCTCTCGAGATATCACTCATGATTGTAATGGTCGACAAAGCTTTCAATCTATCGTTCCAAGTCTCCGGGTAAAAAGTAGGTCTCTAGCAAGATACGGTTTTTGAGGGTCTGATGCCAACGTTCAATCTTGACTTGTGACTGCGGAATGAATGGTGGAGCCAAGGGGAGTCGAACCCCTGACCTCTTCGCTGCCAGCGAAGCGCTCTACCAGCTGAGCTATGGCCCC
>CAZHPV010000122.1:0-3663 GCA_964534845.1 uncultured Caulobacterales bacterium
CAGGCTATCTTGCTGTATTTTATATAATTTTTTATGTATGGATTGCGGTTTTATATTTTCAGGGAATGACCTATAAGGCGTATGAAAGCTAAATTATGAATGATAAACCACAATCGAGATCAGGTTCCCGTCCAAACGCCAAGGCAGTCAAGACACAGCGTTTGGCAGATAATTTACGGGCAAATCTGCACCGTAGAAAAGCGGCCGCCCGAAAAAATAAACCAGACACCAATCCTTCCGAATAAACTAAACCGAGAAAGCTTGACCTTTTTTCAAATAATAGATTTTAAATACCTTGATGCTTACGCATAACTTTCTATACGAACCATCATGCCGTAATATTGTCATAAGATGGTCGTAATGATTCGATAGCTATGTCCGATTACATCACGCTTCTAGGGGATAGAATATGGATCAAGGGATAGATTTATGGATAAAATAGTTATTGAAGGTGGCTTTCCGTTAAACGGGGAAATAGCCATTAGCGGCGCGAAAAACTCGGCGATCAAATTAATGGCCGTTTGTTTGCTGACGTCGGAACCTATCACTTTGACAAATATGCCACGTTTACGCGATACGCGGTTTATGGGGCAATTACTGGCGCATATGGGGGTGAATGTCGAAGAAGGCCCGGGCGCAAAAATGCAATTACAGGCACAGGAACTCACATCAACAACTGCACCTTATGACCTTGTAAGAAAAATGCGGGCGACTTTTAACGTACTCGGCCCGACCCTGGCGCGGGAAGGTCATGCGCGCGTTTCTTTGCCCGGAGGATGTGCAATTGGTGCGCGGCCCGTTGATTTGCACCTCAAAGCGCTAGAAGCTCTTGGCGCGAAAATTGACCTTGAAGACGGTTATGTTAATGCGCAGGCAAAAAAAGGGCTTAAAGGCGCTGACATTACCTTTCCGTTTATCAGTGTGGGCGCAACGGAACATACGCTTTTGACCGCCGTTCTGGCTAAGGGAACAACGATTATTAATAATGCTGCGCGTGAGCCTGAAATCATTGATCTGGCCGATTGCTTAAATGCCATGGGCGCTAAAATTTCGGGGGCAGGGCGCTCAGAAATTACGATTACCGGTGTGTCCCGCCTATCCGGAGTTAGTCACTCTGTTGTCCCGGACCGTATCGAGGCGGGAACGTATGCCTTGGCGGCGGCTACAGCTGGCGGAGCGGTACGTTTGAAGAATATTCGCGCCGATCATCTAGGATCTCTTTGGCCGTTAATTGCGCAGGCCGGTGCCAAAGTTAGTCTGGATGAGACAAGCGTTTTGATCGAAAGGGGCGGGGGGCGCCTTAAAGCTGTCGATGTCGACACGCAGGCTTATCCGGGTTTTCCGACGGATTTACAGGCGCAGTTTATGGCGATGATGACCTTGGCTGACGGCGTCTCGATTATAAGGGAAAATATTTTCGAAAATAGATTTATGCATTGTCCGGAACTGGCGCGTATGGGCGCTGATATAACGGTTACGGGGCGGGAGGCGATTGTACGCGGTGTGAAAGAGCTTAAAGCGGCACCTGTTATGGCAACCGATTTACGGGCGTCGGCCTCGTTAATCAGTGCAGGCTTGTCTGCACGCGGAAAAACGCATATTGGACGTGTGTATCATCTTGACCGTGGCTTTGAGAATATTGAAATTAAGTTGGGTCAGTGCGGGGCACGGATTGAACGTATGCAGGAGACATAATGTCAGAGCCGCTTAGATTAAAGGCTGAGACAGAACAGGATTTATCCGTAATATCGGCCAGTTTGCAGGATGCTATCGCGCGAGTCGGTGATATCTCCTACAGTGCACGGGGTCGTACTTTTACTTTGCGTCTCACGCGGTTTAAACATGAGACTTCATCGTCTCCGGAGCGCATTTTGACGGGACTTCGGATTGACGGCGTGCTGGGTGCTCGTCTTCGCGGGATTGATCGTTCCGACCCAGAGGCTATGATTGTTTTGCTCGCGATTATATTTACACCCGATACGTCAGGGTTTTCAGGTGCTTTGCGATTAGTTTTTGCTGGAGGCGGCGAGATTAGTTTAGATGTTGAATGCTTGGATATAATTCTTGCAGATATATCGAAAGCACGCTTAACAGATAAAGTGCCTCTCCATCCCTTACAAGAAGGTTTATAAATTGTCGGATTTAGGTGATCATTTTATCATAGAGATCAATATCGATCCGGAAAGCCTTCCGGCAGTAAGCCCTGAAGTTCAACATGAGCGTAGGGTCGCTATTTTCGACTTGCTTGAAGAAAATGAATTTAGACCAAAAGAGAGCGAGAGTGGCCCTTATATTATCGATATTTCCTTAAAAGAGTCTGATCGCTTGGGACTTGATATAAAGCGCAGTAACGGGGTTGAGCGCGGCACGGTATTATTATCCATGAAGCCTTTTAGACGTATCATCAAAGATTATTTTTTAATTTGCGAAAGCTATCATACGGCCATCCGAACAGCGACATCCGCTCAGATTGAGGCCATAGATATGGGTCGGCGTGGATTGCACAATGAGGGCGCGAGATTGCTAACAGATAGTCTAAGAAACCAAGTGGAAATGGATTTTACGACGTCGAGACGATTTTTCGGCCTGTTATGTTCTTTGCATAGGCGAAGCACATGATCCTAGAAAAGACATTTTCTGCCGGACGAAAGGGCTAAGGAGCGATATTATGAAACAGAAAGACGCGTTTAAAAAGGCTGGCTCTGTTCTTTTCGTTTGCTATTTAAACTCTATCCGCTCTCCTATGGCTGAAGGACTTTTAAAGAAACTGGCGGGGGATACAATATTTGTGCAATCCTGCGGTACCTCCAAGGGCGAAACAGACCCGCTTATGGTGGCGGTTATGAAGGAACGCGACATTGATATGGCATATCACCAACCCAAAAGTCTTGCAGATATTCCCGATCGTTCCTTTGACGTTGTTATTGCCTTTACGGATGATGCTGGCGAGGCAGCAAAAGCGGCCTTTCAAGGACAGGATACACTTATTGAGGTCTGGCCAACACCTGACCCAACGTCAGGCTCGCTAGACGTAAGGGCGATGATGAATAATTACAGGTCAATTTGCACTATGCTTGAAAGACGGCTCAAGGAACGTTTTTTGACATAAGGGGTGTTTTTTTAAATAAATTTCCTATATAGGCGCTATGGTTGTGCGGATTGAGTGCACAAAATTGGATTGAAATATTTGTAAGGATTTGGTTTGGCTAAAGAAGAACTGTTAGAATTTGAAGGCGAAGTTGTTGAACTTCTGCCGAATGCGACTTTCCGCGTAAAATTGGCGAATGATCACGAAATTATCGCGCACACTGCCGGACGGATGCGGAAAAACAGAATTCGGGTTCTGGCAGGCGATAAAGTTCTCTGTGAAATGACGCCTTATGACCTTTCAAAAGGGCGGATCACATACCGTTTTAAATAGGCCGCCTTACGCAGAAAGTCCTCTGGACACCATGGCTAAATCGACATCTCATCCTTTATTGATTCTAGCCAGCGCATCACCTCGTCGCAAAGCGCTTTTGTGCCAAATTGGCGTCGAGGTCGATAAAGTTATTCCCGCCGATATCAATGAAGACCCCATTAAGGGTGAACTGCCCAAAGCGCATGCCTTACGTTTGGCGCGCGAAAAAGCTTTGAAAATCTATAACGACAACATGCGCTCTG
>CAZHPV010000123.1:0-3497 GCA_964534845.1 uncultured Caulobacterales bacterium
TTCTGGGACTATGTAATAATAAAATATGTATAAGACCGTGCCGAGGAGAACCAAACTACGCAAGATTAATTGATCTCGTACAAGAAAAGCGGCAACATATACAATCGAGGCAGCATGTACCAACCAAGTTGAACTTAGATATTCCAGCATGAATCACACCTCGCCAGTTTTCATGTGACAATCATTAGATCACATTATAGTTTAACGACAAATTTTTCAAACACGCACTTTGCGTTGAAATTATAGTCATGAACCAAACTGGTTTCTTGTCGTATCAACTATTCTCTTTAGTCAGGCTTTTGATTTCGTCGCGTAAGCGGGCGGCCTCTTCAAATTCGAGGTTTTCGGCCGCCTCGAACATGCGTTTTTCAAGATCAGCAAGCACGGCTTGCAGGTTCTGGCCGGCGTAGTTTTCGCGCGCCTCTTCAAAAAGTCCGCGCGTAGGACGTCCGACCTTAGCCCCGCGACCATGACCCTTGCGCCGCCCGGAAGGGGTATATTGCGCGGCTTCTTCTCTGATTTCATGGCCCGCGTCTGAATCCCCCACAACATCTATGACACCGCGTGCAACAGTGGTCGGCGTGATGCCGTGTTCTTCATTATAGGCGATCTGGATAGCGCGGCGGCGTTTGGTCTCGTCCATGGCGCGCTGCATGGAGCCTGTAACCTTGTCGCCATATAAGACAACATAGGCTTCAGAATTTCGCGCCGCGCGGCCAATGGTTTGCACAAGCGAGGTTTCAGATCTCAAAAAGCCTTCCTTATCGGCATCAAGAATACCGACAAAGGCACATTCGGGGATGTCGAGACCCTCGCGCAGCAGATTAATGCCGACCAAAACGTCAAAGGCCCCCAGCCGCAAGTCCCGGATTATCTCTATACGTTCGAGTGTATCGATATCGCTGTGCATATAGCGTACTCTAATACCCTGATCGTGCATATATTCGGTCAGGTTTTCCGCCATTTTCTTTGTCAGGGTTGTGACGAGCGAGCGAAAGCCTTTGGCCGTGGTTTTGCGTACTTCGTCAATCACATCGTCAACCTGAGAGGCGCCGTCCTTGGCAACGGGTCTGACTTCAACAATCGGATCAATGAGACCTGTAGGGCGGATGACCTGCTCAACAAAGACACCACTGGTCTGCTCCAACTCCCAGTTTTGCGGCGTCGCGGAGACATAAATGGTTTGGGGGCGCATCGCGTTCCATTCCTCGAATTTCAGCGGACGATTATCGATACATGAAGGCAGGCGAAACCCATGTTCGGCCAATGTCGATTTGCGGTTCATGTCGCCCCGGCTCATCCCGCCTATTTGGGACACAGATACATGGCTTTCGTCCATGAATAGAAGCGCATTTTCGGGTAAATATTCAAACAGGGTGGGGGGCGGCTCACCGGGCGCGCGTCCAGTCAGATAGCGCGAATAGTTTTCAATGCCCGTACAAAAGCCTTGCGCCGCCATCATTTCGAGATCAAATTCTGTACGTTGGCTCAAGCGTTGCGCTTCAAGGAGCTTTTGTTCCTTATCATATAAGGCGAGTTGCAGTTTAAGCTCTTGTTTGATGCCCTTGATCGCAGATTGCAGGGTGGGCCGCGGGGTCACATAATGCGAATTGGCATATATGCGTACAGTGTCGAGTGTATGCACAGACTTTCCAGTGAGGGGGTCAAAGGCTGTTATGCTGTCTATTTCATCGCCAAAGAAATCAAAACGCCACGCCGTATCATCATAATGGGCGGGAAAAACTTCTATTGTATCGCCGCGAACCCGAAATGTTCCGCGTGTGAAAGCCAGATCATTTCGGCCATATTGTAACTCGACGAGTTGTGCCATTAAATCTCGTGGGTCTATGGATTGTCCTTTGGTTATATCGACGGTCATGGCGGTATAAGTTTCAACCGAGCCAATGCCGTAAATACAGGACACAGAGGCCACAATAATACAGTCATCGCGTTCTAATATGGCGCGCGTGGCGGAATGGCGCATGCGGTCAATTTGTTCATTTACGGAACTATCTTTTTCGATGAAAGTATCTGTACGCGGGACATAGGCCTCGGGTTGATAATAATCATAGTAAGATACAAAATATTCAACGGCATTGTCAGGGAAGAAGCTTTTGAACTCACCGTAAAGCTGGGCGGCGAGTGTCTTGTTTGGTGCCATGATAAGGGCCGGCCTTTGGGTTTCTTCGATAATTTTGGCCATAGTGAAGGTTTTGCCCGAGCCTGTAACACCGAGTAAAACTTGGTCGCGCTCAATGGCGTTCAGTCCGGCGACTAGTTCCTTAATGGCGGCAGGTTGATCGCCTTTGGGTTCAAATTCAGACACCATTCTAAAGCGTTTCCCGCCCTCGGATTTCTCAGGCCGGTTGGGGCGGTGGGGTTGCCATAAGACCGGAGCTTCCCGGATTTCAGAATGTGCAGTGGGTGGCATGGGTTCAATCTAGTGCGGATCAAGGCAATTTCAAGCTATAATGATGGCGGAGGCTTTCTTAAAGATAACGCTCTTCATGTAATTTTAATTATAATTGTCAGCATTTTTTTAGGGCCTTGGGATTAAAGATATTCATTAGAAAGAGATTTATATGCATTTGGGTGACCAAAATACATCTTTTGTTGGTGAAAGAGTAACACAGTGGCTAGCCGTTGCGGGGCTTGTGCTATTAACGAGCCTGTCATCCAACAGTTTTGCCTCTGTTGTAGACCAACCATTTTTTAGAGCTTCCGCAGTTGTAATTGTCTTTGGGGCGTCCGACTTTGCCGAAAATGGCGGAGAAGCGCCAATCGTTTTTGATTTTAATGTGTTAGACAATGCGACCTCAGGTCAGGCCGCTCCAGATTTAATTGATTTAGATGGCCGCACAACAAATTTTAATACAGGTCGTTTTAACCCCATTCAAAACGGTGAAGAATCAGGCATTGAGTATCAGGTGTTAAATCCGACATTTGGGGGTGAGTTTAATAGTACCGGACCGCACCAAACGCTGGATGCCAATGATAGTTACAATGCTTTTGGTCTGGATAATACTACTGATATAGACCTCTTAGGAAACGGGAACCGGGCCTCTCGGTTTTTTGTGGCTTCAAATACTGCTTTTGATATTTTCGGTGAAGCGAGTAATTTGACCACGTCTGGTGATTTTTCGGTACTGGATTTCGGTAATATCCGGTACAGATTACGCGTGCAGACGACGGGCGGGGGGACTGGCGTTAATCGTTGGGGAAGTTCTGCGCAAGACCCTTCAGTGGGAGGAAGCGGGGTTGTCTTAGGGCAAAATAACAATTTCACCCTTGATGATTTAACAGGCGGGCCTCAAAAAGTCTTTGACGGTGGACAGCGTACGGCGCGCACGCGCGGTTCCATATTTGATCACGCGGTTAGTTTTCAATCCAGATATGATCTGATTGGCTCTCCAATTACGGGATCTACTTACGACTTTTCCCAAGGTATCGGTAAAATTGGTGCGGACGTCACTTACACTATATATACGCCATAAATA
>CAZHPV010000124.1:0-3307 GCA_964534845.1 uncultured Caulobacterales bacterium
GAGACATGCATATGGCATCCATTCCCCGTCAGCTTCTCAAAGGGCTTAGGCATAAATGTCGCGCGAACGTCGTTATTTTCAGCAATCGTTTTGACCATATATTTAAAGAAGGCCATGCGATCCGCCGTCATTAGAGCTTCATCATATTCCCAATTCATCTCAAATTGACCATTCGCATCCTCATGATCATTTTGATAAGGCTTCCATCCTAGTGTCTGCATGCAATCGCATATTTCAGTAATGATGTCATATTTGCGCATTAAGGCTTGTTGATCATAACAAGGCTTAGCTTGAGTGTCGGCAGCATCGCTGATTTGTGTTCCATCTTTATCAATAAGGAAAAATTCGCACTCGACGCCTGTTTTCATCGTCAGGCCTAGTTTTTTTAACTTTGCTAATTGGGCCTTAAGTAAATTTCTGGGAGCTTGCTCAACCGGCTTATTATCCATCCATAAATCAGATGCGAGCCAACCAACTTCGGGTTTCCATGGGAGCTGAATTAAACTTTTTGGGTCCGGCACGGCAAACATGTCAGGATGCGCCGGTGTCATATCGAGCCAAGTTGCAAATCCTGCAAACCCTGCGCCGCCTTTCTGCATCCCAGAAATTGCACTTGCTGGAACGAGTTTGGCTCTTTGATTTCCGAATAAATCCGTAAAAGACACAAGAAAATATTTGATGCCTTTCTCTTTCGCAATTTTACCAAGATCGTTAGTCATATCCTCACCCTTTTTTGTGTTTTCTCTTTTGATTTCTCTTTTGTTTTTCTCTTAATTCGACATGTCTAAAAACTAGATTTTCCAGGAATCCATGATGTTCCAGCTAATGGGAGCTCGGTCATCGCCGCCGCCTCAATCGTGAGCGCAACCAAGTCCTCCGGTTCTAAATTGTGTAAATGATTTTTTCCGCAAGCGCGAGCGATTGTTTGAGCTTCTAACGTCAAGACGGACAGATAATTGGCCAACCTTTGACCGGCTTTTACGGGGTCAAGTCTTGAGGATAGAGTTGGGTCTTGGGTCGTAATGCCAGCGGGGTCGAGACCGTCTTGCCAGTCATCATAAGCACCCGCAGTTGTGCCCAATTTCTGATATTCCTCTTCAAGCTCGGGATTATTATCACCAATAGCAATAAGTGCAGCCGTGCCAATAGCAACGGCGTCTGCGCCGAGTGCCAAAGCTTTCGCAACATCTGCGCCTGATCTGATGCCGCCTGAAACGATAAGCTGGACTTTTCTATGCATTCCAAGGTCTTGTAACGCTTTTACCGCAGGGCGGATGGCGGACATAATAGGAATGCCTACATGTTCTATGAAGACTTCTTGAGTGGCAGCCGTGCCCCCTTGCATACCATCTAAGACAACAACATCGGCGCCAGATTTTATGGCAAGTGAGACGTCATAATAGGGACGCGTCGCGCCAATTTTAACATAGATAGGCTTTTCCCAACCTGTTATTTCTCGGATTTCTTCAATTTTTATGGCTAAGTCATCTGGCCCTGTCCAATCAGGGTGGCGGCATGCAGAGCGTTGATCTATCCCCTTTGGTAGATTTCGCATTGACGCGACACGATCGGATATTTTTTGACCTAACAGCATGCCTCCGCCGCCCGGTTTAGCGCCTTGGCCGACAACGATTTCAATGGCATCTGCCTTTTTTAAATCATCAGGGTTCATCCCGTAACGTGATGGCAAATACTGATAGACTAATTTTTCAGAATGCCCTCGTTCTTCTTGCGTCATGCCGCCGTCGCCCGTTGTTGTGGACGTCCCGGCAAGTGTCGCCCCTCTTCCAAGCGCTTCTTTAGCATTGCCAGATAATGACCCAAAACTCATTCCAGCAATTGTCACGGGGGTTTTCAATGTAATCGGCTTTTTAGCAAAGCGAGTGCCGAGGGTCACGTCGGTATCGCACTTTTCTCGATAACCTTCCAATGGGTAACGGGAAATCGACGCGCCAAGGAATAAGAGATCATCGAAATGCGGGACTTTCCTTTTCGCGCCGGCCCCCCGAATGTCGTAAATGCCTGTCGCGGCAGCTCTGCGAATTTGGGAAAGAGAATAAGGGTCAAATGTTGCCGAATAACGCGGATCTGTTTGAGGTATTTTATTGATATCCATTTTTCAATCCTAGTACGCGGCCGCATTATCGACATTAAAGTTATAGAGCTTTCGTGCGGAGCCATAGCGTTTGAAGTCTTCAGGTTTTACCGTGTCTTCTACGCCTGCTTTTGAGAGAAGTTCAGACAGTTTCGTGATATGTTCCGGTGCGAGGTCTTTTTCGATGCAATCTGCGCCCAGACTATCGACTTTGCCTCTTACAAATATCTGTGCTTCGTAAATTGAATCGCCCAAAGCATGGCCTGCATCGCCGAGGACGACAATAGACCCTGATTGAGCCATGAATCCACTCATGGCTCCAATGGACCCTTTAACAACAATATCGACGCCCTTCATGGATATGCCGCACCGCGCTGATGCATTACCATCAATAACAAGCAATCCTCCATGGGCGGTAGCGCCTGCAGCTTGACTGGCATCACCTTTCACATGGACATGACCTGACATCATGTTCTCAGCAACGCCAACACCCACATTACCATTGACTGTTATTGAGGATTTTTTATTCATTCCTGCGCAGTAATACCCTGCATGACCTTCAATGGTGATATCTAGGTCGTGATCAATTCCGACAGCCAAGGCATGCTTTCCTTTTGGGTTTTTAACAATCCAGTCTTTAGCCTCTCCTTGATGTAGGCTTGCGTTCAAATCTGTAACGGAAGACGTATTGAGGTCGATGACAGGCATTAATTTCTCTCCCAAGTGTAAACACGGGCAGGTTCAGGCTCAAACAAATGAGCGTTTTCTATTCCGGGCAAATTTGAAAGTGCGCGATATTCGGATCCTATAGCGACATAATCATCAGTTTCGGCCATGACTGCAGGTTTGCACGCTATGGGATCACGTAACACAGCGAACCCTTTCTGAGTTCCAGTTACAAATGTATAAAACCCATCTAATTCTTCCAGGCTTGCCTCCAAGGCTTGACCGAGACTCATACCTTCTTGGAGTTTCCAGCTTAAAAAGTTAGCCGCAACTTCACTGTCATTATCTGTCATCAATGAGATACCGGCCTTCGCTAATCGACGCCCTATTGTGCGGTGATTAGAGAGTGAGCCATTATGGACGAGGCAAAGATCATTTCCAGCCGTGAAGGGGTGAGCGCCATTACTTGTTACAGCACTTTCTGTGGCCATGCGTGTATGGCCACAGAAAGTGCTGTAACAAGTAATGGCGCTCACCCCTTCACGG
>CAZHPV010000125.1:0-3278 GCA_964534845.1 uncultured Caulobacterales bacterium
CCCCTTATCTGATGATCAACTCAAAGAGCTGGGCGTATTCTGGCTGGATGAGCCGCTTTCTAAGCCCGTCAATGGTAAGCCTATTGTGCGGCCTATCCCGAGGCGGGGCATAAAATCCGCTGCAAAAGATGTTTATGTGACGCGCCTACATGTACGCTATGATGCGCAGAGCTTTCCAGAGGACTTAAAGTTTAAGACAACGGGTGATCGCCAGAATTTCCAAGGCCGTTATATTCTCCGTCATGCTTTTGACGGGGAAATGGACTGCCCCGAAGCGCTTGCTTATAAGCAACAGGTCAATGAACGTAAGGAAAAGGAGATCGCAACACTTGCCAATCTGACGCGTTGGGAGCCTGATTATATTCGCCGGAAAATCAAGGAGAGCGGCAAAGGTGAGCTCTTTGATGTCAAAGATACCCCGCGCCGCGATTGGTGGAATAAAATCTGGCCTTCTGACGATGATGATGAGTAAGTCTTTTGCTTCCTAGTAGTGTCACGGCCTGATGGCGGGTTGGCGCAAATATGACACGATAGGCTTGCGTCTATGAGTGACCAAATTGTGAAAAAGACGTTGGACTTGAGCGGCTTAAGTCGCCCAAAATAAGACGCTCAACCGTCCCTAGACAGACAGTCATAAGACGCTATGCTCTGCCTTCAAGGAATTAGGGGCGGCACCATGTTAATTCGAAGCATTATAAAACGGGTGAAAATGCAGCGAACCTTTTGGAGCCTGAGCTCGAAGAATAGGGGCGAATGCTTATGACAGGCACGGCAATTGATACCATCCTTTCCTCACTTAACCGAAATAAGAAAAGGGAGACGGGCAGAGCCGGCGGGACCTGTGATTTTATAAAAACACGGGCCGGGTGTATCCGGTTTATAGATACGAACAGCGATAAACCGGTCCTTTTAACAACGCCTGATGCGCCATGTGTCATAGAGCATCATTTGGCGCTAATCGACCAACTCTCCCAATCATTTCGAGTTATTTGTTTCGAAATGCCAGGGTCAGGCTTTTCATACCCCTCCGCAAAATATAGTTTCAAGATCGCCGAAACAGCTGACATGATATTGGAATTCATGGACGGGCTTGGTATAGATAAGGCGGCACTTGCATTCACTTGCGTTAATGGACTGCACGCCATGAATTTCGCCTCACGATTCCCAGATCGCGTCAGTCATTTGGCTCTCGCGCAAGTCCCTTCCGCGTCTGCCATGCGGGATTGGACTGGGCATAATGTTCCAACGCCATTACGCATACCTTATATCGGTCAAATAATCGGAAGATTTTCCGCTAAAATTTTGGCCGAACGATGGTTTTCAATGTCATTGCCAAGGCCTTGCGAACACAGAGCTCCCATGACTCACATCGCATTGGAAAATATGAAATCAGGCGGGTGTTTTTGCTTATCCAGCATCGTTCAAGGCGCTGAACGCACGCCCGATGAGGCTATGCTTGGTGCTTCTGCGCCGACTATCATGATCTATGGTGATACCGATTACTCGCATCGACATACAGATTTCAACACAATCACGGAGACAGTTCCGCAGGCTGCATTGATAAAATATCAAGGATACGGACATTTTCCTCACCTTGAACGAACCGATGAATATGTTTCTGATCTTATAAAGTTTGTTTTGAACTAAATGGACGAAATTTGAACGGACTATCGTTACTGGTTTGCAAAACACATTATGCAGCCACAGTTTTTGTTTCGCCACTTTCATGCGAGCGGCTTAATTCGCCCAAAGTAGGACGCTCATAAAGACAAAATAGACCTAGAAAAATGAGTTTAATCATAAAACTCCACCTTCAGTTTTAGTCTAGATACTGTTTTTTAAATATTTCAGAAGCTTCAATTTCCTCCGAAGAAAGTGTTGGTTTAAGAGCGTTTATTCGCGCCATAGAGCTTTCATGACCGAGATCAAATGCAGCTTCATAGCATGCAAATGCATATCCTCGATTAAGCTCTTTTCCACGGCCCGTTTCGTAAACTCCGCCTAAGAAATCCAAACTTAAGCGATGTTTTTTCTTAAATGCGAGGTTTTCTAAATAGACAAATGCCCAAAAATATTTTTGTTTTTTATATAGAATCATGGCTAAGCTATAATTTACAGCGCCAACATCAAAATCTTTATCCTCGTGAATAACCATTGAATATAACCAATAGCCCATGAGAGCAGGTGCGATCGAAAACGCAACGTTTACTAATCCACGAATAACGAGGGGTTGGTCGTTGATTTGACCGCCTGTATCCGTAAAAGCCATCCATACGATTACTATCGTAAGAAAGGGAACCATTACTGCAAGCCAAACCTTAAATAGCTTTGGTCTTCGAACTATAAAGCCGATCATCAGCCAGAACAAAATAAGCGTAAAGATTAACGTTAATATACCAAGTGAAAGAGTTGCAATAAGATCATAGTTTATAAAGTCATTTACAACGTCAATATCTCGATAAATTAAAAAGGCGACACTGCCCGTTATAATATGAGCAAATATGAATGAAACAAAGATTGCAAAAAAAAGAAAGGGAAAGAAGAGAAAAGCCCACAAAAAATGCCACAGGATGATTTTGTTTTTAATCTTGAAAAAGGCTGGAAACATGTAGCTCAGTAATTTTGTAAACATCCATTTCATGCCAAACCTTAACTAGCATCTAAATTTTTGTCCATAATTCAAAAAGACAGTTATCGTGGTGTGACCGCAATTCCTGAGCGGCTTAAACTCGCCCAAAATAAGACACTCGCTACGGTCCGCTATGGCGGTTAAACTGAGTTTTTTACGATAGTTTTTAGTGTTAGATATGAGTCCTAACGACGGACTCGAACCTCTAGTGCCTGAAGGAAAAGTATGGGCGCTTAACCGACCACACCGTGTTGAAAATCAATCTTATTGCGTCTCTCGTGTGAGAGCGGCTTAAAAAATGCAGGGATGTATACAAATCTTCAAAGCCCGAAAAATATATCAAAGCAGGCGCGGCAAAGTGTTTAGGCAAATTGGTGTTCTTGATGCATTACAACCCAAAGATATGGTTTCATTTACGATCGATAAGACAGTGCCTGGTTTTATTCGAGGCGTTCGATTTTTCTATCGAAGCCGTCGAAATGAATTGTCATGACTTATGGAAACGCCAAGAACGATAACGCCAAGAAAGATTCAGGGGCGGTTGATGGAGGCAGCAATTATTTGGCAGCGCTTTTCTGGTTTTTGGAATAGCTTGGCGCGTCTTCCTCGTTCAGGAAGATCGCAGCATGTCCCCAAGCCATTCCCGTCT
>CAZHPV010000126.1:0-3107 GCA_964534845.1 uncultured Caulobacterales bacterium
GCTAGGCTCACCGCTAATCGTTTCGGCCATACGTCCACGCCTCAGTACGACTTGCGAACTATCGGGGTCTGACCGGACAGGTAAAAGGGGAAGCCAATTTGCGGGAACTTCTGTTCCTAATTGGAAGTCCCAAGCGGTAGACTGATTTTCGTTGTTTTCGGTTGTCCTAGGCGGTGTCTCACGTTTTACGCCACGGCCATATTGACCATGATAGACATGCTCTATAGCCCAAGCGAGATTTGCCATTTCGTCGCGGCGAAATTCAACTTTATCAAGGATTTGACCTTGCTGAAGCGTTGTTGTGACGGGTGGCAAAAATAGTAACGCTTCCGACTCTGATTTGGCTTCTGCTCCTAGGCTCAGTTCAAACCAACGCCATGGCCGGTCTGCTCCATAGGTCTTATCATCATTTTCTGAGATGGAGTTGATAACTTTCCAATTGGGATCAAAGTCGTCGAGTACACGAAATACAGCAACATAATTGACTGTGCTCGAGGGCAGTGTGGCTGGAATGACGTACCAGTCATCACCTGCAACAGCCGCATAGGAGGCTATAACGGAACGGGCAAGGTCATCTGGTCCACCCCCCAGGTCACCGAAATAGGTGTCACCTTCTTCAAGCTCCCAAAACCGGGACGCGGGCTGCCCAGCAAACTGCAATGGGGAAGACAACACTCTGATATCGTGTTCAGTTGCCGTTTTTGGGGTGGTGTCAGGAATATTTACTATATCGAAATTAAACCAGTCCAGCTGTCCACCAGGATAGTCGTTCGCTGCCAGAGCGATCGCGCTGCTTTCAATATCTGTCTCTGCCGCGCTAACACCGAATCTATATTCCTGAACTCTATCGACCCATGTTGACGGTATTTGTTTGTTAGGTTCACTATGGATGATTAAGGCGCTTTCCTGCTCTGACCATGCGCTTAGGACGTCGATGATTAAGTCTTGGTGTCTTTCTTCGGACTCAGTTACAAGTGTAACAACCTCGATTTCACGAGATATTAGGACGTCCAGTAATACTGCGTAGCCATCAAACCCATATTTCTGCGCTAATAAACTCAACCGGGCATTACCAACAGTGTCATGGGGGGCGTTTGCGGATAGTTCAAAGGGATAAACTTGCTGCAAGGTTTTTAAGATTGTGGCGTAATTGGCATGTTCTTGGAAGGCGTGCAATAATGACGCCGACATTTCTAGGCGTAACTTATCAGTCGGTACCTGCTCGCCTTTATCAGCTTCAACTAAAGCTTCGATTGGGGCGCCATCTTTATCACGGCTATGAAGCAGGTTTTTTTGACTGTCACCAGACCAAATTTTGTTGACTGGCACAGATTCGATCTTGGCTTCTACAATGATGGGTGTTGCTGCATCTTCCCCTCGAAATTCTCCAACTTGCCATTGGCGTGACAGATTCCATAGCGGATCTGCGATTGCCGCCGATAGTCCTTCGGTTACGTTAGGATCAACACATGTTCCCTCGAGACGAATGATGGAACTCATGCTTTAACCTCCGGGAATTTTATACCCTCGGGGAAGAAGGTTGAAGGCATATATTGCCCGATTGCCGGTTCGATGAAATTTGGACCGGATGTTGCTTTTCCGGGAGCCGGGAGAACCCTTAAGCGATCAGGCCCAATGGTTCTGATTTTCATCAAATCCAACGTATGTATGAGTTGCTCAAAGACAGTGTTTTGATAGTCTCTTGAGGCGCCCAGAACTGATAGTAGGATATTTTGCGGGGCTCTGGCGCTAGGGCTGTTAAAATGGTAGGCGATCCCAGTTTGGTGATTGTTTGATGGAATCCCTTCAGTCCATGAATCGAAGACCAAGCCGCATATTGGAACTCCATCGCCCATCAAATTTCCGCCTTCTATAGCATATAGGCAGAGGCGATCTTTTGAATCTTTTCCGGGCTTATAAATAGCCGCCCAATTGTCTTCTTGAGACGGTAATTGCGCCACGACTGGGAATAGGCGTTTCTTTCCTGAGATGGCTTCATAAAGATCTAGGTAATCTGTCAAGTGACCAATTTTTTTGTGCACTTTTGATGCTTTTCGCCACCACAGCCCTTTATTGGCATCCAGTTGAGATTTAACTTTTGAATTTGAGAGGGCGCTACCGAGTTGCGACGCTGCTGGTGGAATTATTAAGGGAAGGATCGGAAACCCTTTTGCTATAACTTTTTGTAGCTTTTCAATCTGTGGTATATCATTATTTTCGACATTTTCTTTCGCCCTCATAACAGCATTGAAAACATTGTCTAACCTTTCAGATGAGCTTGGTGCTTCAGCAAGTGCAATGGCTCCGGGTATTTTGATTGCCGCAAGTTGACCAGCTAATATGATCTTTTGTGAAGCGGGGGTTGATTGTTGGAGCTGTGTTAGGAAATGACCTAAGCTGTTTGATATAGCGTTAATCCGCTCCTCTAACTCAGCTTCGTCATTCACAGATATTGAGGGCTCTTCTATTCCTGGTGAATCAAAGTCTTTGGCTTGGATTGATCGGGCGGTGGCAATCGCGTCAAGCGCGGCAGTTGCTAGAAGGCCAAATTCATCTAAACTATATTTTTTTGATGGCTTTCTTGATGTGGTTATTACGATGTCGCTATCATTAATATGCGGATAATCATGACGGACTTTGGCACGTATAAGACGAGATATTCGAGAGACCGTCTGAGTGGCATGACGTGATATTAGTTGAACAGCTTCTATCGAAGAATATCCAAGCTCTTCGAGCGTGTGGTCTTTGTTCAATAGAGTTTTACCAACAGTAGAATCAGTAACCTTTATTTTGAGTGCGATATTATTGGCGCTCGGTAACTGGTTTTTAAGCCAATATGTTAGCCTGGGTTCAGCGATTTCAAGCAGGCTTGTCGGATCATTTGAGATTTCATTTTCTGGCCAGAGTGCCAGAATACGATGCGTTATCAATTGTGCTTCGCGAGGCGTTTTGACGACGGCGAGGTCTGGTATGCTACCATCACCCCCGCCAGTTGCAGAAAGCGCTCCGGCCGCACTATCTATATCACCTTGGACGAGGGAATGAACAGTTTGTGCCATAAGTATATCGGCACAGGCATCTAGATCATCTGATATGCGTTCTATAAT
>CAZHPV010000127.1:0-3094 GCA_964534845.1 uncultured Caulobacterales bacterium
GTGCTTAAGCCTTTAAAAAATCGGTCGAGACGTTTTTCAATATTTTCGATCTTAAGGCTATGCTCTATGTCTTTTTGAGCGCCTTTGTTTAACTTCTCATACATCTCGGCCCGTCCTTTTGACTGGGCTTCAAATATCTGATCTATGTGGTTTTTTAAATCATCCACATCCTGTTTTAGAGCTGGTCTATCGTCCATTATAGCACCTGGCTTAATTGCCGCCCTCATTAAGCATTTTCAAATGGGCTTCAAGTTTAGCTACTTTACCAACTATAATTGTTAGTTTATTTTCGTTATCTTCGGCGTCTTCAACAGTAGCATTAATAGATGTTTTTAGGTCTTCTATAACCGCATAAATAGGGTCTTTAACCTCAAGCTGAATACGTCTATTTAGCTGCCCCTCAAGAGCGCTTACACGTTGCTGTAATGCAGGGAGTAGATTAATATTGCTCTGCCGTGTCTTGGCTGTCTCCTTGGGGCCAGCAAACATAAAAGCTGCAAATGCGGCAAGCCCCACAAGTGATATTTTCATTATGTTTTCATTCGATTTTTGAGACATAGGTTACTTTCCTTTAAGCTCATCAGTGTTATATTTAATCCAATAATCGGGCCATTTCTTTCAGTGCGCGAATTTTGGTTTTCCGGGTTAGACGTTGCCCAACCTTGAGCCGCAAGAAAGTTCGTAATCCCTTTTACATGCGCACTATTTTGTTCATGTTCGGTTAATTCGTTTGATTTTGGCAAAGCCCTTTCTTTAAAGACTTTGTTTTGTCCAAGCGTATATTTTACGTTTCCGTCCGTGTAGGTATCAGCCATAAATCACCTTTAAATTTTAAAATATTTGAGGGGTTTCTTTTGCCCAAGACGTAATCAAATAAAGAATATTGTCAAATGAGAATTAAATCGCTCTCATAAATTCCAATATTTTCGGGGCAAAAAGTTCATCTGAAAGCTGTTGACCTCCTGATCTTGCCGGCGCTGTCACATTAGGCGGGGCTTGATAATGCACACCGCCGTTACTCATCCAATCATTGCCATTGTTTGTAATTGCATCGTCTGCGGCCTCTTGCTGGCTTGCAAATCCGTCTGGTGTATATAGGTGCGTCTCAATAACGCCTTTATAACTGCGAGCCTCCCAATTAAAAACGCAGTCGTTTTGGTATTCGGTCATTACGTCTTGGTATTGCGGTGTCGTGCCTGTCCCGCCCCGATCTGGCGGCGATACCAATATAGGCCGGATAATTTCACGTCCATATTTATTATTAACGGCGTTGATTTCATCTAAAAACAGCGCGTCAATAGTCGTGCGTCCTTCCTCCCAAACGTCAAGATTTTGCATAAGTCCGCTACTGTTCATGTCGTTTGTCCCGAATTGGATAAGAGACAAGACACGACTATAATCCATATATCCGTAAGCCTCTAAGACACGCTCGCGGAAAGCCTTTCTGTCTGTAGTTTCGTATCCTGTTGCGCTTCCATATCTTGAACCGCCTACCGCTAATTCTACTGCTGAGGCATAAGGTTTAATTCTGGCGTCAAGCGTATAGAACCAAGGGGGGCTTTCAGTGTTCGAGGTCTGGCTATCACCGTCCGCGATAATACCTTCAAGCTCTGGCACTGTCCCACCCGCCTCTACAATGTTCGCTCTCGATATCTTGCAAAGATCTGCAATCTCAGTGTCACTTAAAACCCTATCAGCCAAGGCAATCTGTCCGTATCGGTTATTCATGCGACTATTGATTTGTGTAGAGGTCTGACTAATTCCTGCATAACCGCCAACTGAAAGGCGCTCTAAGAATAAAGGCTCCCATGTGTGGTTGTCGTCTGTGTGAACAGGCACACCGTTTATATAAATCGTGTAATTATCTGCATCAACAGCAACAGCCATGTGCACCGGGCCTTGATCTTTAAGGCTCATAATAATTTCAGACGTGACAGTGTTTAATCTTGGCTCAATATATGGTCGCCAGTTTCCATTAGAGCCATATGAGGCAAGCATACCGTCTGTATTTCGAGCGTTACTGTCGGATAGCTGGCGAGCGATACTTATTGCACACATGGATGGAAACGTATCTATTCTGTCGTTTCTAATATCCACCACGGCGCATAAAGTTATAGCGTTAAATTGCCGCCCTCCCGGAAAGCTGATAATTCCCGTTCTTTCATTGCCTGTAAGAGTAGGATTAATCAGGCCTCGATCATATGGTATAGAGCCCGTAAAAGCCCCGCCTGTTGATCTAAGGGGTAAGGTGTCATCAAAATTATGAGCTAAGACAGAGTTTGGCAATTCGATACCAGAAAATCTGTCATATACTTCTAGCCGTTCTATCTCTACGTCAACGGCACCTTGACCCTGCCCGTTCTGGAACTGCAAGTTCTTTGCTGTTGTAAAGTCGACAATCGTGACTTCTACTTTAGACCATTGATCTGTGATTGACGCGGCTGTCACGTCTGCCCCTGTTGCGCCATGGCCAAATAAAATATCTGCCGCTCCTGTGACTGTACGGGCATATATTGACGCTGTGATAGAAATAGAGCTGTTTGGCGTTCTGCTTATATTTGAGCCACGCAAAAGAATGACGGGTTGAAACTGTCCCGTAAATGCCAAGCGCGTAGCTTTATTTGGCCCTAATGTTCCGTCTTGGCGGGAAAGGTTAGGCTGTGACCCGCCTTGTTCATCTGTGAAGTTTGACGCGCCGTAATAAATATTCTCGCTTTGCTCAGTATGCAGATCATTAGCAATATAACGATTGTCAACGGCCTCGCTATTTTTACCGCTCCAAAATCCCAATAAGCCAGACGGGTAATCTGCGACTATTGGAGCTTGGGACGTGATAAACTCAAGAGAGGTTGACCCGAGACGTTTTGAGCCTGCACCCGTATTCGTGAAGGTGTAGGCATAGCGTGAAGTGCTTTCAAACAAGTTCCGGAATATGTCGCCTACTGACGTATTAGCCTCGGCTAGAGTTAAAGAGGTAAACACTGGCGCGGATGGGAATAGGACGCTTAATTGTGCCTCAATATTTGCAATGTCAATATCAGACGCCGCCCCGATATTGGTTCTTGCAACGGCCTTGTCTGTTTCAGATTTACCT
>CAZHPV010000128.1:0-3013 GCA_964534845.1 uncultured Caulobacterales bacterium
GTCCAGCTTTCTTTATCACGACCCTGGGTCTTGAACCCTCCCATAACATTACTGGATTGGGGCGTAAGTCCTGTATGGGCCATAACCGGAATACCGCGCTCGACCATAAAATGCACGGTTTCGGCCATGCGTTTTCCGCCCTCGATTTTCACGGCCCCGCAGCCCGTTTCTTTCATGATCCGCGCGGCATTGCGAAAAGCGATATTCGGGCTTTCTTCATATGTCCCAAACGGCATATCCACGACGATAAGCGCTTTTTGCGTACCGCGCACAACGGCCTTACCATGCACCAACATCATCTCTAATGACACACCAACCGTCGTATCCATACCGTGCATGACCATTCCTAGACTATCACCGACCAAAATAAAGTCGGCATATTTATCAACAATAGCGGCCGTATGTGCGTGATAGGATGTAAGGGAGACAATTGGTTCCCCGCCCTTACGCTGGGCGATTTGGGGAACAGTTGTGCGGCGAATGATTGAGGGTTTACTCATACGGATATTTCCTTTTGGTCAATTAGTAATATATCACTAAATTGGACAGAAAGCATTACACCAATTTTTCCTGTGGGAATACCAGTTGCAACATCAAAACTCGCGGCATCGACAAAATCAGCCGCTTTTAATGTCGCGCGCGGCTCCGCCTCAATGCACGCTTTAAGCGCGGCTTTTGCGTCTTCAATAGTCCCGCCTTTGGAAATGACTTTATCAGCAGCCAGTAAAGATTGATGCAATACCGGCGCGGCTTGACGGTCTTTGGGAGATAATCTGACATTACGGGACGAAAGCGCCAAACCATCTGACTCTCGCACCGTCTTGACCCCGTATATCTGAATAGGCATGTGCAAGTCCTGCACCATGCGCTTGATAACCGCGAGTTGTTGATAATCTTTCTCGCCAAAATATGCCGCATGAGGCCCGATAATATTGAACAATTTGGTCACAACCGTCGCAACACCTTCATAATGACCGGGCCTAACTTTTCCATGAAAGATATTTGACAGGCGGGTTGTATTCACGATTGTTTCCGAACCCTCTGGGTAAATCTCATCGGTCTTTGGAATAAAAACGGCACTCACACCGGCATCACGCAATCGCGCTATATCTTCTGTCTCGGTTCTCGGATAGGTCTCAAGGTCCTTGGGGTTTTCAAACTGGGTCGGGTTTACGAATATTGTCGCGACAACAAAATCATTGGCTTTCAAAGCCTGCGTGATGAGCGATATATGGCCAGCATGCAGCGCTCCCATCGTCGTAACCAGACCCACGCGCCCACGCGATTTTAAATCCGCAACAGCTTCCCGAACTTCTGAAATTTTACGATAAATTTTCATAGTGCCTGTCTATATTTAAATCATATCGACTCTGTCAATGAATGAGTTTGAGGCCCGTTTTGAGACTTGCGCCAAACTTTAAACCCGATAGATTTAATTCCAATACTCGATACCAACGCTCTTTTGAAAGTAACAGAATGAAAGCCCTTATTTGCGAAAAATTTGCGCCCTATACTGAACACAAGGTCAAGGACGTGCCAGCCCCTGACATAAAGCCTCGCCATGTACGGGTCGCTGTAAAGGCCGCCGGGGTGAATTTCCCGGATATATTGCAAGTCGAAGGAAATTATCAGTACAAACCCCCCCTTCCCTTTGTGCCAGGTGCCGAATGTTCAGGTATTATCACAGAGCTCGGTGACGACGTACCCCATCTCAAAGTTGGCGATAGAGTCGCCTGTCTGGCTCAAGTCGGCGCCTTTGCCTCTGAAGTCGTCGTCGACATGATGAGTGTTATGAAAATTTCTGACAAGATGTCTTTTGAGCAAGCTTCGGCTTTCGCCCTTGTATACGGAACATCTTATTACGGCTTGAAAAACCGCGGAAATTTGCAGGAAGGTGAAACACTGTTGGTTCTGGGCGCGGCCGGTGGTGTCGGACTTGCGACGGTAGAGTTGGGTAAAGCAATGGGCGCTAACGTCATTGCTGCCGCCAGTACCGAGGAAAAACTAGCCGTCTGTCGCGCTTACGGTGCAGATCATCTTATCGATTATACCACGGACAATATAAAGGACGCGGTAAAAGCTCTTGGGGGCTGTGATGTGATCTATGATCCAGTCGGCGATAAAATGTCAGAACCTGCCATGCGTACGCTAAATTGGGGTGGAAGGTTTCTTGTTATCGGATTTGCCGGAGGTGAAATTCCTAAAATTCCGCTTAATCTGGCTTTGCTTAAATCTATTGATATTCGCGGCGTGTTTTGGGGAGCACATACGCAAAGAGAGACCAAGGATCACATGTCGAATATGAAAGATATAATGGATATGTTCGATAGTGGTGAAATCAATCCCCGTATTAGCAATAGCTATCCGCTTGAGGACTTTGCGGACGCTTTTGCCGAACTGTTTAATCGCAAGGCTATGGGGAAAGTCGTTTTAACGATGTAGGGTAAAACATGGCTGAACTTTCGCTCGCCCAACAAAAACAGGCCGTTCGAACCGACCTCGCTGCTATGTTTCGTCTCACAGTGCATTTCGGATGGGATGATACCGTTTGGAACCATATCACCGCCCGCGTTCCAGGCGAAGAAGAGCATTTTTACATGCATAGATTTGGCCTGCATTACAGCGAAGTCACGGCCTCAAATCTCATCACGGTTGATAAGGACGGCAAGGTCATTGAGGGCCCCAAAGATGTAAACACAACCGGATTTATTATCCATAGCGCCGTGCACTCAAACTACCCTGAAAATAAATTTGTTTTCCATACCCATCCTAAAAGTGCCCTTGCAGCGACATGTTTTCAGGAATTACCCCTGCGGGTACAAGACAGCGCCATGTTTTATGAAAAAATTGGCTATCATGACTGGGAAGGTCTTTCGCTTGATCTGCATGAACGGGCCCGTATCGCCAATGCCTTATCCGGTAATATCGCATTGATCATGCGCAATCACGGCCTATTGACCGTAGGGGCGACAGCTGGAGAGTGTTTCATGCATATGTATTATCTCATACGCAC
>CAZHPV010000129.1:0-2990 GCA_964534845.1 uncultured Caulobacterales bacterium
CTCGTGAAGGCGTTGAACGGGATTATACTGATCCCGAAACCAGCCCCATATCTGGAGGGTTTTTTACGGCAAACACAATAGTGTCGAGGTCTGGGGCAGAGGGTTTTGGTACGATAGAACTTGGCCCGTTAACCTCGAAAATGCAGGATGCGGCGAATATATCGCGTTTAAAATCAGCGGTGCCCATTTTAAACAACATCATTTACGACCCATCAAATCTTGATTTTTATGCTGTCGCAAACCCCAAAATGGCGGAGATGGAAATTAGAACCATTTTAAAAAAGTTTAAAACAAAGCATAATTTGGATGTACTTCATGATCAATGAAGCGCTCAGACATATCATTGAGGCTGAGCTTCGTAGCGGTGAAAAGCTATTGTGGTGTGATAGTCCTGCACGTATGCCAAAACCCCTAATGCCGATATTTTATACTCTTTTTGTTATTATCTGGCTCGTAGGTTTAATTTTCATGCTTCGGTTTGGAGGCTTTCTTGCCGCGGCTAAAACATCTTTCGCGTTTATAGCCATACCACTATTTATGTTAGGCGCCGGGCTGTTAATTTTGTGGTTTTCGGTAAAAGCTGTTTTTGCGCCTTCAAAACAGATTTACGGCCTCACAAATAGTCGTGCTATTATCGCAGAAAATTACGGTAAAGGACCGATAAGGTCTTTTGGCGCAAATGAATTGAGTAATTATAGCCGAAAGGGCAGCACGGATATAGGCACACTTGAGTTTGTAGGCCCATCACTGACTTCGGCTAACTTCAATATGTCATCATTGTCTGGTAGTGGATTTTACGAAATTCAAGACCCGAAATATGTCGAAAATCTGATATATAAAAACATCTTAAAGGATAGGAATTAACCCATGAACAAACCCATTGACCAATCCGAATTCCAGACGCCCGAAGTGACGACTGGCGCGCTGCCATCCTCCTCAAAGGTTTTCACAAACCCGAAGGCTGATCCGAGCCTGCGCGTGCCACACCGCCTAATCCATTTGCACCCGACCGCCAATGAACCGGACGTGCCTGTCTATGATACAAGCGGGCCTTACTCTGACCCTAACGTCAAGATTGACGTCGAAAAAGGTCTGGCCCGTCCGCGCACGGCGTGGGTGCTGGAGCGCGGGGGCGTTGAGGAATATGAGGGCCGCGAGGTTAAGCCCGAAGATAATGGCGGGGCAAGCGGGAAATATCTCGCCCGCGAGTTCCCCGTGCGCCATAAGCCCTTGCGCGGCACAGGGACAGGGCCTGTTACCCAATATGAGTTTGCCAAGGCCGGCATTATCACCAAGGAGATGATCTATATTGCTGAGCGTGAAAATCTTGGCCGCCAAGATATGGTCGAAAACGCAGAGGACCGCATCGCGGCTGGCGAGAGTTTCGGGGCCAATCTCCCCGCCTTTGTCACGCCGGAATTTGTCCGTGACGAAGTGGCGGCTGGCCGCGCGGTTATACCGTCCAATATCAACCATCCCGAGCTTGAGCCGCAAATTATCGGGCGGAACTTCCTCGTCAAAATCAACGCCAATATAGGTAACTCGGCCGTGGCCTCTTCCGTTGAGGAAGAAGTCGATAAAATGGTCTGGGCCACGCGTTGGGGCGCGGATAATGTCATGGACCTGTCCACGGGTCGTAACATTCACAACACACGTGAATGGATCATTCGCAACTCGCCCGTGCCCATCGGGACTGTGCCGATTTACCAAGCCTTGGAGAAGGTCGACGGCGTGGCCGAAGACCTGACATGGGAAGTCTACCGCGATACGCTGATCGAGCAGTGCGAGCAGGGCGTGGATTATTTCACCATCCATGCCGGCGTGCGTCTGGCCTATATTCACCTCACCGCGAACCGTGTCTGCGGGATAGTCTCGCGCGGCGGGTCTATCATGGCGAAGTGGTGTCTGGCCCATCACAAAGAGAGTTTCCTTTATACGCATTTCTCTGAGATTTGCGATATTATGCGCGCCTATGACGTGACGTTCAGCCTCGGCGACGGTCTGCGTCCCGGCGCAACAGCGGACGCCAATGACCGTGCGCAATTTGCCGAGCTTGAGACACTTGGCGAGCTGACGAAAATAGCGTGGGAGAAGGGCTGTCAGGTTATGATTGAAGGCCCCGGCCATGTGCCCATGCACAAGATCAAGGTCAATATGGAAAAGCAACTGCGTGAATGCGGCGAAGCGCCGTTCTACACGCTTGGCCCGCTCACCACAGATATTGCGCCCGGCTATGACCATATCACTTCGGGCATTGGGGCTGCGATGATTGGCTGGTTTGGCACGGCCATGCTGTGCTATGTGACGCCCAAGGAACATCTCGGCCTGCCTGACCGCGACGACGTGAAAGTCGGCGTCATCACCTATAAGCTCGCGGCCCATGCGGCGGACCTCGCCAAAGGCCATCCGGCAGCGGCGCTGCGTGATGATGCACTCTCGCGTGCGCGGTTCGAGTTTCGCTGGGAAGATCAGTTCAACCTCGCGCTTGACCCGGAAACGGCGCGGGATTTCCACGACCAGACCTTGCCCAAAGAGGCGCATAAAACGGCGCATTTCTGCTCTATGTGCGGGCCGAAATTCTGCTCTATGAAAATCACCCAAGATGTGCGCGACTATGCAGACGGCCTCTCGGATAATGAGAAAGCCGCGCTCTACCCTGTCGAGGCCGAGGCGGGCATGAAAGACATGTCCGAGAAGTTTAAAAAGGCGGGCAGCCAGATTTATCTCTCAAACGATGGGAGCACACGCGAAGCGATTGACTGATTACAACTTAATGCTGTAGGGGCTGGGTGTAAATTATTGGGAGAGGGGACCTAATGAAACCTGAGGGAACAGAACCGCATTATCTTATTCCAATCTCGGTCTATGAAAAACACCGAGAGAAAATCGATATGGTCACGAATGGCGAGTTTAATCCAAACGCCATGTATAATATCGTCTTTCTATATACCGACCCGCAAAACGCTGCGCGCGCTGGGACGGTTTTATAT
>CAZHPV010000130.1:0-2990 GCA_964534845.1 uncultured Caulobacterales bacterium
GGATAGTCCAGTAAGGTTTGGAAAATAGTCGGAGCTCCCGGCATGACCGTAATCTTATCGCGCTCTATCTGCTCCAGAATGCTACGGGGTTCGAACATAGAAAGCGGATAAATCGCGGCCCCTCTTATCAAACAAGAAAGCCATCCAGCCTTATAGCCAAAGCTATGAAAAAACGGATTCACAATCAGATACCGATCCTTTTGCGTCATCCCGATGGCCTGTGTAAAACTCTCGAAAACCCGTATGTTCTGATCATGGCTGGTCATAGCGCCTTTTGGCGCTCCCGTTGTGCCTGAGGTAAAAATGATATCGCAAATATCCTCAGAACGCGCCTGACTTTCCTTTAGCGGTTCGCCCGCCCGATTTAGAAAATCATCATAAGCCGATTGCCCGTCACCTGATTTAACAATAACTGTTTCAATTAAACTGGGAAGATAATGATCCGCTAACATGCTGGCGTAATCATGGTTTAAAAACCCTTGAACCGTGAACAAAAATTTGCACTTGGCGCGCCGAAGAATATCAGCCGCCTCCCCGCCTTTATAGCGCGTGTTCAAAGTTACAAGCACAGCGCCTAGACTTTGCCCAGCAAGAGCAAAGATTATCCACTCGGCGCAATTTGGCGCCCAAATACCAAAACGATCGCCAGCAACTAGGCCCATATAATGTAGCTTGCCTGCAACCAATTTGACTTGCGCGGCCAATTCATCATAATTTAATTGCCAGTTGCCGTCTTGAATAGCCAATGCTTTCGGCCTTGATTGGGCCTGCGAGAACAATATTTGTGGGATCGTTGTCATTTTTACCATTTTTACGCAAAATCAAAATAAAGCTATACAATATCAATAATCTGCGCAACAAATCAGTCTTTAATTTACGCAAACACTATGACTTTTAAATCCAACACCATCATAATTACAGGCGGAGGTCGCGGTATCGGGCGTGGTATAAGTCAGGCTTTTTTAGAAGCTGGCGCCAATATAATAATTTGTGGACGGCGCGCAGTTGATGATTTGTCGTCTAATGCCCATTTTATCGCTCTGGACATTCGGGAAAATGACGCCGGTATAAAACTAAGAGATTTTGCACTGGAAAAAACCGGGCGTATTGATGTCCTGATAAACAATGCTGGCGGCGGACCACCTGTCGCCTCTAAGGATGCTAGCCCTAATCTTACACAAAAAGTTGTCGCCCTGAACTTGCTGGCCCCGATAAATCTTTCGCAAGCCCTATATGCGCCGTTAAAGGAAAACTCCGGATCGATAATCAATATTTCCAGCGTATCAGCAACCCGCTCATCTCCAGGATCCGTGGCATACGGCGCAGCCAAAGCCGGATTGCTAAATGTCACAACCTCACTGGCAATGGAATGGGCTCCTGATATTCGCGTCAATGCAATCATTGCCGGCCTTGTAAAAACGGAAGCCAGCCAAGCCCATTATGGCGGGGCAAAAGGCATGGCGTATTTATCGGATAATCTTCCCATGAAACGCATGGGTAGCCCGCAAGACATTGCAAAAGCCTGCTTGTTTTTGGCTAATCCTGATAATAGCTATATTTCCGGTGCGTGCCTTGAAGTTTTTGGTGGTGGCGAACCACCCAGCTTTTTGAAAATCACGCAAGAGGCGCACAAATTTAATGAAAAATCATGAATTTAGAGGCTGAACTTAACGTAAGAAACGTCATGGCGCTTTACGGCCTTGCCGCAGATTGCGGAGATATCGAAACCGCTTTGTCATGCCATACGCCAGATGCCGTCTATATCGTCAGCAATCCAAATGCCGGACGCGGAGGTGAAAGTCCTGATCTGGAACTTAAAGGCCATCAGGCCATAGCAGATATGCTTGGCTCCGAGATGCACCAATCCCTCCTGCCAAACTGCGCACACACAGTAGGCCCCTTTGTTGTAAAAATCAACGAAGATAAAGCCCACGTCACTGGATATTCGCGTGTTTACCATCAAAAGGACGGCGTGCCCGTCCTAATGCGTTTGGCCTTTAATGTCTGGGAATTACAAGACACCGATGATGGTTGGAAAATAGCCTATCGCGAAAGCCGTGTAATGGGCGAGACTGCGGCCCAAACCTTGCTTCAAAAGGCGCTTAACGCACTCTGATTTTAGGGTCTGGCTGATCGGCGCGCATGGTCTTTAAAAACTCACCTATTGGAGCTGGCGGCGCGACTTCAGGCAGTGCTGCACGTTTGTCTTTTTCTTGCCAGAAATCGCCCCAACTTGGGAATAAGGCATGATAAGCGCCCTCATACGGCTCGCAGTCGGGCCAGCGCATTTTATCTTTCCCTATCGGCGGGGCGTTTAGGTCGGTGGCATACCAGTAACAGGGCAGTCGACGCCGGAAATACCAAACACCGTCTTGGCGTTCATAGTCGTCCCAATAAAGCATTTGCATGATTACCCAATCAACACCGCCGTCTTGGCGCGGCGTTTCATGCTCGTTTTTTGAATAAAGGACTCCATGTGCATGGTCGGGATCATCAAATTCGATAATATGATTTCCCGTGTGATGTGACGTCCCCGTAAATTGCAGACGTAAAGTATCATCCAACCATTGCTTTAACGCGCCGCGCCCAGTTTCACTGCGGCTGACACGGATATCAGGGGCGAATAAATTTACGTGAGCATCCAGATCGCGCATGTCTAGAGAGAGTGCATATTTAGCGACAAGTTGGCGAATGGACTCAAGGCTTTCCAACTTATCTATTCGGGCTTCAAGGCTCATAATATCCGCACAGTCTTTAATGGTTTGCAATTTTTCTCTCATTGGAAAATGACAGATAGCCACCTAAATCACAATACTATATGATTAGAACAATACTATATGATTAGAACAATACTAGCCACATAAGGACGTCAGACATGGCAGAAGCGAAGACAGCATTAATTACGGGAGGCGGTCAAGGGGTAGGACAAGGTATAGCACTCGCCCTCGCTAAAGACGGCGTGAACTGTGTCGTAACGGGCAGAACATTAT
>CAZHPV010000131.1:0-2982 GCA_964534845.1 uncultured Caulobacterales bacterium
CTCTACAATAGGTGAAATTTTATTATTTGTTTATGAAACTGAAACCTTGTTGTCATAATGAAACCTATGACCAATACGATTATCAGAGATGTTGTTATAATAGGTGTCATCGGCCTTGTATGCGCATGGGGACTTAACAACCGTCCCTTTATTTACAAAACCCTTGGCATTAAATCACTGGGTCAGGCACCAACTCAAACCGCCGAAGCAAGTTCAAATCCCGCGGTCAGTTTACAAATCAATCAATCCGGGTCTGTCGTTTCTATTCCGAAAAATCCTCAAGACGGTCAATTCTGGGCAAATGCGCGTGTTAATAGTGGCTATGTTAAATTTTTGGTTGATACGGGGGCTGGAGCCGTTGCCTTGACTTTAAATGATGCTAAAAAGGCCGGTATTAAAGTCCGCGATCTGAATTATAATATCCCTATCCATACCGCCGGTGGTAAAAATTACGCAGCGGCTATTACAATAAAATCACTCGCCGTTGGAGGTATAACGCTTCGTGATATTGAAGCGCTCATTGTAAAAGAGGGTCTGCATGTTTCACTTTTGGGCATGACCTATCTTGGACAATTGCAGAAAGTAGAAGCAACGCCTAACGCACTTATTTTAAGGCTTTAAACTAATACCTTTCGCGCCATATTTATAGCAACCAATAAAAGACACACGCCAAAGACAAGCTTTAACCTCTCCGGTCTTAGCGAATGGGCTGCCTTTGCTCCCAATGGCACGAAAAAAAAGGCCGTTGACGCGATAAGTAAAAAGCCAAGAATATTGACATATCCCAAAGACATAATAGGGCGGTCCGGGACCCCCATACCCGATATCATAAACCCAATTACAGCCGGCGCTGCAATAGCAAACCCAAACCCTGAGGCTGTCCCCACCGCTTTGTGCATGGGTACACCGCACATAGACATAAGCGGAACGGTAATAGAACCGCCGCCTATACCCATCAAAGAGGAGACAGTCCCGATGAGAGACCCTATAATAGGTGGGGCAAACCCCTTCGGCACAGTTTGACGAAATGTCCAGTCAGGACGCCCAAAAACAAATTGGAGGGCTGTCAGGCCGGCGATAACCGCAAATAATAATGTCAAAGCCTCAAAAGACATAATTGGCGCGATCCAGAGTGCCGCAGAAAAAGCCCCTAAACCTATCCAGACCGCATAGCTTTGAAATTTTTTATCTGGCCACAGTAAAGTCCAGTCAACGGAATCGCGTTTATTATGGCTTCTGACAGACCTAACAGAATTGACAACAATTACGGCTGTAGAGGTCGCAATTGCACAATGCATCAAAATATTCGAAGAAACGCCCAGAGCCGAAAAGGTATAAAACAAAGCCGGCACCATTATTGCCCCGCCGCCAATTCCAAACATGCCCGCACTCAGACCGGAAAAAGCCCCTACACCTATAAGGGCTAGAGTAAAATATAAAGCCTGCGCCGTCATATGTCTTCCATAACCGTTTGTTTATGTCTAAACTCCTCCAAAGCAGTTAAAGCTCTTATGATTACGTCAGACGGTTTTAGCCCCAAGGCCATACCCTCACTTAAGCTGCGCCGCCATAAGCGTGCGCCTGCCTGCCCGCTATACAGACCGGTAATATGGCGGATTAAAGCCTTAGTAGATCGGTCTTGGTCTTGCTTGCGTTCAGCATAAGCGACAATGTCTGATACAATTTCATCGCGGTTTACAGTTTGAGGCAGATCTCCATAAACTTCGCTATCAACTCCCGTAAGCATCCATGGATTATTATAGGCTGCACGCCCATACATAACCCCGTCGAGATTATGCGCTTCATCCGGAATGTTTTTAAGCTGAGTCAAACCACCATTCAGGACTATGCTTAATTGCGGAAAATCCCGTTTTACTTGCCGTACCAGACCGTAATCAAGTGGGGGAACGTCACGATTTTCTTTCGGGCTAAGTCCTTTAAGCCACGCTTTACGGGCATGAATGATGAAATGCTGACATCCCGCTTGCGATAGTTTTTCGATAAATTCGGGTAATGTCTGTTCAATGTCCTGATCGTCAATACCCAGCCGACATTTGACAGTAACCGGTATGGATACAGCCTCCGCCATAGCACTGTAACATTGCGCAACAAGATCAGGCTCGGCCATAAGACAGGCACCGAAACGCCCTGATTGCACGCGGTCAGACGGGCAGCCAATATTTATATTAATTTCGTCATAGGAAAATTTTTCGCCTATCTTTGCTGCCTTGGCAAGTTTAACCGGATCACTGCCTCCAATTTGCAAGGCAACCGGATGTTCCTCCGGATTATAGGCTATCAAAAAATCCTTATCACCATGGATAATCGCGTCTGCCACCACCATTTCAGTATAAAGCCATATCCGCCGACTCAAGCGCCGGTGGAACCAACGGCAATGTCGGTCAGTCCAATCCATCATGGGTGCGATACTTGTTCTAAAGCTATGTTTTTTATACATTTTAATACACTTCAAACAAATAGATCGGACAGCGTTGACACGTTATGGCAAAAAAAAGAAGGCCCCAAAGTTTTCTTAATGGGACCTTCCTTAAATTATCTAAATGTCTTTAATCTACGCGCGCGCAGAGGGACTGAGATCGAAACGGTCCGCGTTCATCACTTTATTCCAGGCGGAGATAAAGTCATTGACGAACTTCTCCTTTGAATCGCTCTCGGCGTAAAACTCTGCCAAGCCGCGAAGAATGGAGTTTGACCCAAAGACAAGATCAGCCCGTGTGCCCGTATATTTGACTTTCCCAGTCTTACGGTCACGGCCTTCAAATAACTCTTCTGACGCGTCCGTGGATTTCCACTCAATGCCCATATCAAGCAAGGCCTTAAGTCCGTCATTTGTCAGCGTACCAACCTTATCCACAAACACACCGTGCTTGCCGCCCTCAGCATTAGCGCCGAGTGTGCGCAGGCCAGCCATAAGGACCGTCATTTCAGGTGCCGTAAGGCCCAAGAGCTGTGCGCGGTCAA
>CAZHPV010000132.1:0-2920 GCA_964534845.1 uncultured Caulobacterales bacterium
GTTTTTCCCATAGACATCATCCATGTCCTGTTTTTCGATATAACCAGACCTTATGGGGACAATCATACGAATATTATAGTCTTGAAGTACGGCCAAAGGGCAGTTCATAATTAAGGGCCAAATTAAACCATGAATGACCAGCACCGCTTTTCCTGTTGTGGGGCCGCGTTCCAATATCCGTATAATATTATCATTGGAAAGCCTATGTTCCGTTAATCTTATGTCTGGAGGTAAATGTTTTTTGGTAAACGCCAAAAGCTCTGCTGATCGATTATTTTGTGTATCTGTTAGGCTGAGCAAATAGGTGAACTGCCCCATAATATATCGCAATAAGTCAGACTGGCTACCACATTGCAGCTTTGAGCGAATACTTTTTAACTGAGACCGTTTGGTTTCAATATTTAAATTATCGGCTTCTGCGGCGATATGTAAGGTCATACCAGCCAATAATTGAAAGATAAGGTGTTTCTCTGCCTTGGTTATCAGTTCTTTTGAATTAAAAAGATCAATGACTTTATGCGCTGTCTCTTCAGAAATGAGCAAAGCTCTAAAGCCAGGTTTTGCGGCGCCTTTTTTTGAACGCCTTAAATTTGGCAAAAACCAAATTATCGCATTTTTTGAAATACTATATTCCATCAGCCCGGCTTTAAGGGAGCTCTCACCCGCAATTTTAACAAGATAGGACATATCTTTATCATCCGCCCGGGTGATCATTTGAACAGAATGCCCTATAATATCGACAACGCCCCCACCAATGAAATGCCCCGCTTCATCAAAATCTGCCCAATGAATTTTATAGGGTTCAGCCGGCTCTTTTACTGGAAAATTTTGCAAGGCTTTTTGCTGGGCTTCCAGAGCCTTTTCATCAGGAAGTACGGAAAATATTTCTCTTAGGCTCTCAGAAAAAGAATAGGACCCATCGTCGGACATAAAAGCTGTTTCTGCCCCAAAACTATCGATATAGGACTTACTTTCACTCATCCTGGCCCCGGCTTTTGCTTGGAACTCAACTTATATTAGTAAAATGCTTTCAAAATCAATAATTATTTTCAAATTGAAAATTTTTAGCCCTGTTGAACATGTTCAATATTTATAATAAGGGCTGGGATGAGGACATTTTTGAAACATCAAACACAGAAAAGTGCAACACATAGACGCGCTATATGCCGCTATATTGACAGGTCGAAGATTTGGCTAAAAAAATATCAGACATAAGACGCCCGGAAATTCTAGAAGCGCTGCAAGACTCTATTTTGGCCGATGGGATGAATTTCCCCAGCTATGACCAAATCGCCGCTCATGGAGATATGTCACGTCAATTAATACGGCATTATTTTTCTAACAGTGATGATATGGCGGTCGCACTTTGCGACGCTTTGGAGCAAGCTTACCGAAATCTTTTTGTACAATCGGCTATCCTATCAGACGGGGGGAGTCGCTTGGGGCTCTTCATTGATTTCTATTTTAACCTTCTATCCCATAAAGGCATTAGCAAGCCTGAAGATGATAAAATTTATGACGCCCTCTTCGTTTATGCAAACCGTCATGAGCCTTTGCGTGAAAAGTTACAGGCAGGATATCAACTCGTACAAATGACCTTTGCCCATGAAATACAAATCACCTATCCCGACCTCCCACAACAGGCCTGCAGGGAGCTGGGTTATATGGTGGTCGCAACAATGTATGGTCATTGGAAGATGGTACGAACCATTGGCTTTTCCGATGACTATACAATAGTGGCACGCAATGCAGTTCTCAGGCTCATAGAGTCATATGTAGACAATTACCAAGAGCCTGAAGACACGTTAGAACCGCCAACCGACCCCGACCGAAGCTGATAAAGTCTGCTGATCATCGGCAAAGAATCCGCGCAGATTTGCATTAACGCTCACGCCTGTGGCAATTTCATATTCACCCGCCACAGAAAGCAGCCCACCACTTCCGTCTGTCTCAGCCGACCTCACAGCAAAGGCTGTATCAACGGCCCCGCTTAAGGCCAAATCTACTTCAGCGAAGTTGCTGCGCCCGTCTATATATTGCGCGCCCACGTCAATCGAACCCTTATCTGATTGTAAATTTGCAAAGCCGCCAATGCCCAAACGCGTGCGCTCATCATTGCCGCCGTCACTTAATAGATTAAGGCTATCAGCTCCGGACTCGGAAAATCCGTCCAGATCACTACGCGCATAACGGACCGAGCCTAAGGGCCCAACAGACAGACCCTGCGCTATTGAAAAGCCATAACGCAGCTCACCCGATAAGGCGACGGCACTCACATCTGTCTCTGTCACGGCCCTGCGGGACAAGGCGCCAATATTTATATTACGGACCACATCTATATCGGAGCCGCTAAACCCGACCGCGGCGGATGCTGTCAACCCGCTCCCGCTTGTACCGTAGCGGCCATAACCGCCTATATGCCAGCCGGTTTGATCGGTATCTGATCCACGACCATCTTCCAGATCTTCTTCAAAATACCCGACAATGCCGCCAATCGCCCAATTATTATTGGGCGCACGATAATCCGCGCCAACACTTAAGCCAAAACTATCTTGGTCTACTCTTGCGCCGTTACCGTCACTCTCAACATTTGAATCCAGTCGGTTAACCTCACCCCAAATACCCACGCCCTCTTGGACATTTTCATGGCTTCGCGCTGTTAGATTATCCAATCTATTCGTTTGGGTATCCACGGCATCTGCCGTCACAGAGGCATATATCTCACCCGATGCACTATCAAAAGCCTCAAGCGCCGTTTCAGCCGTCGTGAAAAGAAGCGCATTAATGGCGGTTTGCAAATCGCCTGTCGCCCCGGCTTCTACCGCGTCAAATGTATCCGCCACTGAGGTCTGGTTAAATGTCTGCGCCACACTGGAGAAGGCAACTGGCACAGGATCCGGCGATGGCGGCGGCGGAGGTG
>CAZHPV010000133.1:0-2900 GCA_964534845.1 uncultured Caulobacterales bacterium
TGCAAAACCCCGCAACCGGTAATCCGTTTTTAGCACGCGTGACAAGGTCTTTGACGATAGGAGACCGCGCTGCGATCGCTCCGGACCGCAGATAGTCCCCATAGGAAAACCCACCCGGTAAGACAACAAAATCAATATTTGCGGGCAGGGTGGTTTCCCTGTGCCAGATCATTTCCGTCTTACGCCCTGTCACCTTCTCGAGGGCGCGGGCGGCATCACGGTCGCAATTAGAAGCGGGAAAGACAATAACGGCTGTTTTCATGCCAAATCTCCCTAGACTTCAATACGGATATCGTAGTTTTCGATGACCGTGTTTGCGAGGAGCTTTTCACACATTTCGACCACTTGTAATTCGGCGGCGCTGACGTCATCGCCTTGAAGATCAAGCTCGATTATTTTACCTTGTCGGGCATCCTTGACGCCTTCATAACCAAGATCGCTTAGAGAACGGGCTATGGCGCGTCCTTGCGGGTCCAGAACACCTGTTTTTAGACCGATTTTGATAATGGCTTTCATGATTATTCCTCGACTTTCAACATTATGTATCGTTTGGCACGACTGAGAGTTTAGGTTTTCCGGCATTTTTGCCGTTGGGTTTGATAATGCCCAAGCGTGTGGCGACTTCGGTATAGGCTTCTGTCACATTGCCCAGGTCACGCCTGAAACGGTCTTTGTCGAGCTTCTTCTGTGTCTCTCTGTCCCATAAGCGGCAACTATCAGGGCTGATTTCATCGGCTAAGACTATTTGGTGTGCGGCCTTGTCTGTTTCTGTTTCAACGGAAAGGCGTCCAAATTCGATTTTGAAATCGATAAGGTTTATGCCGATACCGGCAAACATACCGCGCAGATAGTCATTTATTCTCAGTGTCATGGCGACAATTTCGTCGAGCTCGGCCTGACTGGCCCAACCAAAGGCGTGAATGTGTTCTTCCGCGATAAGAGGGTCGCCCAGATCATCACGCTTAAGGCAAAATTCGACGATAGAGCGCGGGAGAATTTCGCCTTCTTCAATACCGAGACGTTTTGACATCGTACCTGCTGCGACGTTGCGACAAATGACCTCTAGCGGGATGATTTCGACCTTTTTTATCAATTGTTCACGCATATTGAGGCGTTTAATGAAATGGGTCGGAATGCCGATTTCGCCCAATCTTAACATAACAAATTCGGAAATACGGTTATTGAGGACACCTTTACCGTCAAGGGTTGCCTTTTTTTGCGCATTAAACGCCGTGGCATCATCTTTGAAATATTGGATAAGCGTACCGGGCTCTGGCCCTTCATAGAGTATTTTGGCTTTGCCCTCGTAGATTTGTTTGCGGCGACTCATATGGCCCTCGTGACGTTCGTCTTTAGACGGGAGACGAAAGAATCTCCCTTGAATGCGGTATTAGCCTAGGGCGGGGAGGGCGGCAATGGAATAGATATGAATAGTTCTGTAAAACTCATGATTTTAAGGTTGTTAAATGCATGGTGAGTACTTAAATACAGAACGAACTTATCTGGAGGGACGCGATGTCAGCTATAGACGACCGCAAAAATGCAAATGAAGCTAAATTTGTGATGGATGCCACAAAGGAATTTAAATCCGAGGCCCGTCGGAATAAAAAGTTAGGCCACTGGGCAGCCGAGCTTATGGGTCTTGAAGATGCGGAAAAATATGCTCTTGCCGTTATTGCCGCTGATATGGAAGAAGCCGGTGATGAAGATGTGTTTCGTAAATTGCGAAAAGATTTCGACGCCTCAAATGTGGAATTGTCAGACGAAGCCT
The DNA here is from genome assembly GCA_964534845.1 of uncultured Caulobacterales bacterium. Lineage (GTDB taxonomy): Bacteria > Pseudomonadota > Alphaproteobacteria > Caulobacterales > Maricaulaceae > CALCKU01. The sequence continues at coordinate 1,772 of CAZHPV010000133.1, forward strand.
TACGTGAGCAGATGGCCATTTTTCTGGCTCAGGCGCGCGACGAGGTTTACGGGGAAGGTTAGAATAGGCCTTTAAAAGGCCTCCCTTACCTTTGACGGTCTTTGCGCAGATAACGCGGCATGTGGGCTGCGTTAAAACCCGTTTAACCAGTATTCCAGTTTAACCTATATTATTGGGCTCGGGGCAGGTCACATCCGTATTCGGTTGATTGTTTACGGCCTTGTTTTTAAGCGAGGCTATGTGATTGCGCATGGCGGTCTGATCATAAAGTAAGTTCACACAGCCCAGTGTTTGCTTTGTATCGGCGTCAATAAGCGCCGCAAACCCTGTTACACCTAACCAGCGATTATATTGCGGGACTATGTTACGGTCAAAAGCGGCATGCGCGCTAATTTCGGAGACGGACGGTGTCGTTATGTCAATTGTGACATATTCTATTTGCGCGTCATTCAGACTGTTAAGGGCGGAATGGATAACCGGTTCTATTACCTTGCAGGGCGTGCACCAATCCGCGCGGAACATGACGACGTAAAGTTCCGGGGCTGTTGCGTTAAGGGGCGTTTGAGCTTGGGCGTTTTGGGCCAGTGAAACGCCGTTAAAAGACGGACTTGCCAGAAAGATATTTGAAGCGAGCAGGCCAAAACCGATGGCGGTTGCGCGCGAAGCATTTTTGAATGATTTTTTCAAAATTTTATTCATAACTAATCCTGCAAGGCTCTATGTCTGGGTGCACTATAACATATTTGGCTGAATATCAGCTGAAAAAGTCAGTTGATCTTGTTAATGCCTGTGAGGCCTGTTCAAAAATATAAGCCCGGATGACTGAGCATCCGAGCTTACATACCCCCCCAAACCGAATTGGAGTAACTAAATCAGTCTACGGATTAACCGTGGTCGACATTATGTGCTGCTGGGCAGCTTGTTGTTTTAGACCGGACTGAGGCATTTGAAAGATAGGCTGAGCCTGTGGCACGTGAAGCCATTTTGCGGATTTCATTAGCCATTTCTGAGGCGCTAAATGTGCTGTTTACGCAGCCCATAATGCGCTTTGTTTTCGCGTTAACAATAACGGCGAAACCCGGTAAGCCAACCCATTTGTTAAAGACGGGTACGATATCGCGGTCGAAAG
>CAZHPV010000134.1:0-2884 GCA_964534845.1 uncultured Caulobacterales bacterium
CTTCATAGGCTCTTTGTCTTGGAGATCAATAATAGATCCCGCAAGATAACGCTCTTTTACACGCGCCCGTGCCAATTTTCCTGAAGACGTAATGACCATAGACCCGCGCGGAACAAGCACTAATTGTACGGGTACACCGACTTCAAGACGAATAGCGGCAGTGACAGCCTTTTCGATTTCATCGAGCAATCGTTCATCGCGGGTGCGACATTCCAGTAGCAAATGAATACTCTTCTCATCGCCTTCCCCGCCAGACGCAAAGGCACAAGCTCGTCCGCAACGATGCGGCGCCGCCGCTTGGGCCGCCCATTCGATATCCTGCGGCCAAATATTGCGGCCATGCCATAAGATCATATCCTTGAAACGGCCCGTCACAACGATTTGGTCATCCAGCCAATATCCCAAATCTCCCGTATCTAACCAACCATCCTTGCTAAAGGCCGCCTGTGTTGCGAGTTGATTACGAAAATAGCCCGGCGAAACACTTGGCCCTTTTAGACAAATACGTCCCACTTTGCCGGCCTTAAGGGTATTATCGTCAAAATCGCGGATTTCGATTTCATGTCGCGGAAGTACCGTGCCACATGCCACAAAGGTCCGGCGGCTTTCCTTAGGTGTAATGTCTGACGCGCTTACCGCCTCGCCAGTGCGTTCATAGCGGTCCATATCAATTGTGTGTTGTTTTAAACCTTGACCTAAAGGCGCAAAAGACGCGGCCAATGTCGTCTCGGCCAAACCGTAACTCGGAGTAAAACAATTGGCTTTAAAGCCCATTGTTCCAAACAATTCCGAGAAGGCAGATAAAGGTTCAGGGCGAACCATATCACCGCCAATACCCGCAGCCCGCCACGTGGATAAATCAAGGGTACGGTCTTCCCGCCACCGTCTGACGCAAAGTTCATACCCGAATGTCGGGCTATAAGATAATGTACCACCATTATCTGAAATCAGTTGCAACCAGCTAATCGGACGACGCGTAAAGTCCTGCGGGTCAATATAGTCAACAGACATCTGGCTCATCATAGGCGCGATTAAGAACCCTATCAGCCCCATATCGTGATAAAGCGGGAGCCAAGACGTTCCTCTATCTCCGCTTCTTACCTTTAAACCACTTTGCGTTATAGCGCGGCAATTAGCTGACACTGAAGCTTGCGTTCCGATAATACCTTTTGGCGAGCTCGAGCTTCCCGAAGAATACTGGATATAGCACATATCGTCAGGGCCGTGCTTTCGTATACTATCACCAAGAGGTAATTCATTGACCTCTTCAAATGTCAGAACCGGTATGGAATGATCATTAAGTGCAGACCGCATAATTTTTTCCATGGATTGCGGTGTGAACAAAGCATGGAAGTCCGCTGTATCGGCCATACGTTGCAATTGGCGCTCATAACTTGACCGCCCACCCAAGGTAACGGGTAGCGGGATAGGGGCAGGAACAAGGCCCGCATATTGACACGCAAAGAAAAGAATGGCGAATTCGGGCGATGTGGTTGCAGCAATACCAATGCGCGCATCCTTATCGGCAAATGCGACTAGTCGTTTTGCTGTCTCAATCGCTCGTTCTCTTAACTCGGCATAAGTCAGGCTATCCTTTAGAACTGCTTTTCCCGAATAGTAGTTAAACCCCGTGCCCCCTTTAGCAGCGTAATCTAGGCCATCTGTTAGCGTATCAAATTCGCTGAGAATGAGGTCTTGTTTTTGATCGGTTGGTGTGGGCGCTTGGGGCGTTGCGTCAGTCATAAATTTATGGCCTCAAAGAGGAAACGTCTATGCGTTTTATTTATAAAGTCGTTTTAATAAAGTTTGTGAAGGATTTGTAAAGCCTAACGGCGCAGCAAATCACCCAATAATTTCACTTAATAATTCAAATTGTAACAATGCTTTAAGCTGAAAAAAGTGTATTTATTGCCTCTGTAGCCGATTTTAGGGTCGATAAGGCCATTGCCGCTCCCGTCCCGTCGCCAATACCAATTTGCATTGAATGTAAGGGCGTCAGTCCCAAACGATCGAGTAAAGCCCCATGCGCTGGCTCCTGGGTTAAATGACCCGCAAGGCAGTGTGAAATGGCTAAAGGATCGGATTTGTGTAGTATTGCGGCAGCAGCACAGGTTACAAATCCGTCCAGAACAACCGGAATAGACTGGATACGCGCCGCAAGAATTGCGCCGACCATTCCTGCAATGTCTCGCCCTCCATAACATCTTAATACTTCCAACGGGTCCCCTATAATATCCCGGTGCAATTCCGCAGCCTTAGCCACAGCCTCAATACGCATATCTGAATATTTGCCCTTGCCGCGTGCCCAAAACTCGGTAGTGCCTCCGTAAAGTGCGCGCGCGACACCCGCAGCCGCTGTTGCCGATCCAAATCCCGTACTGCCCAATGCAATTATATCCGCGCCCTCAGCCACGACCTCCATACCAAACGCCATGGCCGCCGCACATTCTGCCGCCGACAAAGACGGTTCTTTCGTCATATTGGCGCAAGGGTATTCAACGCCTAATTCATAAACTTTAAAAGCCGCGCCAATATTTTGCGCAATACCTCGAACACCGGCAGACCCTTCGGTGGTGTTTTTGACCCGAGCCAGAGCCGTACCTACAATGTCATCCGCTCCAAGTTCACGGGCTACATCGTGACTTGCAGCAAAAACCGCGATTAAGGGGCGTTCAATTTTAGGCTGGGCCGTCGCTTGCCAGTTTGCCAACCAAGCGAGTCGCTCTTGTAGAGACCCTAATGGATGGGGTCGACCTGATAAAGACGCGAATTTTACTTCCAATTCTTGACTGAATTGGGGCTCAGGATGCGGGATTTTCGCAATCAAATCCCTTACATCATCAAATGGATTTTCGCCATGTGGGTCTGTGGACGTATGTTTATC
>CAZHPV010000135.1:0-2864 GCA_964534845.1 uncultured Caulobacterales bacterium
GGCTATGACTGTATTGCCGACTGATAAAGAGGCCGTAATTTGGCCGAGAAAAATTGCGAGCGGGAAATTCCATGGCGATATACAGGCAATAATGCCAAGCGGCGCTCTGTGCGCTATTCTTTCTAATTTGCACTGTTGGGCGTAATATCGACAAAAATCTACGGCTTCTCTTACTTCTGCAACGCCGTCGAGGTATGATTTTCCAGCCTCTAATGTACAAAGCTGAAGAAGGCTGTCCATATTGAACTCTAAAAGGTCAGCTAGTCTTTCTAGGCAGCTTGCTCTTTGTCGGGGGCTAAATGAATGGGACCATTTCGATTTCAGGCAGGCCTTAATTGCAAGATCAATATCGCTTTCGCTTGATTGCAAATAGCTCCCTATGGATTGCTGATTGTTTGCAGGATTAAAGACATCAACCTGCAATAATTTTCGTTCCTTATCTTTGATATGATCTGCAACATGATATGATTTGAACTCATATGGTAAGGTTTCGATATGTGTCGCCACAGAGGATTGGGTTATATCTAACCCTAATGCTGATAGACGTTCACCGATAAATAGATCTCTTGGGGCGGGTATTTTGGGATGAACGGCCACTCTGTTTTGCTGTGCCAGTTTAAATGGGTCTTCAACAATTTTAGCAACCGGGATATCTTCATCATATTGTTTATTGACGAATGAACTATTCGCGCCATTTTCCAAAAGCCTCCTCACGAGATAGGGCAGTAAGTCTTTGTGATTGCCAACAGGCGCATAAACTCTGCAGCTTGTACCTGTTTGCGCCATTATGTTTTGATGCAAGGCTGTTCCCATACCGTGTAGGCGCTGGAATTCAAAATTTTGGGTCCCGTTCGTCATATAAATAATTGACGCGGCGGTCAGCGCATTATGTGTTGCAAATTGCGGGTAAACGATATCCGGCGCGTCCAGTAAGAGCCTTGCACAAGCGATGTAACTTATGTCCGTATTCTCTTTTCGGGTAAAAACAGGGTAACTTGCTAAGCCAAGTTCTTGGGCCCGTTTAATTTCCATATCCCAATAGGCCCCTTTGACCAGACGGATAGCGATTTTACGTTCCGCAGCACGGCTAGCGTTAATGAGGTTTGATATGAGCTGACTGGCGCGCCTTTGATAGGATTGAACGACAATGCCCAAGCCGTCCCAATTTGAGAGTTCGGGAGCATTTAATAGCCGTTCAAAAATCAATAAAGACACTTCAAGGCGCTCAGCTTCCTCGGCGTCGATTGTTAGTCCCAGATTGGAAGATTTAGCGATTTTGGCAAGTTCAATTGTTTTATTTGCAAGGTCAGGTACGCAGAGTTCTTTTTTAGTATATTCATATCTCGGATGCAGAGCTGAGAGCTTGATAGAAATGCCGGGATTTTTTTCCGTAGCTTGACCTTGCGGTGTGACCTCGGCGAGATGATTTATGGCTCTAACATAGGCCTGATAATATTTTTCCGCGTCTTCTTGCGTGTATGCGGCTTCGCCGAGCATATCATATGAATGGGTAAACCCTTGTTTTATATCAGCGCGAGAATTATTCACGGCTTCGGTGATATTACGACCGAGTACAAAATGCCTGCCAATGATTTTCATCGCCTGTGCGACGCCTAATTGCATGGCCCGATCGCCTAATCGTGCAGCAAGGTTTGTGGCTTCTATACCGCCCGTCGCTTTTATCCAACTTTTGGTGAACCGTAGCCCTGAGGTGGCTTGATTAACCCAAATAGTGTCGCTCTGAGACGCGTGTGCTGACCAATCACCATCATTTAATTTATCACGTATTAATAAACGGCTTGTTTCAAAATCAGGGGTACGGATTAGGGCTTCTGCTAGGCGCATCAATGTCAAGCCCTCCCGGGAGGACAAATCATATTCAAGTAAAAACTTATCAATTAGCGCGATGTTGTTTACGTCAGCACGTAGTGTTTTGACATATTGTTTTGCAATCGACTGGATTTTATCGTGATCAGAATTATCCAATCCTGCCGTTTTTATTAGGTGTTTTAACAAACGGGTTTCGTCAGTGGTGTAGAGTTCCGTAAGGTTATCAAATTGAATGGACAAAGATGTCATGTCACTTCCCATTTAAGGCGTTTGTCTAAGATAGTGTGTCATATACAAAAAGGAAATGGGTCTTTATTTTGTTTATATTATAGTCCATAAGGGCTGTTTATTGTATAAATACTAACTGATAAGGCTCGCAATGAGGAATTTTGAAAATCTAGACTCTATTGACCGTAAAATACTGCATGAAGTTCAAATGGATGGTCGAATCGCTTTTATTGATCTGGCAAATAAGGTCGGTTTGAGTAAGTCGCCTTGTTTAAAACGATTGAGGATTCTTGAGAAAGAAGGCTATGTGAAAGGATATAGAGCGGTGCTGGACTCTTATAAAATTTCTCAGGGCTACCTTGTCTATGTCCAAGTTAAATTACAAAATACTAATCGCGACTCCCTTAGGAAGTTCAATCAATCAGTCCAAGACGTCAAAGAAATTATGTCATGTGATATGATGTCGGGGGGGTATGACTATCTTTTGAAAATACGAACGCGCGACATGTATGCCTACCGCGAGCTTCATGGTGATGTTATATCTGTTTTGCCTGGTATAGCGCAGAGCTCTTCATTCCCTGTGATGGAGCAGGTTAAAGAAACATCTCTACTCGTTGTCGAGCAAAAATAGTCATTATTTTAGAAAATTAGGCGTGAAAATTCCGTCTTATTAAACCGCTGTATATCCGCCATCTACATTAAAAATCGTGCCTGTAATGTGGGGTTCCTTTGCGAGGAATAAAATGCTGCGGGCAATCTCTTCAGCTTCAGCTATGTTGCCAATCGGGATGCTTGGTATATTGCGG
>CAZHPV010000136.1:0-2689 GCA_964534845.1 uncultured Caulobacterales bacterium
CTTCAGCTTCAGCTATGTTGCCAATCGGGATGCTTGGTATATTGCGGTCTATAACGGTCTCGGCTAGTTTAGGGTCTTGGTGTTGTGAAAATAACATAGGTGAATTAATCGCGCCCGGTGCGACCGCATTGACTGTGATACCCCTTGGGGCAAGCTCTAAAGCCATAGCGCGCGTGAGCTGGTTGACGGCGCCTTTGGAGGTGCAATAGGCCGCTAGGCCTGCCGCGCCGACTTGCCCACATGTTGAAGAGACATTGACAATAGTTCCGCCCTTACGTGCCGCTTTCGCGAAGGCGCGGGACGCGTTAAAAACGCCTGTTACATTTACAGCCATGATATGCGCCCAGTCTTCGTCTGTGGTGTCTTGTGCCGTTTTGCGTAAAATCACTCCCGCGCAATTAACCAAAACATCTACTCTGCCATATTGATTTATGGCTGTTTTAATAGCGGCATTTGCGACATCAGAGATCGCTATATCGCCTTCTATAAATATGGGGTCGGCGTTATATTCTTTAAGCTCTAAAGCGGCTTTTGCGAACTTTTTCACGGTCCTGCCGATTATAACGATATTCGCTTTGGCTTTTGCGAATTGTTTTGCACATTGTAATCCTACGCCGCTTGCGCCGCCGGTAATTATAACCGTTTTGTCTTTAAAATTTCGCGGTTCGCCTGCCATGTTTTATTCTGCCTTAAAGACTTGGAAGTGGGAGCTTTGCCATGCGTCCACCAGCTACAATGATTTCTTGTCCCGTGATGAAACCCGCTTTATCACTCGCAAGATAAACAGCCATATTCGCAATATCTTCAGGGAGACCTAACCGCCCTACAGGGTGAAGAGCCTTAATTTCACTATCAACTTTTTCACGGTCAGGATATTGGTTCAGAAATGCTTCGTTAAATGGTGTATTAATCCAGCCCGGTGCGATGGCGTTACAGCGTATGCCATGCGGGCCATATTCAAGTGCTGTATTATGGGTGAAGCTTGCGACGGCCCCTTTTGACGCTCCATAAGCGCCATGATTTGGATTGGCACCAAGCCCTTCAATTGAGCTGATATTTATGATGGATGGGTTTTGGGACACACTATTAGTCATCAAAGGGAAAGCATGTTTTGTCATGAGGAATACGCCTCTAACATTTACCGACATGATGCGGTCCCATTCTGCCACGCTCATGTCTTTAATAGGAACTTCAACAGCAATACCGGCATTGTTGACAAGTACGTCTAACCGTCCATGGGCCTTTGAGATATATTGCATAAGGCTTGCGACATTATCTTCATTTGTTACGTCAGTCTTATGAAACAGTAATGACTTATCCTCAGCTGGATTCAGGTCGGCCACTATAACGGTTGCCCCGTCCGCCCGAAACGCTTTGGCAATGGCCAGTCCGATATTTTGGGCGCCGCCCGTTACGATGACAGTGCGATCAGTCATCGTGCGCTACAATTTTGCTGCGGTGAGAGCCAAGACCTTGAATGCTGGGTTCCATAATATCGCCGGGCTTCATATATAGTGGAGGCTTCATACCGTAACCGACACCGGGCGGTGTGCCTGTAAACATTAGATCACCGGCTTCCCAGCGTACATAATTAGAGATGTTAGATATTAATTCGGCAATGGTGAAAACCATATCAACTGTATTGCTGCTCTGTCGTATCTCGCCATTTATTTTTATAGAAATATCTAATGCGTTAGGGTTTGGGATTTCGTCTTTGGTGACAAGCCATGGTCCAAAGGGTTTAAGGGTGTCGGCGCTTTTTCCTTTTGTCCATTGGGTTCCGCGTTCAAGTTGAAATTGACGTTCAGACACATCATTGCCAACGCAATATCCCGCAACATGCTCCATGGCCGTTTCTACGGGAATATATGATCCGCCTTTGCCCAATACAACGACAAGCTCGGCTTCCCAATCCAGCTCTGTGCCGCCGCGCGGTATTATGACATCGTCAAACGGGCCATTAATGGCTGTACGAGATGTGAGCATAAACATTGGCTCTTTGGGGGTTTCTAATCCGGCTTCCTGAGCATGCTTGCCATAAGTGAGCGCGCATCCAATTATCTTGCCAACATTACCAACAGGGGGACCTAAACGCATATCTGAAGAAATTGCCGGAAAATCCTCTAACGTTTCAGCCTGTATCTTAGATATGACATCGTCTGATAATGTTGCGCCTGTCCAGTCTGGTATGAGGGTGCTTACATCCCGTAATATAGTATCGGGTCCGAGAACGCCCGCCCTTTCAGAGCCTTTATTGCCAAATCGTACGAGTTTCATGTTGCACCTGTCAATTGTTCGGCAAGGCCTTTGGTGTCAAAGCCGCGCGCTTTGGCAGTTTTAAAATGTGCAAGAGTGTCTTCAATGCCTATTTCGAGGGACCTGTATGACGGCGCGCCTAACAACGCATCCAGCGCCCCGTTATCAGGCTCGGCAGGAAAAGGCATAGCATGACCTGTAAAGTTCAACCGAGTATTGACGCCTGTTTTTGTTTTGATGAGGTCAATAATCTCTGCTGTATCCGCGGGTGTGCCGTTCATATCAAAGACGGGTGCGCCAATTTGCTCTTTCGAAATCGCCATTACAAATCGCAGGGCAGCGTCTTGGACATGGCAAAAGGTCAAGGGCCCGCTAAAAGGAACAGTATATGGCTGGCCTTCAAGGGCTGCTAGCATCGCTATACTCGGCGCAG
>CAZHPV010000137.1:0-2651 GCA_964534845.1 uncultured Caulobacterales bacterium
ATTTGGCGATAGGCAACGGCCTGTTTGGATAGATCATCATAAATGATGAGGCCGTGCATGCCATTGTCGCGGAAATACTCACCCATGGCGCATCCGGCAAATGGCGCGAGATATTGTAGCGGAGCCGGCTCGGACGCAGAGGCGACAACAATGATCGAATACGACATAGCCCCGTTTTCTTCCAGCGTCTTAACGAGCTGGGCGACGGTGGAGCGTTTTTGACCAATCACAACATAGATACAGTATAATTTGTCATTTTCACGGTCTTCGTCAAAGGCGGCTTTCTGGTTGAGTATAGCATCCACAGCCACCGCGGTTTTACCTGTCTGGCGGTCACCAATGATAAGTTCGCGCTGGCCACGTCCAACAGGGATAAGCGCGTCAATGGCTTTAATCCCGGTTTGTACAGGCTCATGCACACCTTTACGCGGCATAATGCCCGGCGCTTTCACGTCAACACGGCGGCGCTCTTTGGATTTAATTGGCCCTTTTCCGTCAATCGGTTCTCCCAGAGGATTAACAACCCGTCCAAGAAGGCCTTTCCCGACAGGAACGTCAACAATTTCTCCCAATCGCTTAACCGTATCCCCTTCTTTAATGCCGCGGTCATCACCAAAAATAACGGCCCCGACATTATCGCTCTCAAGGTTGAGCGCCATGCCCTTAATTCCACCGGGGAATTCAACCATCTCACCCGCGCGGACATTATCCAATCCGTAAATACGGGCAATACCATCGCCAACTGAAAGCACTTGTCCGACATCGGAGATTTTGGCCTGAGTGCCAAAGCCTTTAATCTGTTTTTTCAGAATATTTGAAATTTCTGCAGCGCGAATATCCATGATTAAACCTCTTTCAGGGTTATGCGTAAATCCTCAAGTTTTGTCTTAAGGGAACTATCGTAAAGACGTGATCCAACACGAACAATAAAGCCGCCCAGTAAATCCGGATCAATATTTGTCTCAATTTCAACCTTTTGGCCGAGTGACTTTTTTAACTTGCCTTTCAAGGCCGTCATTTCAGATGTCGTCAATTTTTTGGCGCTTGTCACCTTGGCAATTTGAGACCCGCGCTTACTCGCAGCCAGATCAATAAAGGCCCGGCAAATATTTGCTAGGTAATCAGAACGCCGATTCTCCGACACAGTTCCGATAAATTTCGTTGTTAGCGGGCTAAATTTGGCTTTCTTCGCCACAGCGACGAGTGCCGCCGTCTTATCCTCTGTCGCAAAGACGGGGTTGGCGATCATACCGGCCAAATCGGCATTGGACAAGAGAAGCGCTTCGAGTGACTTTACGTCTTTCTCTATTTTTTTCAATGACTTAGCTTCCGAGGCCAGCTCATATAGAGCATTTGCATATCGACTTGCTATTTCACCCGTAATGACGTTTTGATCTGCCACAATTCGGTTCCGTTTTTACTTCGGTTGCGCCAATAAATTAGCTTTGAAAACCATCGATTTAAAAGACTCGATGGCGATAACTCGCGCGGGGTGTAGCATGGGTTATATGGGGCCTCAACCCCTGTTATTATGCGACCTTTTGGCCTAGGTAAAAATAATCATTTTTATGTGTCTTTTTGTCAAAAAAAGATCATACGAGGAGCAGTAAAGTGTGCAGTGGTACGAAAATATCTTAGGCTGCGTTTCTAACTTCAGGGGTTATGTCTTTGATAAAACCTTCGACATCACCATCCACCTTAAAATCAATGACATCTTCAGATTTATAGGCATTCAACGCCCCCATTTTGCGCAAAACATGTCCCACACAGGCTTTGATGACTTTTTCAGAACGGCTCATAGCGGCCCATTCGCGGCCCGGTGTGTTCAGTCTTTTTCTCATAAACGCATTTGTATATAAGACCGCATTTTTAAAACTGCTCTTGGCGGAGGAATATTCCGTTGTTATTGAAACGCAATGGGTTACATTTTCAACACGGTGAGGCGAGTTTAGCGGCCACGTGATCATTTGCTGATCTACCAAATCAAAAACTTTTGCTCCGGCTTCCATTATTTCATCATAGGGAAGATCCTCATCAAGGTCATATAAGACTTTTTCATAGGCCTCGTCCGGCAAATATTCACGGGTTGTCGGATATAAATAAAACCGTTTATGTCCGCGCAGATGCCATAATATTGTCTCTGTCGGATCACAGTGAAAGGGCACTTTGGCATAAGGCGATGAAATCAATATGCCTCCGCGTGCTTTAAAGGACTTCTGTCCTGTAAGATCGGCCAACTGACCATACATCTGGTCTAAAACTTCCTTATATTCAGCATGGATGTTCATACATTCACGTAAATTCATCCAGATCACGCCCTTTTTAGCCGCTTCCAATAATAGGCGTCCTTCAATATTATCAACTTGCCCTGTACGAAATTTGTTTGGATACATCGCGTCCTTACCCATTGTACAAACATCCAAATGGGTTCTGGGGTGTTTATCCAATAACTTAATCAAGGCTTCGTCGGTAAACAGACCTGTTTTCAGTATATCGTGTTGCACAATGAAAGGCTCTTTGCCGAACTTTTGATTATGATCCATTGTCCAGTCTTTTAAAAACATGACATTCCCTTATTCAAACATGCCGTTGCACGTAGAGAGAATGCAATATTTATACCTAAATAAAACTTTGCGGGTCTATATCTATAT
>CAZHPV010000138.1:0-2610 GCA_964534845.1 uncultured Caulobacterales bacterium
CGCTCTTGCATCTGGCCCATTTCAGTGGCCAGTGTTGGCTGATAACCCACAGCAGACGGAATACGACCCAAAAGCGCTGACACTTCTGAACCCGCTTGCGTAAAGCGGAAGATGTTATCAACGAAGAACAAAACGTCTTTGCCTTCTTCGTCGCGGAAATATTCGGCTTGTGACAAACCGGTCAACGCAACGCGCGCCCGAGCTCCCGGAGGCTCGTTCATCTGGCCATAAACGAGTGTACACCGGCTATCGCCGCCGCCGCCTTCGACGTTCACGTTAGATTCGATCATTTCGTGATAAAGGTCATTCCCCTCACGCGTACGCTCACCCACGCCCGCAAACACAGAATATCCGCCATAAGCTTTCGCGATATTATTGATGAGTTCCATAATCAAAACGGTTTTACCAACACCCGCACCACCAAATAGGCCAATTTTACCGCCTTTGGCATAAGGACAAAGCAGATCAATAACTTTAATCCCTGTGCCAAGCACCTCGGACTCTGTCGCTTGATCGACAAATGGTGGAGCCTCTTTATGTATCGGCGCTGCTACCTTTGTCTTGATTGGTCCGGCATCATCAACCGGCTCACCAATCACATTCATAATACGGCCCAACGTACCGGGCCCGACAGGTACGGTAATCGCCGTCCCTGTATCGGAGACAGCCTGTCCACGCACCAGACCTTCGGTTGCGTCCATCGCAATGGTTCGCACGGTATTTTGCCCGAGATGCTGGGCCACCTCTAGGACGAGACGATTGCCTTGGTTATCTGTTTCAAGGGCGTTGAGAATTGAAGGCAAATTACCTTCAAACTCCACATCGACAACCGCGCCAATGATCTGGCTAATACGACCGGACGTCTTAGGAGCGGCGGATTTTTTCTTTGCCGGCGCGCGTTTTTTTGCGGGAGCCTTCTTTTTTACTGCTGCTTTTGCCATGAGTACTTCCTCCAGCTATCTTAAAGCGCTTCCGCGCCAGAAATAATTTCAATAAGTTCAGACGTGATTTGCGCCTGACGTGTTCGGTTAAATGTCAATGTAAGCTTGTCGATCATGTCGCCCGCATTACGCGTCGCATTATCCATCGCTGTCATTTTAGATCCCATTTCTCCAGCCTGATTTTCGAGCAATGCCGAGAAGATTTGCGTATTAATATTACGCGGTAGAAGCACTCGCAATATGCCGGCTTCATCGGGTTCATAATTGTATATCGCCCCTTCGAGATCAGGGCCGTTAGCTTGAGCCGGTTCAGCCTCAACATCGGCAATTTCAAGTTCGGAATTGGCAGGAATAATCGTTGTTGCAACAGCTTCCTGTGTCATCACATTTTTAAACTGGGAGTAAATAAGTTTGCAAATATCAAACTCGCCATTTTCAAACATGGCGGTTACTTTTTCGCCTATATTTTGGGCAATACCGGCGTGTAATTGGCGCTCTTCCTTAAGTGAAATATAGTGCGCAACACGGTCATTATAAAGCCGGTTAAGCTGATCATACCCCTTCTTGCCAATCAGAAATAATTTAACGGCCTTACCGTCACGCTCCAGCGCGACAATTTCTTCCTGGGCCTTACGAACGATATTCGTGTTAAAGCCGCCACACAAGCCTCTATCAGCCGTTGCCACAATAAGCAGAACAGTATCTGACTTGCCATTACCCACTAAAAGTTCGGGGGCATCACCCGCCCCGGCCATTGAGACTGCCAGATTTGCAATTACGCCGCTAATACGCTCAGAATAAGGTCGCGACTTTTCGGCCGCTTCTTGCGCCTTTCGCAATTTCGCTGCCGCAACCATTTGCATGGCTTTGGTGATCTTCTGCGTGTTTTTCACGCTTTTGATCCGGTTTTGGAGGTCTTTTAAAGACGCCATTGTTTTAACCCTTAGCCTTAAGCTCTATGCCGCAAAGTTTTCAGTGAACTTATCAAGCGCGGCTTTAAGGCGCTCTTCAATCTCATCTGTCAGCTTCTTTTGCGAAGCTATATCAGAGAGAATTGCGCCATGCTCAGAATGGAGATGGGCCAGAAGGTCACGCTCATATTTCTGAACAGCGCCCACTGGAATACCGTCCAGATAGCCGCGTGTTCCCGCGTAAATCACAGCAACTTGCTCTTCAACTTGCAAAGGCGAGAATTGAGGCTGTTTTAAAAGCTCAGTAAGGCGCTCACCACGGGCCAATAGAGCCTGTGTTGAGGCGTCAAGGTCAGAACCGAATTGGGCAAAGGCCGCCATTTCGCGGTACTGCGCAAGTTCACCCTTAATCGGGCCGGCCACCTGCTTCATCGCTTTTATCTGTGCTGATGAGCCCACCCGGGACACGGATAGACCCACATTCAAAGCGGGACGGATACCTTGGAAGAACAAATCTGTTTCAAGGAATATTTGACCATCTGTGATCGAAATCACATTTGTCGGAATAAAGGCCGAAACGTCATTACCCTGAGTTTCGATAATTGGAAGCGCCGTCAATGACCCGCCGCCATTATCTTCATTGAGTTTCGCCGCGCGTTCTAACAGGCGGGAGTGAAGATAGAAAACGTCACCCGGATAGGCTTCACGTCCCGGAGGGCGGCGTAGCAGGAGTGACATTTGGCGATAGGCAACGGCCT
>CAZHPV010000139.1:0-2237 GCA_964534845.1 uncultured Caulobacterales bacterium
TAAATTAGGAGATACATCAACTCTGGCCGACCCGGAAGTTGTCGATGACCTTATAAAAAATAGACAAAATAGAAATTAGAAGAATTCTCGGGACCTGTTGGTTCCCGTGATGTAAGGCCGCCCTTTATCCATGGGGCTCCCCTTCAACCTGGCGCTCATTATTTTCTCATTCCCATGAGTGATGAGCGCCTTTTTATGAAAAATGAAACAATGTTTCAAATTCGAAGGTTTAGACCTTCGGAAATATCATCCAAGAATGTCATCATGCTGTTTTGGGAAGAGTGCCGATTGAAAAATCGGTGCCTCCAAACGCTTCATAGATTATATCTATCGTGATTATAGTATGTTTCGATTGTACCCTATGATGAAATGGGTTTAAGACGGGTGTTATACTGACATTAAGCAATAAATGGAGACGATATGAGCAATCAAGGTAAATGCCCGGTGATGCACGGCGCGAACACAGCTTCTGCTGCTGGTAGTACAGCAAACCAACGTTGGTGGCCCGAGCAGTTAAACCTCAAAATCCTCAATCAAAATTGTGCCAATGTGAATCCGGCAGGCGGGTCTTTTAATTATGCGTCGGCGTTTAAAAGCCTTGATCTTGGGGCTGTGAAAAAAGACCTCACGGCTCTGATGACAGATTCTCAAGATTGGTGGCCTGCGGATTACGGCACTTATGCAGGGTTGTTTGTGCGTATGGCTTGGCACAGTGCGGGGACGTACCGGACATATGATGGACGGGGCGGTGCGAGCACGGGCTCGCAACGTTTTGCGCCTTTGAATAGCTGGCCTGATAATGGCAATCTTGATAAAGCGCGGCGCCTTCTTTGGCCGATTAAACAAAAATACGGTAAAAAGCTCTCTTGGGCTGATTTGATGATCCTTGCGGGTAATGTTGCGATGGAATCGTGCGGCTTTAAGACCTTTGGTTTTGGCGGCGGGCGCGAAGATATTTATGAGCCTGAAGAAGATATTTATTGGGGCCCTGAAACGGAATGGCTTGATGATAAGCGTTATACGGGTGAGCGTGAGCTTGCGACCCCGCTCGGCGCGGTTCAAATGGGCCTTATCTATGTAAACCCTGAAGGTCCGAATGCGAACCCAGATCCGCTTAAGTCAGCTTTTGATATTCGTGATACATTTGGTCGTATGGCCATGGATGATTACGAGACGGTTGCGCTGGTTGCCGGGGGTCATACATTTGGTAAAGGCCACGGTGCTGGCCCTGAAGAGAAAGTCGGCGTGGAGCCTGAAGGTGCAAAAATGGAAGCTCAGGGCTTTGGTTGGGCTAATACTCACGGCACAGGTAAGGGCGACGACACGACCACGGCTGGCTTTGAAGGGGCGTGGACGCCTACGCCCAATAAATGGAATATGGAATATTTCGAAGTTCTACTGGGCAATGAGTGGGAGCTTACAACCAGCCCGTCAGGCCATAAGCAATGGACACCAACGGCGGCCTCGAACGCCCCACAAGCTCCGCAAGCGCATGATAGCTCAAAGACACAGCCGCTCATGATGACAACAGCGGATATGGCTTTAAAAATGGACCCGGCCTACGCTAAAATCTCGCAAAACTTCCTCGATAATCCAGATGAGTTTGCAGACGCCTATGCCCGCGCATGGTTCAAGCTGACCCACCGCGATATGGGGCCGAAAGCCTGTTATCTTGGCAGTGAAGTGCCTAGTGAAGACCTCATTTGGCAAGACCCGGTTCCCGCCGGACCTGTGCTCGGCGAGCCTCAAATTGAAGGCTTGAAGAAAATGATCATGGCGACAGGCCTGTCCATCCCGCAGCTTGTGACAACAGCTTGGGCCTCGGCCTCAACATTCCGCGGCTCTGATAGACGCGGCGGCGCAAATGGTGCACGTATTCGCCTTGCCCCGCAAAAGGACTGGGCTATCAATAAAGCGTCTGGCGTTGCCGCTGTAATCTCCAAGCTTGAGACAGTGCAGTCAGAGTTTGACGGTGATGTCTCTCTGGCTGACTTGATTGTACTGGGTGGTAATGCAGCCATCGAAGAGGCCTGCGGTATTAATGTGCCCTTTGCCTCTGGCCGCGGCGATGCAAGCCAAGCCCAGACAGATGTTGATAGTTTTGAAGTTCTAGAGCCAAAATTTGACGGCTTCCGTAACTATAAAAACACCAAAGACCCACGCTCGACAGAAGCGCTTCTTGTTGACCGCGCACAGCTCTTGGGCCTTACGGCACCTGAAATGACGGTCCTTATGGC
>CAZHPV010000140.1:0-2211 GCA_964534845.1 uncultured Caulobacterales bacterium
TTGACCGCGCACAGCTCTTGGGCCTTACGGCACCTGAAATGACGGTCCTTATGGCAGGCCTGCGCACACTCGGTGCAAATGCAGATGGCGGCAAGCACGGTGTGTTTGTGGATAAGGTTGGTACGCTGACAAATGACGGGCTTAAGGCCTTGCTTGATATGGGCATTGAGTGGAAATCCACGGACGCATCAGAAGAGACATTTGAAGGCCGTGACCGCAAGAGCGGTAAGGTCAAATATACGGGTACACGGGCTGATCTTGTCTTTGGCTCAAACTCCATTCTTCGCGGCTTGGCAGAGTTCTATGCCGAGAGCGATTCAAAGGAGAAGTTCGTCAATGACTTCATCTCGGCTTGGAATAAAGTCATGAACGCGGACCGTTTCGACCTGAGCCCCTCTGCGCGCGCGTAGATTAAAGACATTTAGATAATTTAAGGAAGGTCCCATTAAGAAAACTTTGGGGCCTTCTTTTTTTGGGACGTGCGTTGACTTTAGAATAACGCTTGTAATGAGGGGCGCAGATAGCGTAAATTTTTAGCATATTAAAATATCCAATTTAGAGAAATATATGCGTAAGGTTTATAAGACAGCCGCCGCCGCTTTGGACGGTTTATGCGATGATGGCATCACCGTGATGTCGGGTGGTTTCGGACTGTGCGGCATTGCGGAAAACTTGATTGCCGCTTTGCGTGACAGCGGCGCGAAAAACCTCACCGTTATATCCAATAATGCAGGTGTCGATGGTTTTGGCTTGGGTCAGCTTTTGGAAACGCATCAGATCAAAAAAATGGTGAGCTCTTATGTGGGCGAGAATAAAGAATTTGAACGCCAATATCTGGGCGGGGAATTAGAGCTTGAATTTAACCCTCAAGGCACACTCGCTGAGCGCATTCGCGCAGGCGGGGCCGGCATTCCCGGATTTTATACCAAGACGGGCGTTGGCACTTTGATTGCTGAAGGCAAAGAGCATAAAGATTTTGACGGCGAGACTTATATTATGGAAACGGGGCTGAAAGCGGAGCTATCCATTATCAAAGCTTGGAAAGGGGATGCGGAAGGAAACCTTATCTTCAAAGCGACTGCGCGTAATTTTTCGCCTATGATGGCAATGGCAGGGAAAGTTACAGTGGCTGAGGTGGATGAGCTAGTTCCTGTGGGGACGCTCGATCCGAACTTTATCCATACGCCCGGTGTCTTCGTGCAGCGCATTGTCGAAGCGAAGTGCGAAAAGAGAATTGAGCAACTTACACTCCGCGAGAGGAACGCATAATGGCTTGGACACGTGATGAAATGGGGGCGCGCGCCGCGCAAGAACTTGAAGACGGCTTCTATGTCAATCTGGGTATTGGTATTCCGACATTAGTAGCGAACCACATTCCGGACGGTATTGATGTTACCTTGCAATCAGAAAATGGTATGCTCGGCATGGGGCCGTTCCCTTATGGGGGCGAAGAAGATGCTGACCTCATCAATGCGGGCAAGCAAACAATCACAACCCTGCCAAAATCATCCTTTTTTGACAGCGCGACGAGCTTTGCGATGATCCGCGGCGGACATATTGACCTCTCTATTCTGGGCGCAATGGAAGTCTCGGAAAGCGGCGATATCGCCAATTGGATGATACCTGGTAAAGTGGTCAAAGGCATGGGCGGGGCGATGGATTTGGTCGCGGGCGTTAAACGCTGCATTGCTCTATTCGATCACACCAATAAACGCGGAGAAAGTAAGTTCCTTAAAGCATGTACCTTGCCGCTAACGGGACAGAACTGCATTAATATGGTGATTACGGACCTCGGGGTCTTTGACCGTGACGATGGCCAAAAACGCTTCCGCATGAGAGAGCTTGCGCCGGGCGTTACGCTTGACGAGGTCAAAGCGAAAACCCAAGCGGATGTGGTTTACGGCTAACGTAAAGAAACTGTTGTCATTATAGGTACCAGCCATGCTGCGACGCAGGCCAGAGTTTCGACCGCATAAGATGGGTATGACGGTATGATTATTTGTATGGCGTAATTTTAGTAAATAGTAGCATCTGAAATAGAGATTTAGGCTGACGATCACTCACGAAAAGGTCGAGCTAAAGGCGTTGATTATTAGAGATGGATATCTGATGATCAAAATTTTGGATAAGACTAATTATCACAATATTCTGATAAAGAATGGCTCCGCAAGCAGGACTCATAGTTATCTCAATAAACTATATATAACAGTT
>CAZHPV010000141.1:0-2118 GCA_964534845.1 uncultured Caulobacterales bacterium
GTCTATGGTAATGCCCGATTACGACTGTTCCGGCTGGCATAAAGCATTCTCTTATACACACCCCGTCATGGATATAGTGCGTAACCTTACACTCGACCTGTGGCATATTAAGCATAATCTCCTCAGCCTGCTCTAACAAATCAGGGTGCGACAAAGATTTAGTCATTAGGGGTGTTCCAGCTCAATTCTAGTTTCTATTTTCTGTATGGCGCTGCGAATTGTTTCACTGGCTGTGAACATATTGCCCGTAAACGCGCCAAGGTCTTGAGAGTTTGCAGCCACACCAGACAATGCGACAAGATCGTCAACCTTCTTTGTAAGCGTTTCAATGGCGGTTTCCAAGCTCTGTAAGGCCTGCTTAATCGTGCGATTATCCGCTATCGTGTCACCTGCAAAAGCTCCAAGGTCTTGTGAGCCACTTGCAACACCAGATAAAACAATGAGGCTATCGCTTTTCTGATTTGCCGTTGCGCTGGATTGATTGGCAGTCTGTGCAGCCTGTGCATTGGCATCATTTGCAGCCGGTATGATAATACCCGCCGCCTGAAAGACAGCCTCAAAAGCCTTTATCATTTCATGGTTATTGCCTGCAATTTGGGCGATTTGATTGCGTGACGGGGGCTTGAAGGGCATTAGTGTGCTAACCCCTCTATGACCATATCAAGGCGAGACACAGAGATATGAGCGTCACTTGTGCCGGAAAACTCTTGCAGTCTTGTTTCACGCATACGGCCTTGACGATACCAAGTTATGTCCCGGGAACGATCACCGCGCTTTCCTACGCTCTTGCGTCTATACTCTGACCAATGCACCCCATCGTCTGAATGTCTTGTCATTATGTGCGGGTCATCACCAAGCGCCGCCCGTCCTGTCAACCCGACCAACTTAATCTCATGGAATAAAGCGCCTTTTGCCTCGTTATAGATTATCAGTGTCCCAAAATCCCAACCTATGACCTCGCCGTAATGGTGCGAAATATCGTCTACCATGCAGCCAATTCGGTTGCTTGTAGGGTCGCCAGAAACCCACTTTTCATAAACAAATACAAAATTATGAGCTTTATATCTTTCGGGGGTCAGTCTGCCACTATCAAGCGTGTGCCATACTTTTTGACCCATTTCCTCAGAGGCTGTCGCATCAAAAACAAGCGTTTCATTTGGCAAATGGATATAGAGGAAATTATGATTTCTAAAGCGCCGCGCCTCAACTATAACCCGAGATAGTTCCTGCTCTGTAAACTCTCTCAGCTTTAAATCTACTTCGCGCGTTGACAGCTTTATAGACGTTCCAGCGCTTCCAATCCAGATTGCATGTTCTTCATTAAGCCTGCCGCCAATAAAGGCCAAGGCGTCATTAAAAACGGCTGAGGCATGAGTACCAACACACCCGCGCTGCACCTCTGCCCCTGATATTCTTTGAAAAGGAAATGAATTTACAGTGCCGCCCACATTGTCAAAATATTCAATGCTGTAGCGATTAATCACGGCCAGTTCATTACGGATTTTCTTTATGCCCACTATCGGGTCAGGGTCTACCTCAGAGGAGCCATAGCGAAACGGGGCAACGGAAAACGGGTCAAGCAAATCAGTCGCCACCACAAATTCACCGTCTGTCGTTAGAAAATAACCGTCAATCCAGACAACATCTAAAGCCACGCCTAAGTCTTGATCTGTCACCTGTGCAAGTGTGTTACCGTCATAAAGATATAGTTTTTCATCACTGGCAAGCGCGAGATAATCAAACGAATAAGTAAAGGAAACATTGCCGCCATTGTCTCCAACGTCACCAATATAGGTTACAACCCCGTCACTTGATATATGATTGAAATGCGAGCCAGTGACCCGGTATAGCTGGCCGTTCCAGTTAATCCCGCCCCTGTCTACACCAGACACGTCCGCAAAGTGATTAATCCCCTCGGCAGGCCTTAGATAGCCATTAGAGACACCCTGCGCCTTTGGCACTGGCACCATATTGCGCGGGTAACGTGACCTATATTCGCCGCTATCGTCTGTGAATATACCCTTTAAAATCGGGACTTGCATTTGTGGTTATTCTCCCAAAGCATCAATCTTGGCTTTTTCCAAAATCCAGACAGCGTCTTTTCTTGTCATGTTATTT
>CAZHPV010000142.1:0-1997 GCA_964534845.1 uncultured Caulobacterales bacterium
GGAACAACAATTGCGCATGGTTATCTTACCCTGTCTCTGGCTGCTAAATTTATGCCCGAGATTATCAAAATAAATGGTATGAAGATGGGGGTAAATTACGGAACTGAAAAAGTGCGTTTTCTCAATCCGGTAAAAGTGGGCGCGCGCGTAAGAGGGGTTGGAGAGTTTCTAGAAATTAAGGAAGTTCCCGGAGGCTACCAATCGACTTTGCGTGTGACAATTGAAATTGAAGGCGAGGAGAAACCAGCTTGTGTTGTTGATACGATTAGCCGTTATTACGTTTAAGGAGACAAGATATGAGTGATAAAATGAAAGCTACGGTTCAAGCCTATCTTGATAACTTTAATACACAAAACGCCGAAGAGATAACAGCATTATTTGCAGATAACGCAACTGTTGAAGATCCCATTGGGACACCGATTAAAAAAGGCAAAGAAGAAATTCTCGCCTTTTATAAAATGGCTGTTAAAAACGGTGCGACCTTATCCCAGCAAGGACAAACTCGGATAGCGTCTAATATGGCAGCCTTTGCATTTGAAGTGACTGTTGGCGGGGCGGGTATGACAGATGTTGATACGGATATTGAGGTCGAGCTTCCGCCCGGCAGTATGACAATCCATGTAATCGATACATTTGCATTTGATGATGATGGAAAAATTTCAGAAATGCGAGCTTTCTGGGGTCCCGGAAATATCAAGCAACATTAATGTCATAAAGTGTAGCCTTACTTCAAGGCTTTCATGATTATATTATTATAACGTTCTGAATAGGGCGGCATCTGGATAAGAAAGTCCCTGAAACGGTCCAAGGGTTGGTGTACGACCGAGCGTTCATTAGACATAGTACGGAAGCCTTCATAACCACCTATACGTCCCATACCCGAGGACCCGACACCGCCAAAGGGTAGGCGTGGATTTGTGCCGGATTGTACGCAATTATTATTTACCACTGCTGAGCCGGAAGATGTGTTCGTCAGAAAATACTCGATATTGTTTTTATCTGTGGAATAAATATAAAGCGCCAGTGGGTTAGGACGCTTTTCGATTATGCCTAAAACCTCATCTTTGTTATTATATGTGGTCACACATAAAACAGGCCCGAAGACTTCTTCTTGCATTATAGTCATATCATCGGTGACATCAGAAAATATAGTTGGTTCTATATAACAATCTTTGATATCGGCACCGCCGCCACAAACGGTAGTTGCGCCGTTCTTGATTGCATCGTCCATCAATGCCTTGATGCGTTTCGTGTGGCGTTCATTTATGATGCGCGGAACATAATTGGAGTTTTCAAACCCTTGCCCGTCCGCATTATACTGGGCTTGCATTTTTTCTTTTATAAGTTCTAAGAATTCGTCTTTTTTGCTCTCATGGATAATGACATATTCGGTGCCAATGCAGACCTGACCTGCATTCATAACGCGTCCCCATGAAATTTTGGTTGCCGCATTTTCTATATCAGCTGTCTCATCGATAATAACGGGTGATTTGCCGCCCATTTCCAGCGTGACAGAGGCAAAATTATCGGCGGCAGCCTTCATGACAATCTTACCCACGGCCATCCCACCTGTGTAGTAAATATGGTTGAAGGGCAAGGCGAGAAGTTCTTGTGCAACATTGACGCCGCCCTGAAAGACCTGAGCTTCATCCTCAGAGAAAGCTGCATTAACAATTTCCTGAATGATTTGTGCCGAAGCGGGGGCTAACTCTGAGGGTTTAATCGCAACGGAATTGCCTGCCGCTATTGCCGCTATCATTGGCATAAAGGCTTCAGCGGTCGGAGCATTATAGGCGGCCATATTCAAGACGACACCTTTTGATTGGCGCCTAATTTCACAGGTCTTTCCCATAGTTGAGAGCGAGTTTTTAATGCGCTGAGGCTTCATCCATGTCGCGAGATTTTTGACGGTATAATCGACCTCGGCTTTAAGCATGACAAGTTCGGCTGCAATATCGAGTTCGTGACTGCGGCGCTCTTCATAACCGGCTTTAAAG
>CAZHPV010000143.1:0-1906 GCA_964534845.1 uncultured Caulobacterales bacterium
ATAAATAAGTGTAATTGTTTTTTAATTACGTTTAAACTTAAAAGTAATGAATATTTACTTATTTTAACAAGTAAAAAGTTCTGTTAAGCTTTATAGAAATTAACTTTATATTTATCTCAACTCGCCAATCTCCCTATTAAGCGCTCGAGGACAAAAATAATCTTTGCCCGGCGCAGCTTTTGAGAAACGTAAGATTTCCCGAAGGTTTTAGGTGAAAATTAAATGGGGAGGCAAGTATGGCCTTTACTGATGTTGAACTACAAGAAGCTAAAGATGCGATTATGTCGAGTGCTAAGTCTGAAGATCTGTTTCGTTTAGGATTGATTTATTCCACTGAGTTGGAAGATAGAGGTCCGGATTATATCGAAGCCCATAAATGGTTTAATCTCGCAGCCATGATGGGATCAGAGCCTGCTAGAGCTTATCTTGAAGAGCTTAAGTTGGAAATGACCAATAGCGATCTGACATTGGCGCAAAGAGCTGCCAGAGGGTGGCTAAACGAGAACCGCGAAACTCTCGACCAATCTGCCGCTTAAATTAGAATAATTTTATACGTTATTGCTCTTGGCTTACAGGCGAGCGCCTAAACTATTGGCGCACTTAGCGTCCTATCGTTGCGAGGCGCTATGGCGAACAGCTTTACTGCACGGTGAGAGCCTTGGCATTGCGGGTAAACCTGCCTAAGCTCTCATATGCATTCCAAACAGGATATTATTGACTTTATCCGCTCTGAGCCGCGGACAATGTCACTCCTAAGGGCGCATCAGCACATCCAGGAAGAAGATAGCTGGATAGCGGCAGGAGCTATTCGTAATCCCATATGGGCAAAATTACACAATATAGCCTATAGGCCCGATCTGGAAAATGATGTGGACGTTATCTATTTTAACGCTGCGCATGATAGTGCGTATGAGGAGGGCTACCGAAAGCAATTAGACAGCTTGCTCCCGAATGTGAATTGGGAAGTCCGAAATCAGGCGCGTATGCATATCCGAAATGACGACGCGCCCTATAAAGACTGTTTTCATGCGCTTGAGCATTGGGCTGAAACGGCAACAGCGATTGGAGCACGATTGGTTAGCGGTAAAATAGAGTTGATCGCACCCTATGGGGTAGAAGATCTTTTGGGTCTTATCGTCCGTCCAACTCCAAAGTTCACGCGCAAATTACAAATTTACGAAAGCCGAATAGACGAAAAAGAATGGGCAGATAAATGGCCGCGCCTCGACATAGTGCGGCCGGAAAAAATAACCCCGCCCGTGTGCGGGGGTGAAAGTGAGAGTTTTTAAGGGGTTATCGTTGTCGATGTCCCATTATTTAGAAGTGTCGGGTCTGTACCACCGCCCGTATTCCCAAATTGATAGCTGACATTAAAGTCAAACGGAATCGTTGTACGTATGGCTTGCATAAAGGCCCCCAGCTCGGCCAGAGTTGTTCTGGGTACAAAGACAATATCGCCGCGCCTTAGCTGCATATTATCATCATATTCCCTGATATTTCTAAGTCCGTTTTGGATATTGACAGGACGCATCATCATACCGCCATTGGGCGCGCGTCGAAGCACGGCGACTTGTTTGCTCTTGGCTCCCGCGCGGAAGCCGCCTGCCATGAAGATCGTTTCAATCACGCCAACTGGACCGGGCAGGGTATAGGTGCCCGGTTGATTGACATTCCCGCCTACAAAGACCTGTGCCGGTGCAAAGGCCCGCGGCGTAACAGTGAGCGTGGGGTCTCGTAATTGTGTCGCCAAATGGGTTCTAATGGTGTTTTGTATATGTCCCAATGTGCGCCCGGCTGCCATGAAAGGCGGCACCATAGGCATAGAAATGCGGCCATCAGGCCCGACAGTTATAGAGCGGGACAGCTCCGGTGCGCTTGAGACAACAATATCAAGTTGGTCGCCGGG
>CAZHPV010000144.1:0-1878 GCA_964534845.1 uncultured Caulobacterales bacterium
ATGCTCGGTTTAGGCGGATAAATATAGGTGTTTCGTACCATAAACTCTTTTAAGATGTCGTTCTGAATAGTACCGGCCAAGTGTTCTGGCTCCACACCTTGTTCCTGTGCCGCCGCAATATAAAGTGCTAAAACGGGTAGCACCGCACCGTTCATTGTCATGGAGACCGACATTTTATCCAAAGGGATTTGATCAAATAGCACGCGCATATCGTAAAGGCTGTCAATCGCAACGCCGGCCATGCCTACATCGCCAGAAACGCGGGGATGGTCACTGTCATATCCTCTATGGGTCGCAAGGTCGAAAGCAACAGATAGGCCTTTTTGTCCCGCGGCGAGATTGCGCCGATAAAAAGCATTACTATCTTCGGCCGTGGAAAATCCTGCATATTGGCGGATTGTCCAAGGCTGTTGCGTATACATAGTCGGGTAGGGGCCTCGGATGAAAGGTGCAAAACCCGGAAGGCTGTTTAAGGCTTCAAGTCCTGCTAAATCTTCCGGGCCGTAAGAAGATTGAATATCTATATTTTCAGGAGCGTGCCAAAGCGAATGTGTGCGCATAAAGGCACGCGGACGACCGAGATCAATTTGGGTGAAATCTGGCTTCATCCTCAATTTCCTCTTATCTCGGCTTTGCGGATATCATCTGTGGGATGTAGACTGACGCCTAATATAGGGGAGTTGCGGTCCTTACGGGCTTTAACGGCGTTTTGAACCCTCGTGTTAAAAGCCGATAGATTTTCAAGACCGCCTTCACTTTCGATTGTCTGGAACTCGCTCCAAGCCTTTTGCGCGAGTTGATCTGTCAGCTTTTCATGATGATAACTACCATAAGCCGCATCCTGCACATGGCCCAAATGGCTCTCTTCCATCATCATGAGTTGCATATTGCGAGCGACACGATAGCCAAAGGGTGTCGCGCTCCCCAAAGTCTCTGTGAAAGGCCGGGTTGTGATATAATCTGCTCCGCCAATAACAGCGCCGAACCCAGCACTCATAACCCGCAACATATTTGTCCAAGGATCAATTTTTTGCATCATACGATTAGACGTTATGACGTGTAAATTTAAACGCGCCTGTTTGTGCCCAAAACATTCAGCGATACGATTGTAAATTCGTCGCGCCGCTCGGAGTTTTGCAATGCTGAGATGTGCGTCTTGATGAGTAGCCAGTTCTACACAAATATGCTCAGGCGCTAAATCACCTAATTGGCGGAAAACAAATGCAAGATTTGTGGCCATATAAGCCAGTTCCTGTGCATCTGTTGCGCCGTTATCGTGGACGGAAGCCCCGTCAATAGTCACCGCTCTCCATGATTTAGGAAACTTTTTTATGAGATTTTTTAATTTCGGCGTTTGAGGGGTCAGTCCAAGATTAATGTAGGAGGCCCTATATCCTGAAAAAAGCTCAACAATCGATGTGTCGGAATGGGGTGCAAGACTAATAGGGATGAGATCCATATGAACCTGATCAAATAAGCGTTTAAGGTCGTTGCTATTGCGGATGGGGACACCTTTGTCACCCAGAGAAATGCGCGCCGCGCTGGCCCCGCCTTTCAAATCCTCCAAGAGTTGTGTGTTGGCGAAGCCAAGGTTTTTATCCGAAACTGGTGTTTGAATATGCCAGGGCCGGCCTTCGGTAAGCTCTGTCTCCAGCCGAAAGAGCGGGGCTATTGTTTCCGGGCGGTCTTCTAGTGTTGCCAGCGGGCCTTTGGCTATCCCGTCTTCCGTTTCGTGTATCAGCGTTTCGAAGGGTTTTCCTTTTAAGAATTGTGAGACGAGGGCTTTCCAGTCATCAGGCGTTATATCGTCGAATTCAGTGTTTAAATCAATCATAGTATAATTTATCAGGACTGGCCATTTGTGAGTAATAACGCAAC
>CAZHPV010000145.1:0-1797 GCA_964534845.1 uncultured Caulobacterales bacterium
ATGGGTCAACGTCTTGATTGGATGACCCCTTATAAGACGGTTAAGAATGTTAGTTGGGATAAGGCTAAGCTTTCGGTTAAATGGTATGAGGACGGGGTTTTGAATGTGACCTCTAATTGCCTTGATCGCCATTTGGCCAGCCGGGGGGATAAGCCTGCGATTATTTGGGAGGGGGATGATCCGTCAGAAAGCCGGACGCTGACATATCGCCAGCTTCACGGCGAGGTGTGCCGTTTTGCCAATGTTATGAAAAAGCACGGTGTGAAAAAAGGTGACCGTGTCACCATTTATATGCCGATGATTTTGGAAGCCTCTTTTGCCATGCTCGCTTGTGCGCGCATTGGCGCAGTGCATTCGGTGGTATTCGGGGGTTTTTCACCGGATGCATTAGCGGGCCGTATTACTGATTGTGAGAGTACATTTGTTATTACCGCTGATGAAGGTCTGCGCGGTACTAAGCGGGTTCCCCTTAAAGAGAATTGCGACGCGGCTTGCGAGATAGCGGGCATTGTTAAAACCGTTTTGACAGTACAACATACGGGCGCCGAGGTGGATATGACCGAGGGCCGTGATGTTTGGTTGCATGAGGCTTTAAGTGATGTGAACGATCATTGTCCGCCCGAGCCGATGAGTGCGGAAGATCCTTTGTTTATTCTTTACACAAGCGGTTCGACAGGCAAGCCAAAGGGTGTGTTACATACAACAGGCGGCTATCTTGTCTGGGCCTCAATGACGCATGAATATGTTTTTGATTTGAAAGAAGATGATGTCTATTGGTGCGCGGCTGATGTTGGCTGGGTCACGGGACATACCTATATTGTTTACGGCCCGCTTGCGAACGGCGCGACGACTGTGATGTTTGAAGGCATTCCAACCTATCCTGATGCCTCGCGGTTTTGGCAGGTCTGCGATAAGCATAAGGTTTCGCTTTTTTATACAGCTCCGACAGCCATACGCGCCTTAATGCGCGAAGGCGAGGCCCTTGTTAAATCGACATCTCGCAAAACCCTCAGACTGCTTGGCACTGTCGGGGAGCCGATTAATCCCGAAGCGTGGGAGTGGTATTTTCATGTTGTGGGCGAGGGCCGCTGTCCTATTGTCGATACATGGTGGCAGACGGAGACGGGCGGGGCCATGATTGTCCCTCTGCCGGGCGCGACACAGATGAAGCCGGGCGCTGGTAGTCATCCTTTCTTCGGTATTGTGCCTGCGCTTGTTGATGCGAATGGCGTAACGCTTGAAGGCGAGGCAGAAGGCAATCTTATTATCACGGATAGCTGGCCCGGGCAGATGCGAACGGTTTACGGCGATCATCAGCGGTTTAAAGATACCTATTTTGCTGCCTATCCCGGTAATTATTTTACGGGTGATGGCTGTCGGCGTGACAAAGACGGCTTTTACTGGATTACGGGCCGCGTTGATGACGTGATTAATGTGTCGGGTCACCGCATGGGAACAGCTGAGGTTGAAAGTGCACTTGTATCGCATGACGCTGTGGCTGAGGCTGCTGTTGTTGGCTACCCGCACGACATTAAAGGGCAGGGCATATATGCCTATGTCACCGTGCGGGCCGACGTCAAAGCCGATGAGGCTTTATACAAGGATTTGGTCAAACATGTCCGTGCTGAAATAGGGCCGATTGCGACGCCTGATCTCATCCAGTTTGCGCCGGGTTTGCCCAAGACACGCTCGGGTAAAATCATGCGGCGTATCTTGCGCAAAATCGCTGAAAATGACTTTGGTAAATTAGGAGATACATCAACTCTGGCCGACCCGGAAGTTGTCGATGACCTTATA
>CAZHPV010000146.1:0-1749 GCA_964534845.1 uncultured Caulobacterales bacterium
TGACTGACGCGGCAGGCACAAAGTAATTTACCTTTGCGATATAGGTGGGGCCAGTCTGATCTATAACCCAAATAAATAACAGAAATGCCGTTGCTGTACTGACTATGCCTAAAGTTATGACCGCGATAAGCGCTGGCAATGGAGGCAGAGCCTCGGGCAGTCCCGTTGCAAGTCCAAAAGACGAAGCCGTTAAAGCGCCGGAAATCATCATAATCGTTGAACCGACGCTGGCCGATGTTTCCGGGGCGCGTTTAGCAATAATAGTTCCTATGGAATAAGACGCAGCGGCAATAAGGACTAACATTTGAGATACCCATTCTTCTCGTAAATTGAGGCTAAAGTCATCGGGTAAAAACAGGATTATTACGCCTATAAAGCCAATAATAAAACCGGTAAACTTGATGCCGGTCAGGCGTTCTTCTGTAAAAAAATGCGCCAATAAAATGGTTATGAGCGGACTGGCGCCTACAATGATAGCTGCCAAGCCGCTGTCGATTTTTAATTGCCCCAGAGAAAGAAGATAGAAAGGGAGAGACCCGCCCATAATGCCTAACAGACCATACCAGATCCATCGACTGTCACTGAGTTTTGGTAGTTTCTCGCGCCGTAAATAAGTCCAGATAAACATAAAAGCCGCTCCAATACTCAATCGGTAAATAACGACCCAAAGCGGCGTTATATAATCTACGACATAGCCTATGAGGGTAAAAGCACTGCCCCAGATAATGACGAGTGCGAGTGAGGCCGCCCAGATGGCTCCGTTATTTTGTAATGTGGAATCATTAGAGCTTTGTGACATTGTTCCACTTGGCAATCAAAGAGGGTCGCGTCAACAGATAGTAAAACATACCGACTATGCGCTTGCATTTGACGAGAATTGGCCTCAACATATGTCCCGCAGGAGTGTTTATGACCAGAGCGTTTTTCATTTTCATTTGTTTTGCTGTTTTCAGCCTGAGCGGGTGCAGTTCAGAAAGTGTAGAAACCTCGCAAAAGATGACGGCAGAAAACCTCGTTACACTTATTCAAAAATTTGATGAAGAGGCCAGCGTTAATAAAAATATGGTGCGTTTTAAACTTCAAGAGCGTGAAGTGCTCCTCGTTTATGACGTTAAGGCCGACCGTATGCGTTTGCTCGCACCTATCGCGCCGCAGTCAATTGCCAATGAAGATATTCTGGCTCGTATGATGCAGGCAAATTATGATGCTGTTTTAGATGCGCGTTACGCTCTGGCAAATGATATTGTCTGGTCGGTTTTTATCCACCCCCTTAGCTCGCTAACGCAAAAAGATTTTCTTTCGGCCGTAGCCCAGACAGTCACTGCAGCTGAAACTTTTGGTACGAGCTATACGTCAGGAGCAATCATATTTGGCGGCGGGGATTCGCATAGTATTCATAAAGACTTGCTCAAAGCACTTGAGAAGGCCACCAACCCTAATCAGGATATTTAAATCTTAGACCTTAAAGGGGTCGCGCATTAAAATCACATCTTCGCGCTCGGGTGAGGTAGAGACCATTGAAACGGGGCAGCCGATCAGCTCTTCTACACGGCGAACATATTTAACGGCCTCGGCAGGCAAATCCGCCCATGAGCGGGCACCGCGTGTTGAGCCTTGCCATCCCGGAAGGCTTTCATAAATGGGTTTCACCGCCGCTTGATTTGCCGCGCCGGCGGGGAGGCGGCGCAGGATTTTGCCGTCCAATTTATAACCCGTACAGATATTGAGTTCTGCGAGGCCGTCTAGAAC
>CAZHPV010000147.1:0-1738 GCA_964534845.1 uncultured Caulobacterales bacterium
CTATAATAGCCTTTAATTTTTTACGAACCTTTGTGGTAGCTACGGTAGCTAGGATGGATTCGATCGCGCTTTTAACATTAACCTCGGAGGGGGAGGGGTCACTGCTATATGCACGGGCAAGCGCCAGACCGTCTACGATTGCCGTTTCGCTACGGTTAGAGGCCGATGCATTGTTTATGGCGCTTCGGAATTCATCGAGCCATTTATCGAGATAGCTATCATGCAAGTAACGTTCAAAGCGGGCTCCTAATAGTTCAGGCAAGTCTTGCCCGTTTCGAACACCTTCTAAAATCCAACGGCTGCCCCTCACACGTGCTGAGCTGAGGTTCACGGAGAGTGGTTTCGTCTCGTCTTTTGTTCCAAATGCTGCCCACCCTGAACGCAAGACCGCAGCTGTCGTTGCAGAATTCATTGAAGGCGCATGGATATAGCCTTCAGAGGGTGGATCGTCGGAAGCCCGCAAGTCCAAAAGCCATCCATATCCACCAATGGATAGACCGTGTGGGGATTGCTGCCGAATTTGGGCTAAGCCTTGTGCCGCTCTGGAGGTAACCCATGCATCCAAGCGATACA
Source organism: uncultured Caulobacterales bacterium (assembly GCA_964534845.1). Taxonomy (GTDB): domain Bacteria; phylum Pseudomonadota; class Alphaproteobacteria; order Caulobacterales; family Maricaulaceae; genus CALCKU01. The sequence goes on from CAZHPV010000147.1 coordinate 574, forward strand.
TTAATAGTCCCAGAACCTCTTGCATCATTAGGGTGATTTCCTTGGCAGTCTGAGGTGCTTGGGTTTCGTCTTCAAGCGCAGGAGTGATTTTATTCTGAATTTGCTTAAAGATTGCGATTAGCGCTGGTGCACCATTGCTCGGATAATTTAGATATGTTTCATGTAATAAGTGGAAGAGAAGCGGGGCTTCGCCTTTAATTTGCGGGTCGGGTGACTTGCCAGGTTTAAGATCCTTAAGTGTCGTTATCATGACGTTTAGGAGATCATAAAGTTCTTCTAATTCTTCATATTCATTTATACGAAATTCAATCGGCGAAATGGTTTTAGAAAATTCGGATCCCGCAAGATTAGGTATGCGTTCTCGTCCAGCTTTGTTTTTGACTTCAGTAACTAGGGGACCATTTTCCTGAAACAAATTCCAAAGATGTGGTGTTTTTGCATATTGATCTTTATATTTTTCTACTGGGGGTCTTAAACTGCCCAATAATAATTTTCTCAATTGTAACTTCGTTGCGTTTTTAGAAACATGGGTGTTTATAGCTGTCTCTAGTGTATCTAGTTCACCGATTTGCGCAAAAATATTTGTTGCATTTTTATCAAGAGCAAGTTTTGACGCCGCCCATTGATTTTCGATCCCAGTGGGGGCATTGATATCCATAGCGCTATCAAATAGTGCGATAGATTTTGAAAATTTTTCCATATCTTTTTCTATGGACCGAGTCATTTCCCTTATGTGTAAGTTAACTGGGTTGGGTACCGCGCCTAAAACCTCAGATATGGTTTTAACGTCGGTTTCCGGTGACCCTCCAACGTTTCCGTCGGTTGCATTGGGATCTAGCAATGGAACTTTCAGACGGCCAAGCCACATATTTGCTAACTCATGCATGAAGTGGTCATATTTTTTATAAAAATCTGAAGAGCTTAATGGTTCGATCTTTACAGGGTCCGGAAAGGGTTTTGGGCGGTTTGTAATTGGTAATATACCATAAGGCTGAGCTCCAACACGCAAGGTTGGGATATGGCCACCGCTCCTGACCCACTTGTTATAATGTCTGTACAAAGGTTCCCAAATGAAAGTATTTTTTTCAATACTGTCCTTTTTTTCGCCATTATAAAGCGCTATAATTTCACGGCGATATAAGTCAATAGAACCGTGTCCCAAGGC
>CAZHPV010000148.1:0-1724 GCA_964534845.1 uncultured Caulobacterales bacterium
GGGTATTATATCGGCTATCCTAGCTTATGTTATAATGGGAAGCGCAGATAAAGGCTGGATAATTTACGCAGCCGGTCCCTTCGCAGCCTTTGCAGGATTATATGGTCCTGCGCTGACAAATATGATGAGTTCACGCGTATCTGAAACTGAACAAGGCGAATTACAAGGCGCAATCGGCGCTGCCCAAGGCTTGGCCTTAATGATTGGCCCTTTTGGTATGGCGGGTATGTTTTGGTATTTTGGGGATGCTGATCTAAAAACGAACACTGGATTAGTCACCTTCCCCGACAACATCATTCAGATAGGTCAGCATGTCATCAACCTTGCCAACACATTCTATATCGATATTTTCAAGATCGAGAATTTCACGCGCACGGACATACCCTATATTCCTGGTGCACCCTTCTTATTGGCAGGTAGTTTGGGCATTATAGCCCTTATGATTTATGTCTTAGTCACGACTAAGGCTGACCGGGCAGCGCGGTCTCCAAAATCCGAAATAGCTGGATAGGATCAGGTTCAATTAAGAGTGATAAAAATTATCGAACCGGTTAGATATAACTTTAAGGCTAGCCAGATTTTGCTGTGCTGCTAAGGCCGCTTCGCCTTCTTGCTTTTCGATGTCTTTTTCTATCTCAGCCATCAATTCTTTGATCATTTCAGAATTAAGCTCATCAATCGGAATGGCTTTTTCTGCCAATATCGTCAAACCCGCAGGTGTAACATCGGCGAAGCCACCCTGAATAAAAAATTGTGTTTCCAAACTACCCGTATGCACCGTAATTGCGCCAGTGCGAATAGCCGCCATGAGCGGGCTATGGTTTGGCAATATACCCAAATCGCCCTCAGTTCCGGGCACATCTACCTGATCGACCTCGCCCGAGAATAGTTCCCGTTCCGGCGATACAAGTGAAAAATATAACTTATCCGCCATGTCTTTCTCCTATGACGCCCTCGAAATGAACAAGAGCCTTTTCAAACTTATCGCGACATCCAGATTTACAAAATCCGACAATATTGCCCTTATAAATCATCAGGGCGTCGCGTGACACGGGCTTTCCGGACCAAGGACAATGCGTATTTACACAGTCCTCAATATCCAAAGCCCTCCCCAAGTTAAGCCGCCTCGGCTGCCATTTTAGCCGCTTTTTCGATCACGTCATCAATCCCGCCGACCATGTAAAAGGCTTGTTCTGGGAGGTGATCATATTCACCTTCGCACAGGCCTTTAAACGAACGTACTGTATCTTCGAGCGGAACCAGCAAGCCTGGCGAGCCCGTGAAGATTTCGGCCACGTGGAAAGGCTGCGAAAGGAACTTCTCAACCTTACGCGCGCGCGCAACGGTGAGTTTGTCTTCCTCTGAAAGCTCATCCATACCCAAAATCGCGATAATGTCCTGAAGCGACTTATAACGCTGCAATATTTCTTGCACCATACGGGCTGTTTCGTAATGTTCAGTTCCGACAGTCCGCGGCTCCAGAATACGAGATGTTGAATCCAGCGGGTCAACGGCCGGGTAAATCCCCTTCTCAGAGATAGCACGGTTAAGAACAGTGGTCGCGTCCAAATGAGCGAATGATGTGGCTGGCGCAGGGTCAGTCAAGTCATCGGCTGGAACGTAAATCGCCTGAACAGAAGTAATAGAGCCTTTATTCGTTGAGGTAATGCGCTCTTGCATCTGGCCCATTTCAGTGGCCAGTGTTGGCTGATAACCCACAGCAG
>CAZHPV010000149.1:0-1639 GCA_964534845.1 uncultured Caulobacterales bacterium
ACGTTATAGATGCGCAAACCGCCGGGCGTATCAGTAAGGCCAAGTCCGAGGGTCGGCGTATTATAGCCGTGGGGACGACCTCACTGCGAGCTCTCGAAAGTGCATATGCTGACGGGGTCTTGGAGCATTTGTCCGGTAATACGGATATTTTTATCACCCCAGATTACCAGTTCAAAATAGTCGATGGCTTGATGACAAATTTTCATTTGCCCAAATCGACCTTGTTTATGCTTGTATGCGCACTTGTAGGCGTAGAGAGAATGAAACAGGCTTACGACCACGCCATAGCGTCAGGCTATCGGTTTTACAGCTATGGTGATTCCAGTCTGTTATGGCATAAAGAAGAACAGGCGGAATGATATAAGTGGCAATTTTCCCTTTTGATATAACGGCCAGATCAGGCCAAGCGCGAACTGGCATACTTAAAACGTCGCGCGGGGATATTCGTACGCCGGCATTTATGCCTGTCGGGACAGCGGGCACGGTCAAAGGTCTGTATATGGATCAAGTAAAGGCGGCGGGTTCCGATATTATACTCGGTAATACCTATCACCTTATGCTGCGGCCCGGAGCGGAGCGTGTAAAACGCCTTGGCGGTTTGCACCAGTTTGGCGGATGGGACGGACCTATTTTGACGGATTCCGGTGGGTTTCAGGTTTGGTCACTTTCGAAATTGCGTAAAATGTCCGAAAAAGGGGTGGAGTTTCAAAGTCATATTGATGGCTCCAAACATATGTTAACGCCGGAACGATCAATTGAGATTCAAGCCGATCTTTTAGGGGCAGATATTTCAATGCAATTGGATGAATGTACTGATTTTCCAACCCCCTATGAAAAGGCCGCGGAGTCTATGCGTTTGTCCTTACGCTGGGGAGAACGCTCACTTAAGGCTTTCGGTGCGCGTGAGGATCAAACCTTGTTTGCTATCGTACAAGGGTCAACATTTGAAGACCTAAGGCGCGAAAGTGCTGAGCGGAGCATCGCCCAATCTATTTCCGGCGGATATGGAGGTTTTGCTATTGGAGGTTTGGCGGTTGGCGAGGGACATGCAGCCATGTGCGATGTTCTGGACTTTACTACACCTGTACTGCCACAGAACCGCCCAAGGTATCTAATGGGCGTCGGCAAACCCATTGATCTTGTCGAGGCTGTTGCGCGCGGCGTTGATATGTTTGATTGCGTTATTCCGACACGATCGGGCCGTCACGGGCAGGTTTGGACGGATGAAGGCCCCTATAACATCAAGAAGGCTATGTATACTGAGGATGATAGCCCTTTGGACGAAACCATTATATGTCCTGCCAGCCAGAATTATTCTAAAGCCTATCTCCATCATTTGGTAAAATCTCAAGAGTTACTGGGCGCGATGATTTTAAGTTGGCACAATGTCGCCTATTTTCAAAATCTCATGATGCGTATGCGCCAGTCTATTGCGCAGGGTCAGTTTGAAAAATTTGTGCAGGATTTCCGAAAGGGTTGGAATGCAGCGTCTCTGAAAGACGGGGGGTAAAAAAATAGGAATTTGCGTCTTTAGGGGTTGACCTATTCGCGACCTCGACATAGGTTCCGCGCGCTTCAAAGGGAGCCCGTAGCTCAGTTGGTAGAGCGCCTCACTTTTAATGAGGATGTCCACGGTTCA
>CAZHPV010000150.1:0-1622 GCA_964534845.1 uncultured Caulobacterales bacterium
GCCAGACTGTGCGCCTTTATGAAAATCCTGAAACGGTCATTACAGCTTATAATGCAAGCGAGTTGGAACAGGCATTTCAGACGCTAGCGGCCTATCACAGCAAGGGCGCTTATCTAGCGGGTTATTGCGCTTATGAAATGGGTTATGCCTTTGAAGCCTGCTTGAAAGACCGACTAAACGACAACAACCGCCCCCTGTTGAAATTTGGTGTGTTCTCCAAACCGCGCGACGAAATCCCGGCTCATATGCGCTATACACGTACCCCCATTGCGCTTGACGTAAAGCCTTTATGGTCAGAAAGCCAATATCTTGAACGCTTTGATAAAGTCATGGCCTATATAAAAGCCGGGGATGTTTATCAGATAAACCTCACCTTTCCTTTGTTAGGTACATATAAAGGCTCTGCCCAATCTCTTTACGCCGCCCTGCGTCAGCGCCAAGCCAGCCGGTACGGGGGGATCGTCAATTTAGGTGGAGCTAAAATCATTTCCTTTTCTCCCGAATTGTTTTTTGAAAAATCAGCACGGCACATGGTCATGCGCCCGATGAAAGGCACACGACCCCGCGGCACAACGGATATTGAGGACATAAAAATCGCTCAAGACATGCGCGCAGAGATAAAGTCACAGGCCGAAAATTTGATGATTGTCGATCTTTTACGCAATGACCTGGCCCGGCTCAGCCAGCCCGGAAGCGTAGCCGTGCCCGAACTGTTCTCTATTGAAACGTTTCCAACCATTCACCAAATGACCTCGCGGGTTACAAGTCAGTTAAGAGAGGATATCGGCTTTGCCGATATTTTCCGCGCGCTTTTTCCCTGCGGTTCGGTAACCGGCGCCCCTAAAATACGTGCCATGGAAATTATCGCGGAATTGGAAGAGACACAACGCGAAGCCTATTGCGGGGCGATGGGCTATATCGACCCGGACGGAACGGCCTGTTTTAATGTCGGCATCCGAACGTTAAGCTTGAAAGACGGAGCGTGCCACTATGGTATTGGCAGCGGTGTGGTCTTGGATAGTCAGGGTCCGGACGAATACCGGGAATGTCTACTCAAAGCCGATATTTTGCGCACGCAACCCCCGCATTTAATCGAAACTTTTAAATGGGACGCCGTTCGAGGTTTTATCCATCTGGACGCCCATCTTTCGCGTCTTAAAAAATCAGCCCGCAAAATGTCTTACACATTTAGCCGCCGTAAAATTCAACGCCGTTTGGATCGCGCCGTAAAAACCGCAAAGTCGGACAAACATATCCGTTTAAGCCTGTCAAAAAACGGAGACGTTAAAATTACGATTAAGGATTTAATAGCCCTCGAACCAACACTCAATGTAATCGTCTCCGCCCTGCCCTTATCAGAAACCTTTCAGCACAGCGCCGATAAGCTCTCAGAGCGGGATTTCTACGCGGGCGAACTGGCCAGATTAAAAAAACATTACGGCGTGGATGAAGTTATCTTTACGAACCCGCATGGGGCGTTATGTGAAGGCTCATTTACCAATTTGTTTTTAGACATAGACGGTAAGCTTTACACACCACCTTTAGAGGCAGGTCTGTTACCCGGTATTTTAAGGGCCAAGCTTATAGGCACTGGAGAGGCTACTGAAAAACCCTTAACGCTA
>CAZHPV010000151.1:0-1566 GCA_964534845.1 uncultured Caulobacterales bacterium
CCAGCACGGGAATATCAGGACGTTTTGGGACACTCACCGATTGAGTATTGTAACAAACCTCATCCCCATGGACGGCCCAGACCGTCTTTATGAGGGGGTAATTATAGGGCAGATATCCGCGCTCATCGGCTAAACGGCGCGCCCATTCAGGAGCAAATGCTGCGACCTGCGTGCCCAAAGCAATGGGTTCATCTGGCCGCAAGCGATACCATCCAACCTTAGCGCTATAGCTCGGATTATAAAGTAAAACAGGCTTAGGCGGGAAGATAATCTGCCCTGCCGTTCCGATCACAGCGAGTGTCATTACCCCAGCAATGAGCGCTTTAAAGAGCATCGCGCGCCTCCAAATGAGACGAATGTGGCAATATTCCGCTTAAGGATTCACGCGCGGACAAATCGTTCTGAAAAGAAACCCAGTAAGCTTCTGGCAATATTTCTAAGGACTCTGAGGTGGATTTCTCAACTGTATCAAACGCCGCTAAAGCTCGCTTTACAGCTTGCGTTCCGTTGAAAGCGGCGAGGACTTTGACAGCGGGTGATACTCCTGGAACGCGCGTTACAAGACCCGTGCATTCTGTTTTTAAAATGAAAAACCGCCAATCTTGCGTCCCGTATTCATTCGCGCGCCACCGAATATAGCCCAATGTTTTGCCATGTTTAAAGCACGCCAGTTTACGGTATTTATCAAGTCTGACCGTCTTATCAGGCGTCCCAAACCTTATCCTGTGATTGAGCACGCCTCTCACAAAATGACACTGTATAAGTGTCATACCGCTCATATTTTGGCCGCCGTTACACTCGACCATTTCCGCAAGTCATCACGGTGATAACATATAGAGCCGCCATGTTTGCGGTAAACGGGACCTGTTTTATTAGACCGATAATTTGCGAGTGTGCGTTCATCCAGCCTCAGAAATACGGCGGCCTCGTCAGGTAAAAGAAACGGACTGGCGACATCATCTAGTAGTATTTTTCGTCTCGGTATATTTTGTCTTTTTAAACCTTCGCCCATTTACGCCTCACTATATTCACCATGGCTGCCTCTATCCGCGCAGCTCAATGCAACGAATCAAGACACAACTTGGACGTGATTGGGAGTCACGTTTTTAGGACGTTCAAAAACCGATACGCCCTTAAAGCGCCTTTTTAGGCAGCAAACTTTGATAGTCTTGCGCGACCATTCGCTCTCCAAATTTATAGGCGCGAACAGCGCGGGCCTTGAGGAAACACCCCGTAGAATCCCAGTCTTTCTGGACATTTTGTATTCCAAAAAGAGCAATTGCGACATCTTTATAAGAGCCGCCATCCATGCGGATATCATATGCCAAAAGCCCATTTCTCATTTTTGAAAACGCTTTTTGTCGGCCTAATAATTTAAAGTCTTTTATACCGTCACGGCTCAGTGAAGTAAGCTGCCGCAAGGCATCAATACGTCTACGTGCGCCCTTCCCGCCATGGATAAGCACTGAAAATCTCTGATTTTCAGATGTGCAATCATGGGGTTTTCCAGCAATTTGAAGCCAAATATCGTGCGATTTAATCACGCTAATTCGCGTGCCATTAGAT